>DGBH01000096.1:1206-15055 GCA_002384205.1 Bacteroidetes bacterium UBA4009
CAATAAGTGTTACATCAAATTTATCATGCATCATTAATGCTGCTAACCAACCAGCAGTACCACCCCCACATATTAATACTTTATCTTTGCCCATTCTAACAACCCCTTATATCCATTACAACTGTTAGTTAAATCTGTAACATATCTATAATGTTCAGTTAAACAATGACCGTAGTATTCACAATTTCTACATATGTCACTTGTATTATCTTTTGCTTCGTTTTTAGCCCACTCTCTATACTCATCAAACGAATTCAATTCTAGAAAGTATTCATTGTCGTCTTCATCAAATTCTAGAACGGAAAACTTACCATTAGGATTAATGTAAACATGATTATTACTGAATGCATCGTAGTATTTTGCAATTGAATCTTCTATGCGATGTCTGTTTTCAAACTCAAACGGCAAGTCCATCTCAAGCCATTTAATAACAAAGTCCTCGAAGTCCTTATGAGTAACATCTTGTTGGTTAGCTTGGTTCGTTGAATATGGTTTAATCTCTACAGAACGAATATTAGATAACATACTTAATTGTTGTACCATAGACTTAACGTCCATATCAATAACTTTTCTGCTAGCAAGTATTAGAATTGAGATTGGAACAGGACACATAACCATATTAGTAAATACTAAATCAGATTTTTCACGAGCGTCAAAGTCATATGATACTGAAAGAGATATATCCTTATCATGCATATATGGCTTAGGAGATGCATAGTTCGTTATAATATTAATATCGCTTTGATAATATCTACGAATAATTTCTTTCATAGCATAGAAGTATGAGTCGCCCAGCACACTAATCTCGCCACCGTACAAATCAACGTGCTCAATCGGGGTGTGTTTTGCTACCTCAGACAAGCGCTGATCAAGAACATTTAAATCTATTTTATTCTTATCCGCTAATTGATCTGATGTTAGATAACAGAAATCACATCTAAAGTTGCACAAGTAAGTTGGGTTTAATGATATAATCATAGTAACTGTATATCTTTATAGAAACCAGACTTCAGCGTGTTTGTTTTCCACAAAGAACTAAATCCTAGTGTTGCAATTATAGTATATCTTGTTTTATCAGCGCTGAGCTTTGTTACTCTATGTACAAATGATGGATCGTTATTATTAAGAACAACTACTTGGTTTCTGTTAGGAACGAATCTTTGTGTTACTTCTACATTGCTTGTTAGAATATCATCTAAGCTTTTTTCTGGAACCCAATGCGGCATAGGATCACCTTCGCGATATAATGTATCAGGTCTGCCTACTAAAAGATGTCCACCATCATCAGGATTAAAATCATCCATATTAGGATAACACAGTATTTGTAGAAACGTTCCGTCGTACCCATCGAAGTGCCAAGGCATCTCTCCGCCTGATGTTACTTTGTTAATATTAACATGTATCTCGTCAAACTCTCCGTAAACGTGGCGCCAATAATCAAAGTACGGGGATTTAATAACTTCTTTGAAGAATTCCACATAAGGCTTTTTACCTTCAACATAAACAGGCTCTTCTCTTTCATTATATTCTCTGTCCCATACAGGGTTAGTTATAGCAGTACCATAACTACTTTCTGTGCAAAATTTCTCTGAAAGCAATTGAGCAAACAGCATTGCAGAGAATGACGAATCAACATCAACTATGTCTGCGCCTTTCAGATATAAGTTGTTAAAGTTTGGACTATTACTTAGCATAGTTAATATTTACAGATAATCTCATTTCTGGTCCATGTACGTGCGATGAACTATGCCAATGCCAACCGTCAAACACAACCATTCTGTTAGGCTCAGGTTTAGACTGGAATTTAATAGTAAAATCTTCATGTTTGAACGCGTTATATTTTTCGTCAGGGCCGTACTCTTCAAATATATTAGTTGGCGCGTCGCTACTAGTTAGGTAATATAATTGAGACCAATGCTCTATGCTAGGTTGATCTATATGAGGAGTGTGTGGTTTATCGGGACCTGTATTTAATATCATACCTACTCTAACTCTGAGTAATTTATTTTTATCGATAATTATGGGTTCAATTATTTTTAAAGCAGTTCTATCTTTTATTTCTTCTGTTGAATTCCGACCTATTCCTTTCCCACTATCGTATATGCTACACGCGAAGCCCCATTGTTCCCGACCATGTGCGTAATTGCCCACAGAACCGTGTGTTACATTAGTAACAAATTTCCAATTTGGTGCTTCTGACGTAAAATAATTTAGTATTGTTTTAAATTCTACAGGCGACAGTGCATTATCCGTTATTTGCATCTATAATCCTCGGCGCTAATTGTTTCATCAATGTACAGTGGGTCTCAACCATATTATGTCGTCTAGTGTCTTTTACTGTTTTCTTGCATCCGTTACATATTTGGAACATCGGGCACGAATAGCATTCACCATCAGATCTCATTGTTTGAATATCAGGATCATGTTGTAATGGAGTAAAGAATTCACCAGCCATTTCTCTCTCAAAATCAATAGCGTATTCTCTGTCATCGCCCATCGCTCCACAGCTATAATAATCTCCGCTTGGTTGCAAAGCTCTAATAGTACTATCACATGCTCTATTCTGAGGGCACATCATAGATTCATTACGAAGCCGCTCAACCATTTGTTTGGTGTTAAACTCCCACTCAGTTAAACCGGCCTCATATACATCTAAATAGATACTATACATTTTTGATAATTGATAAGGCCGACCTGCAATACCAGACGCCATTGTGTAGTTCAGTTTACATTCAACACCCATCTTTTTTGCAAGGCGCACATTATCAAGCGCCTTGTCTGCATTAACTTCATCTATAACTGAAATAAATCCTGGTCTATACCCAACTAGTTCTAACATTTTATCTGATACAGCCCAGAAGTCTTCTTCACTGAATACAGAATAATCACCCTTTAGTCTTGAGTCGCCGTAATGAAAACTTGTTGTAATACCTATACGGGGATGTAAGAAGATATCAAGCCATTTTTCTGGCTTCATATAAAATGGCCATAGGTTTGTTGTAAATGCTACTGTAGTAGGATAGTCGTGTTCGTCAAGATGCGCAAGCAGCTTTGTGTAATAAGATGGCTTCATCATTAAAGGATCGCCACCGTTTACAATGATAGTATGTGTGTCAGGAAATCTTCTAAGAAATGTGTAAATATGTTCTAAACCTAGTTCATCACTAACATCATCTGCAATAGATGTACTTGAACAGAATGTACATTTAAAATTACATCTCTCGGTTGGTTTAATAATTAATTCCATAAAGATATTCCAGCATTAATAGTATATCTATTAACTTTATTGTTTGTTAGTTTTGCTACAGAATGCACAAATTTTGGGTTCATGTTATTCAGCAAGATAATCTTACCGTTGCCAGGATAAGCTGTGTGTTTAACATCAATTTCATTCTCATCAGGCCACTCTCTTTCACCGATTTGAAGATATGATTTCCATTCTTCGTTCCATTGGTGTTGTTCTGTAAAGTATATTAGAAATCCCATATCGTGGTCTTCTACACCGTCCCAATGCCATTTAAGATCATCAGAGCCATTCCAAACATCAATGAATTTGATCTTTTGTTGATAACCGCATACAGTCTCAAACCATGATGAATAATAATCTTCTTTAAGTAATTCTTCTATTACTGTTTGATATGCCGGCGGAACAATAGCTAGGCTTTGTTTGTTAATCTCTTGCTCTTTACCTCTAAGATACTTTTGATCTTGATTTTGAGCTTCACCACCTTTATTAATACTCCAGTCTGGAACTTCTTTGTACACAGGATGATCAATCCAATTCTCGCATAGCAGCTGTCCCCAAACCATAGCAGTTAAATGTGGTGGCATCTGCCATTCATCGTAGCCATCTTTATAAAATTTATTAATATTCATATCGACGTCGCTCCCATATATGACTCACCTGTATTTATGCTACCTAGCTGAATTTCAGTAACAATAGCTTTTCTTACTATTCCGCGAAATGGAGCAGCTGTGTGATAAATGTATGATGGGAAGATTATTGTTGTGCCTGTTTTAGGTTGCAGAATATAAGGAGCAAACTGGTTGCCAAATTCTTGCGGGTATCCTCTATTAGCATTATTCCTCGGATCGTGGAGTAATAATTCTCCACCTTCTCCTGAGATACAGTCGTAATATATAGATGTGAAATGTGAGTGACCGTGATTATGCGGCGCCATCCAATATCCAGATTCTGGGGTTGTATCCCACTTTCTGATATCGTATTTGAAGTCTTCTAATTCAAGTTGATAATGCTTCTGCAAGAAATGAGCATATCGCTCAATTGGATCTTTATAACCATCATCGTGTACTTGTATCGGCGTGGACCACATCATAAACCTCACTTAACCAACATGCTTCTTGAGTTCTAAAACTCTGCATATGATTAGACAAAAAACAACCCATAGAACAGTATTGAAAGTGCGGACAGGTTAAACAACTATATTGCTTAAACCATTCTTGCTCCATGTCTTGCTTAGTTGTCGTTACATTTTTAAAATCTTTTAGTAGGATAGTACAATTGCCATAAGTATTATTTGGCATTATTGTTACTGTATCCATACAGCTCATTTGTTTCTTAATCTTGCTCGTATAATCTGCAAAAGGTAATGCTTTAGGATAATGTTCAAGCATATAAAGCATAAAGTCGCGTAGTAATACATCATTAGGAATAAACATCGCCATGTTCTTTTCCGGTGTATAGTAGTCAAAGTAAACATCAAAATGATCATATAGATAATCAAAAAATTCAACATTACCTTTCATAAACTTATTTATAGTCGGCTTAGTCATGATGATATTAACGGATTTAATATGATCTTTGTACTTCTTTACATTGCGCTTAAATATCTCAAATGTATCACTATTAAAGCGAGCCGCAGGATCAAAGCTAGTTATTAATGTAGGATTAGAAATTAACAGCAAATGATCTAAATCATCGGTGTTATTAAATACCATGTTGCTAGTAAAGCATATCTCTAGATTAATGTTTTGTTCTACTGACCATGCGTTTAATTCGTGACACACATATTGGTAATCAGTATAGACGTGTAAAGGTAATACATCAGCAAAAACTTCTCCACCCATAAAGTGAACACTGTATTCTTCTTTTGGTGTTTTTAATATAACTTCTTTTACTGTATTAATCTTTTCAACAATAGTCTTAACACCTTCTAGACTATTGTGGTCTTGGTTGCAAAACTTACAGCTTAAGTTGCAGAATTCAAACAAGGTAACAATGATTTCGCCAGTCTTGCCTCGCTTGTCCAGCTTTGTTATCATATCAAGTGACATTATTAAATACCATGTTGCATACTAAACTGTATCGGGTTTCATTACCTAGATATGGAGTAACCTCATGCCAAACATAGTATGGTGCAATTACCATAAGCCCAGTTCGTGGCTTTATCTCAATATAAGGACCTTGTGAAAATGACTTCTTACTAAGAAATCTTGGATCGTATAATCTTAACTTGCCGCCCTCATCTGATTCATTAACATAATACACGCCGAACGCGTCGATAACATCGTGGTTATGACATGACTTAAAGTCGCCGTGCTTCATAGGATTTACCATATTCATTGAATCTATATCAAAGTCAGGAGTTTCATTATACTGACTACACAGATCTTTAAAGCCTTCTATAAAGTATGATCTAATAGTCTGCATATTATCAGACACCCATAGATCAACATTATGATCAGCTACAGGCTCAGGAGTCATAGCTGATATTGCTTTTGTAATATTTAAAACATCTTGATTGAAGTCGTTGCTATTATCAAATTGTTTAACCCATATCGAAGATTCATAGCAGTTTTGTATCATAGACTAAATATACTCAGCTCATCGTCTTCGTCAACAGCTAACTTATAGATATAACTTAAGAACAAAGCGTTAACCTTAATTCTATCTTCGCATTCAAATACAGATGGTCCTAAGTAAGTTTTATCAGTGTTTAATATGGTTGTGATATTAGCAGACGTAAAGTTTTGTACTGAAACATTATCATGAACAAAATTCATCATCTGATCTGTAAGCGCTTCTTCTTGAGGAGTAACATCCTCTGTAATAGAAGCTATCATTGCGGTACGGATATCACTAAATCGAATGTTTGGATGTCTTGTCTGATAATCTGGTGTAAAATATTTCTCATCGTCATCAAACAACCAACGTGTTTTATCATTAGTATCTTTAAGATCTAATAAGTCATTACTTGCGTCTACAGTAACGCCTAGCACCGTTTGTACCCAAGGTCTGAACATATTGTTAAACAAAGTAGATTTTAAGAACGTACCTTCTTCATTAACTCTTGATACCATAAGCTTATACATCTTTTGGCCAAGAAAAACGTCGTAGGTTTCGTCGCCAGCTAGTCTATTAGCAATCATAAACTCAATACCAATTTTCTGTTTAGCAGAAGCAATAAAAGTAGTATACGCAGCATCTTCTAAATCTCGTGATATGCTGTCATAAACACTAAGAAATTCTGTTTGTGTTCTAGGTATCCACGAAGCAGCATTATCGATTTGTTGTTGCTCGCCAGCTCCACCCCATACAAAACTAGTAGTGTTTAGCATTTGGCTGAATGTTCTAAATATGTTATATGTTTTCCATGCAACATCTCTTGACATATCTGGAAAGAATATTTTTAAAAATTTAGAAAAGATCTTATCATATGCAATTGTATCAACGTGAATATTTACTTTGCCTTTTGTTAACAAAGCATCAAAGAATGCTAGGTCATTAAGATAAGGAATAACGATTTGTTCGTCATTACGATCTAAGGCGCCAACTTCAGCGGTACCAACAAGATCTTCGTAGGTATCTACCCTGTGCATTTGTTCACCCATATTCGTATGGATGGCTTCTAGTTCATCCCAAATAAGACTCGGAATGTTTGGAGAGCAAAGTAGGTTATCAGTATTGTTGTCCATCATAAAGTCGTACTTTACGTAAACTCTATCGAATAGCAGAAACATTGTCCAGTCCTTTTTCTATATTAGCGGAAAACTCGTCATGCAGAATCTCTCCTGATGAGATACCCCACGTAATGATTGCCATCGTATTGTTTTCATGGTTCCAAAATGTAAATAGGTCTTGCCCTTTAAACATTGGCTCGTTAAACTGTTTCTCGAAATAATATACTTCGCGATCAGCACTTAATAGTTCTTGTATGATCTCATGTCTAAATAACATCACGAAGTTTACACCACAGTAGTCGTAATCGTCTATTGTTTCAAATTCTTTCGATATCAAATCACATAAGTCATTATCTTCACCTACTGTTGTTAACGCGTATAGAGAACAACTTGCTAGCATAGTCAACCATGTTTGTATTAGATCTTGATTATCTTCGCAGAAACTACAAATCTCTTCGCGTGTTAGAATATCTTCACACTCGTATCTAACAAAAAATTCTAAGTAAGACAGCTCAAATAAAATCTGTAGAACACACGCTTCTAATTCATAGTTTTTAATAACCAACTTTGCATTCATGTAATCTTTAATAAAAGAGAACTTATCTACAGTTGATACTTTGTCCCATCCAGTTAATTTAGAAGGAACATCTAAATTGCTCAAATATGTTATAAGCTTATCACCTTTTAAAATACTTTCGGCGTAATCAATATTGAAAACAATAGTATCATCACTAAAATATTCCTTGAGCAACTCAATAGGAATAGGAGCCACTGTATTTTTTATCATTATCTACGTCCTCTCGAGGAATGGCAACTATAGTGGCAACTATAATGGCACGTATATTCATACCGAGGATATGCACTATCTCTTTTTGTATAATATGCACTGCGCAATCTAGCAAAGTATTCTTCGATACCGGTATTACTAGCGTCTGAGCCAGCAGTAATCAGATTACCCGCGTTTGGCCCATTAGTTGGAATAGCAGGCGCTGCAATGTTTTCTCTAACAGCTGTAGTTTGATATGCTTTTGCTGTTACGTTAATTTGAAGATAATTTGTGCCTTGGCTATTAAAATATCTTCGTGCATTCATATTTCGCAGGTGAGTCCAGTTAGTAGTAGCAGCAACCAAACCATTACGGAGCGTAGACGCAGTAATCAATCCACCAGAACTTCCGAGGGTATTATCATCAGCATAAGAACTTCTCGCTGGGGGTGAGTTGTAATTACCGCCAAACCAGCTATTAGGCGCTTGAGGAAACGGCTTATTATTAAGTCCCCACGAAATACCTCCACGAGCAGCGTCTGCAACATAATCTTCCCACCTTTGCCGGGTGTTTGATCTGCTGACATTATTTGTTAATGATACCATGTTATACTAACTCCGAGTGTTCTTTCCATTATTTATATTTATATTCATTTTTTAATTGCATCATTAGGGTCTTAGGAGACGGACATATGTCGCCTTCCCATTCTAATTGGTGACAATCAGAACCACACACATCAAAGACTGGGCATTCATAACACGCAGGATTTCTGTTTAGTTCTTTTATAATAACACCGCAGCGTCCGTTTGATTTCATGACTACACTTGCTGGAGTATCAATATGACCATATGCGTTAATAGGAGCAGTGTTAGGACATCCTGCTATAGATCCATTTGCGTTAATAGTTAGTAGCTTTTGCTCACAGTCTCTACACCATGTGCCGCGGGATGGGTTGTTATCCTCAAATTTAGCATAGATATTTTCCATAATTACATGATAAATTCCATCTCTAGATTCAACCTGAGAGTGGTATTTCACAAACCATTCGTCTAACTCAATGTTAGATGGCCACATTTTACCTTTAGCGTTTCCATCCATAGTGATGCGTTCGAAATCAATTTCTTGAATACCGAGATCTTCCATGTAAGATACAATATCTCTTGGTTCCATATTAACAACATCTTTGCTTAGACTAACAAAGACTTTAATAGTGTAACCGCGAGCAATAAGTAATTTAACATTGTCTTCCCACAACTGTCTTTGCTTTTCATTAGTAAATCTAATTGTAGGATCCCACGATGTGCCAATTCTTTTGTTAAGAACCTCATCAAAGAACTTTAGCTTTTCATCTGTTAACTTATATACAAGGTTTGTAGTTGTACCGTATTCTACACCTTCACCTTTTGTTAGTTCAACAAACTTCATCATCGATTCGACAGAAGCAAGCATAGGCTCGCCGCCATGAAATTCATAAAAAATTGTATCTCGATCTAATTGATTAACCCAATTTGCGGTTCGCACTGGATCAAAATAGATTTTAGCGCCGTTAGTGCCTGACGTAAAACAATGAGAGCAATTTAAGTTGCATGTTTCAGTCGTCTTTACGTAAACGCTCAAGTGTTTCTGTGTCGCTAATGCCATGTGATATCACCAATGCCTTTTCATAGTTTAATGCTTTGTGAAATGTTCCTGCTGGAATATGTAGTCGTTCGTTTGGAAGTAAGTCAATTTTCTTGCCTTCTACTTCTACGTATTTAATACCGTCTTTGCATTCAATAATAACATCAATTGGATCTGTGTGCTCGCTAAACGTTGGACCGTTCTTTGGGTTATAAAACATATGGATTGTACGATCATTAAACTTCCAGTGGTTTTCCATCTGTTCAACTTTAATAGTTACTTTTTGTTCTGCCAAATATCTCGTCATTTTAGTTTGATATTCGAAGTGCTCAGCTGCTTCAATATAGTGTTGAAGCCCGTCTGTATCAATAATAGATACATCGTGTTCGTCATAGCATTTATCTGATAATAGAAATTCTTCAAACTGTTGAAAATTCATCTAAACCTCATGCTGTGCTGTAATATATATTTATAATAACATACTCAGACCAAAATGTCAACACAAAAATGTGTATAAATATAGGTAGCAATATATACATTATGAGGAGATTATTATGAAAATGACACCACAGTGGCCAACAATGTTTGGCAGTGGTAAATTTGAAATTGGCGGTCTTGTTGAACACATATTTACAAATTACGACTTGCATGATTTAGATGCTGAAGTAGATGGTTGCAATATATTTGACGACGATTCTGACGTAATGCAGTTATTCAAAGAATTAGTTTACAATCAATTTAACTCTTATTTAAAAGAAACTATTAATAAAGAAATAACTGATTGGAATAATCATGAAATGAAAGGCTGGATTACTGGCCACGGAAAAGATTACAGTATGACTATTCATAATCATTCTGGGGCTCATTTGTCTGCAGTGTTTTATGTTATGGCCGAAGATCAAAAATCAGGTGGTGATATCGTATTTTCTGATCCAAGATCAAACGCTAATAGAGGGTATGACGAAGAATTCGAACCAATGTTTCAGAGATTTAAGCATACTCCGCAAACTGGAGATTACATGATTTTTCCAAGTTTTACATATCATCATGTTAATCCGTACTATTCTAAATTGAGAATTTGTATTCCTGTTGATCTTTATTTGTATAAAGGATAAATTATGTCTAATTCTGCCAGACTAATACTAATAACTGAGGTTATTGAGCAAAAATTAAGAAAAGAAAAAGAAATTGAGTACTATCTCAAAGAGCTAGAAGAAATACAACAAAAAATAAGATACCTTCAAGGTGAAGTAAAGCTTACTAATACTATTATCGGTATGATAAAACATGAATTAGTATACGACATTAAAGAGAAGTTTATTGATAACAACAACGATAAACTGATTGGCTAAACATGATTCTGCACACAGTGGCTAATTCATATAAATAGAATCATAGTAACGTATAAATAAAAATAACTTTGGTTAAATTAACGGAGAAAATCAAAATGGCACTAACACTATCATATAGCGTCACAGGCGTAAAAGTAAAAGATGAAGTTAACGCTGAAGGCGTTACTCTTTCAAATGCAGTATGTCAAACATATTGGAAAGTAACTGGCACTGACGAAAACGGTAACACAGGCGAGTTCAGTGGTGCTACCCCATTTACAGCTGCAACTGTTCCTGCTGCAAACTTTACTGATTTCGCAGACCTTCAAGAATCAAACGTTCTTGGTTGGATCACGGCAGTAGTCGATGCAGATCTTTCATATAAAGCTCATATTGAAATGCAATGTCAAAAGATGATCGATATTACTGCTGTTAGCGATAAAGCGATGCCTTGGGCAGTAGAAGAAGATATTACACCTGATCCTGGCCTTGGCTTGATTGAGTAAGAAATTTTAAAAGGAATCTATCGTGAATTATTCTTGGCGCATTAAAAAGTTAGGCTTAAGCGACAGCTTGAACGAGAACAATGTTCTCTTAGAAAATGCTATTGTGAAAGTACAGTGGAAAAGAATAGCCGAAGACACAGATGGAACGAGCGCGAGTTATCTCGGATACACAGTTTTAGATGCTACTAACGTCAGCTTAAGTGATTTTATCGCAGTTAACGACGTTACCAAAGAGCAAGTTATTGCTTGGGTAGAAAATTCTATGGCTGGTGAAGAGATTTCTCGCATTGACGCGCAATTGAATACACGAGTTGAAAAGAGTAGATTACTTACTATTACACCTAGCTGGAACTAAACTCAGCTACTATTAATATATAGTATATACGTTCAATTTATATTATGGAGTTTTTACATGCATGATCTGCATATAGGTGGTTTGGCAGCTTGGGCTTTAAAAAGAGGCGGTTCGCTTCACCCAGTCTTATTACCTCAATCGGTTTTGGGAAATGAAACCGGCATTATGAATCCGTCTATCTTCTCTTACAAAGGGAAGATTCTTCTTAATATTCGACACATAAACTACATCCTTTATCACAGCGAAGGTAAGAAGTTCCCACATCAGTGGGGACCTCTTGTTTATATTCATCCAGAAAATGACGTAACTTTAACAACTCACAATGTTATGTGTGAGTTAGACGCTGGTCTGAATTTGAAGTCTGCACAACGTATAGATATGGCTTTAGATACAGGTAAACCAACATGGAACTTTATCGGTTTAGAAGATGCCCGCTTATTTGAGTGGGATGATAAACTTTATCTATGCGGGGTCCGACGTGATTGCTATGATAGCAAAGGCACAGGCCGCATGGAATTGTGTCATATTGAATTCGTAGATGGTCAATGGACAGAAATCTCGCGTCACCCAATCCCAGCACCAAACGGCGATGGCAGTTTCTGTGAAAAGAACTGGATGCCGGTTATTGATATGCCATATCATTTTGTTAAGTGGTGTAATCCTACACAAGTTATTAAATTCGATATTGAAGAAGGAACCACTGTAGACGCTTTCGTAGAAGAAGGTGAGCGTAAACCTTTTGGTAGAGACTTCCGCGGTGGATCGCAGGTTATCAGAATTAATGATCAGCAAAGAATGGCTTTTATACACGAAACAAATTTGTTAAGAGATCCATTTGGCCGTAAAGATGGTGAGTATTCACACCGCATTGTTATTTGGGATAATGATTGGAATCTAATACACGCGTCTCACAATTTCCATTTTATGGGTACATACTATGACCACGTTACAAACACTGATTACGGTATTGAATTTGTAACAGGTATGACAGTACACCCAGATAATGGTGATATTTTAATATCTTTTGGTTGGCAAGATAACGCTTCATTTATTCTTAGAATGCCCCAAAAAACATTTTTAGATTTTTTAATGGATAACAGGTGATTATAATATGAAATTTCCAAACATGAAACTCCTGAATGATGTAATTTTAGATTACAGCAATCCCGACAAAATCTATAAATTAGCGCGTGAATACGACAGATTACAGCAAGGGTCTGCCGCATTTGGTTTCTATTTAAGAGCTGCTGACATGTCACCCGGAAAAACTATAAAAGACCAGTGGTTACAGTATAAGTGCATGATTTTAAGTTCTTTTATTTACGAACGCAATGGTAACCGTGGTCAAAGTGTTGAAGGTCTTCTTAAGATTGCAATTGATACTTTGCCAGATAGACCAGAAGCTTATTATTTTCTTGCTAAATATAAACAAGACAAAGATGATTGGCGAGAATGTCTGATGTATGCAAAAATCGGATTATCGTGCAATACATCTTTAGATAACAGTTGGTTTACTGATAATGATGTTGGTTATCCTGGCGATGACGAGCTGCGCTTAATATATGCTCGAGCTAAATGGAAAACAAATGGCAGAGATGATTCTAAAAATCTAGCATTTGACTTAAAGTATAAGCGTAAAGTATCTCCTGAAGTTGATAGAGGCGCAACTGCGCTATTAGCAGAGCACGGTTACCCAAGTACATTAGCATACGTTCGAAACGAATTCGACAGATTTAAATATGCTTTTACTGGTTTAGAAGACATTGAAAAGAATTACTCTCGTCACTTCCAAGATATGTTCGTGTTATCTGTGTTAGATGGTAAGCGTGATGGTACATTCGTAGAGCTTGGATGCGGCCACCCCGAACTATACAATAATACACTTTTATTAGAAGAAGAATTTGGTTGGAGAGGTATTTCATTAGATAATTCTGAAAGAATGTGTCATATTTTTTCTCGTCAAAGAAATACAAATATTATTTGTGCAGACGCTGCGACAGTAGATTATAAAGTAATGTTTAAACAGAATTGCTTAGAGCAGCATATTGATTTCTTAAGAATTAATGCAGAAAGAGCTTCAGTAGAAGCTCTAAGTAGAATTCCTTTTGATAAGTATGAATTTAGTGTAATTCAATTTCAGCACAACGCAGTTTGGTGGGGTCCTGAGTTTAGAGAAGAGTCTAGAAAAATACTTACTAAAATCGGATATGTATTATTAGTATCTGATGTTTCAACTGATGAAAAATCTAACTATGAAGATTGGTGGGTACACCCAATGCATGCAAAACGTAAGATAGTAATGAAATCTGTTGGCAAGCATAATTTTGCTTGGGATTATATAATGGAGAAA
>DGBH01000096.1:15331-28830 GCA_002384205.1 Bacteroidetes bacterium UBA4009
TTATGTGTTGGAGTAAACAGTGATGATTGGTTGACTCGTAAAAAAGGTCAGCCCTTCATGTCTTTTGAAGAACGTATAAATATAGTTAATAATATCAAATGTGTTGGTCATACTTTTGGATTTGATGATAGTGATGATTCTGCTTGTGACGCTATAAAATATATCAAAAACTACTTCCCTAAAACAGCTGAGATAGTATTTGCTAATGGCGGTGACAGAACAAGATATAATATTCCAGAAATGGTATTTGATGATGTTCAATTTGTGTTTGGTGTCGGTGGCCACGACAAAAAGAACAGTTCATCTTGGATTCTAAAGAACTGGGATAAGCCTAAAACACAAAGACTCTGGGGCACATATAGAGATCTAGACCAGAACGGCCATTGGAAAGTAAAAGAACTATCTATTGATGTTGGAAAATCTTTAAGCGATCAAAGACACTTTATTAGATCTGAACATTGGCATATCGTTGATGGTAAACTTAAGATGGAATTACAGTTTACAAACGATTACAGTACTTCTAAGACATATGAAACTGGTGATAGTATTGACATACCGAAGCTTTGTTGGCACAAAGCAACTAACGTTGGCAGCACTCCTGTTAAAGTAATAGAAGTTTGGATGGGTGATACATTGTCTGAAGATGATATAGAAAGAAGAAACAATTAATTAACTTCTTATTATTATAAAGGACATAATCCTATTATACACTGTTTTGAAAGGTTGTCAACTGTTTTTTTATAAATATCAATAAATTAATACAAACAAAGGAGACAATGATGGCTTTTCAGTTATCGGTGACCGCAAGAAACGCGACATTAACCGCGTTAGAAACAGAAATTGGTATTAACCCGATTTTGACCATATCAACAGGATCTGTACCAGCAGACGCTGCAACCGCCAATACTGGTGTAGTTGTAGCAACAATGGTTCTTCCTTCAGATTGGCTAGGAGCACCTTTTGGTGGATCTATTGCTTTATCAGGAACCTGGCAAGACTTATCTGCAGACGCAGGCGGCACAGCTGGCTATTTTAGAGTGCACAACAATGCTGGTACTGTTTGCCACATGCAGGGTACTGTTACAGCTACTGGTGCCGGAGGCGACATGCAATTAGATAATACTAACATTGCAACAGGTCAGCAAATTAATATTACTACATTCACCATCACAGCTGGCGGCGCTTAAATTTAACTTAAGGTAAAGCCTCATGTCTGCAAATGGCGCGTTTTCTACAACACTAGATTTCGAATTTTTTGGCGGTGGTTACACACAGCTTTCAGGGGGAGTTTCAGGATTAATTGAAACTTCCTTTGTTTCTTATGCGCAGATCCCAATTGCTGGTACTCTAAATAACTTTAATTTAGACTTTGAGTTAATAGGTTTTATTACTGCACCAATAATTCAAGCTTCTGCTGAATTAAGTTTTGGTTTTACATCAAGTTCTACTATAGAATTTGGTGTTATACGCTACGCAACGGTAGAATACGGCGCACTTGTAATACCGTTTACTCAATCTGCGCAAGGTTATAATCTTACTCACGCACATTTCAATCCTACTTTAGAATTTACACTTGATACAAATATATACGTATGGTCAGTAGGTGATAGTGTTGGATCATACGGCTTTAGTGTAGAAAGCGTTGGGGTAAATGTATCGACACGAACTTACTCTAAAGATGGTGCAAACTATGTTGTGTTTAACCAAATCGACTTTAATGACTTACATATCAACGATGAGTCTAATTCTATTAAGATAATAAGCAACGGAATGACACAAGCTGAAATTATTCAGAAATAGTTTTTAGTTTTAATAAATAAAAGTAAACCTTGGAGAAAAATAATGGCGGCTAGCTTTTACATAAAACAGAATGACACGGCACCGTCTATCGAGGCTGCTCTTAAGGATTCTAACGGTAGAGTCAAATCAATGGCAAACGCGTCTTTAGTAAAATTTCATATGAAAGACGAAGATGGTACTATCAAAATCAACGGCGGGACTGGTACTATTGTTAATGCTACTAAAGGTACCGTAGCATATGAATGGCAAACTGGAGATACTTCCAGCGTTGGTACTCATACAGCAGAATTCCAAATAGAATACGTCAATGGTCAGATTGAAACTTTTCCGAATACTGGTTATATCAAAGTAATCATTAAAGACGAACTGGCTTAAGGGGAAAAACATGGCACAACCACAGTCAAGAGAAGAGTTCATTCAGTATATTTTAAGGAAAATTGGTGCACCAGTTATCCAAATCAACGTTGCTGAAGAACAAATTGACGACCGAGTAGACGAAGCTGTTTCTTTCTGGAGAGATTACCATTATAATGGTAGCCAATTAGTTTATTTAAAGCACATAATTACAGAACAAGATAAAGTAAATGGTTGGATTCCATTACCAGAAAAATTGCTAGGTATATCTAATATTTTTAATTTTGATACCTCAATCTCTATGGGCGGCGGTATTTTTAACGTCCAGTATCAATTTGTTCTAAATAACGTACAAGACATGTCAAGCTATAGCATGGTCAATTATTATATGACTATGCAGCACATCGAGTTTATGCAAGAAATGCTTGTTGGTAAACCGATTATACGTTATAACAAACACGTAAACAAAGTATTCATTGATAACGATAAAGAACGCTGGACTGTTGGTACGTATATCATCGTTGAAGCATACGACATTATTGATCCGGACGAATACTCAGATGTATGGGGCGACCGTTGGTTGCAGAATTACGCGTCAGTTCTTGTACGTGAACAGTGGGGTCTTAACCTAACTAAGTTTACAAATATGCAATTAGTTGGCGGTGTTTCTTTTAACGGCGAGCAAATACTAGCTGAAGCAAGAGCCGAAAGAGAAAAGATGGAAGAAGAAGCTATTAATAATTTGCAGCCACTAACATACAATTTTATTGGGTAAATCATGGCAACCAATGTATACTTTAGCAATTACGACAACTTTAATGAGCAGAATTTAATTGATGATCTCGTAATTGAATCTATTCAGATCTTCGGCCTCGATGTAACCTACATAAGCGGGTTGTTCAATAACATCGATAGTATCTTTAACGAAGATGATACACCTCTTTACGATGAGATGTATTCTTTTGAAGTATATGTTAAGAACGTTGATGGCTTTGAAGGTGAAGGCGACTTCCTATCTAAGTTCGGCTTACAGATCAGAGATCAAGTTACGTTTACTGTTGCGATTAGAACATTCGAAAGATTTGTTACAAGAGTTAACCAAACTAAAGTTCGCCCTAGAGAAAACGATATTATCTGGCTTCCTTTAAACCAGAAAATGTACAGAGTAACATACGTAGAACATGAAAGTGTTTTCTATCAGTCTGGCTCTCTACAAGTATACGATATCAAATGCGAATTAATGGAATATTCAAACGAAAGATTCGATACAGGCCGCTACGATATAGATCATTATTTCGATGATATTAATTCTACTAGTACCTTTGTGACTACGCTTGAAGATGTGGCAAACAACGATGTAATGGCACAAAACCTTGAGTTCGAACAGTTAGCAGACGACATTTTAGACTTTAGCGAGTTCGATCCGTTCAGCGAAAACATTACTATTCAGGATAACAACTAATGGCAATTGCTAATTATTTCTATAACGAAACGACTAGAAGATATGTCGCGTTATTTGGCACTATTTTCAATCAACTCAAAATTGAAAGAAAAGATAATGCCGGTGTGTTAATACAGTCTATGATTGTACCGTTGTCCTATGCGCCATTCCAAAAAGTTCTTTCAAGATTAAATGAAGATCCTGACCTTATTAATAGCAGAAGACCTGCTATGACTTTGCCGCGCATGTCTTTTGAAATTACAAGCTTGTCGTATGATCCAGTGCGCAAAATTGCGTCAACACAAAAGATGCGCAAAGCATCAAAAGCAGAGTCAAACTCTTCTCGTAATTTTGTTTACGCTTCTGTGCCATACAATTTAGAATTCTCTTTGTATATTATGACAAAGTATTCAGAAGATGCAACAAAACTTATGGAACAAATCATTCCGTTCTTTACACCCGATTGGACTGTTACTGCTAAAATGGTGCCAGACTTAGATCCTATTGATATTCCTATTATTTTAAATAGTGTTACTACAGAAGATCTTTACGAAGGTGATTACGAGACACGACAAACTATTCTGTACACTCTTACTTTTACTTTAAAAGGTTGGTACTTCGGTCCTGAGAAAACAAAGAAAGTTATCAAGTTCATTGATGTCGATATGTCTACCACCACTGCTTCTAATGCAACTCCAGAAGAAAGAGTTATAATTAAGCCAGGTCTTGATGGAAATGGCAATCCGCTTTACGAAGACGGCATAACTGTTACGGCAACATCTTCTCTCTCAAACGGAGCTGTATCTGGAATTACTATTGTAAATGATGGTGAAAACTACGATCCAAACAATAGCATCCCAGTTACTGTTGCTGCACCAAGTTCTTTAAACGCACAAATTACTCCCGTTATCACTAACACTTCTATAACTTCATTCAGTATTCCCGAAGCAGGTGGATACTATTCTGCTTCTCCTGCCATAGTAATTAGTGCTCCAGACTCTCCTGTAACCACCGCCAGTGGCACTGCAGTGCTCTCTGGCGACACCGTTGGATCTATTGGTATTACTAACAGCGGTACATATTATAACTCAGCCACCGTCTCTATATCCGAGGCACCTGTAAAATCACAATATATTAAGTTTGGTGACGACGCGCTCTATCATGCAAACCATACTGATGTAATTCTCGACCATGTAACAACATATAATTTAGTCACTGCTGGTACTGGTTTTGCTATAGAATTTTGGATTTACCCTGAAGAGTTCCACGCTAACGATTCTCATGTTCTAAATTTCGCCGGTACTACTATGAGAATTGAAATAGAAGCTTCAGGAGAACTTGTATATCGGCCAGTTCTTAATAGTGCACCGACAAGATCTACTCCAGAAGTCTTAGTTTTAAACCAATGGAATCATTGCCGCCTTGAACATTATGGTGCAACAGCAAGATGGTTAGTAAACGGTACTGCAGATGCTGGGGCTGCTGCACCGCAGGGTTTCTTAATTGGCGGTGGTACAAGTGTGTATATTGGCGAACGTTCTACGAATGAAAGAAGCTTTTTAGGAGCTTTAGATAACTTGACTATTAGCCAAATCTCTGGATTAACTGCAGTTGGATCGTATGTAGTACCAACCACTGCCCAGACTGGTACATATTTTACATCTAATTTTGATAAAGATAATGCTACAGCACTTGTGACTGTGTCAGCCGGCGAAGTAACAGCAATTACTATGACAAATGGTGGTGCTAATTATGCCAACACGACACCGGAAATCACTTTTTCGGCGCCTACCGGTGTCGCTGCAGATTATCAAGCAACTGCTACGGCAGTTCTAACTGACGGTTCTGTATCTTCAATTAGTATAAATAACAATGGTAAGTTCTATATTTCAGCGAGTGCTACTATAGATACAGTTGTTGCTAACACTGCAACAGCTACTATCTCTATCGGTGTTGATGGCCAAGCTACGGGTATTACAGTAACCAATGCTGGCTCTGGCTATAGATCTCCACCGCTAGTTACTGTTGGTGACCCAGCAGCCATATCAGTAGCTTACCAACAAATTGAGTTCGATGATGACTGGGGTATTATTACAATATTTGAGGATGTATAATGAGCGACGAAAAGATTTCTTCTGCACTAGGCATTAGACAAATGTCTGACATAGATGAAGCCGAAATGCATCTGCCAGCTCAGGTTGCTCCTCCATCCGATAATCCTGTTGCAATAGTTTCAGCTGACGACGGAGAAAACTTGCGTGATATTGAATCGGTACGTAAGAATATCGAAAGTATTATGGAAACCGGAAGATCAGCAATGGAAGAGATGCTTGAGATCGCGAAACAATCTGAGCAACCTAGAGCATTTGAGGTCGTTTCTACTCTTATGAAAACACTGCTTGATGCTAACAAAGATTTTGCAGATATATCTTCTAAAAAGAAATACGCTTTAGAAGAAATAAACGGCCCGAAAGAAGCAGCACAGACAAATGTTACAAACAATAATTTAATCGTCTCCACAGCAGACTTACTTAAAATGCTAAAAGATAATAGTGGAACTAAAGATGGGTGACGGTTACTTAGGCAATTCGCATCTTAAAAAAGTTCAAGAGAATATTGAATGGACACCTGAACTCCTTAAGGAGTACATGAAGTGTGCGGATGACCCTATCTATTTTTCTAAAGAATACATCAAAATTGTGCATGTTGATAGAGGTCTTATTCCTTTTGATATGTACGATTACCAAAAAGAAATTTGTGATAAGATCTTTAAAAACAGACGTGTAGCCGTTCTAACTGCTAGACAATCAGGCAAAACCACTACCGCAGTTGCGGTTATTCTGCATTATATCTTGTTTAATGAGTTTAAGACTGTAGCTATCCTTGCTAACAAAGGTGATGCTTCTAGAGAGGTTATGGCAAGGGTTAAGTTAGCATATGAAGCTTTACCTAAGTGGCTTCAGCAAGGTATCGAAGAATGGAACAAGGGTAACATTGCATTAGAAAATGGTTGTCAAGTACTTGCTGGTACTACATCTTCATCAGCAATTCGTGGTAAATCTGTTAACTTTCTATATCTCGACGAGGTCGCGTTTATTGAAGGTTACGACGAATTCTTCGCTTCTGTTTATCCTACTATTTCGTCTGGTGAATCTACGAAGCTATTAATGACTTCTACACCAAACGGTTTAAACCACTTTTGGAAAACATGCAAAGGCGCAAAAGAAGGCACAAATGGTTATCAATACCAAGAAGTTATGTGGTATGATGTTCCTGGTCGTGACGAGAATTGGCGTAAAGAAACTATTGAAGCCCTTGACCATGATGAAGAAAAGTTTAACCAAGAATATTGCTGCGAATTCTTGGGTTCTTCTGGCACTCTTATTAGTGGTAGTAAGCTAAAAGAGTTATATCCTGACCAACCTATTGCTAAAGCAGAAGGATTAACTCAGTATGAAAAAGCCGATAAAAATAAGCAATATGTAATTACTGCAGACGTTGCAAGAGGTAAAGGATTAGACTATTCTACTTTTACCATTTTCGATATTTCAGAAATGCCGTATAGGCAAGTAGCAGTTTATAAAGACAACCTAATAGGACCAGTTGATTTTGCATCAGTTTTATATAGAGCTGGTATGATTTACAATGAAGCTGGCATATTAGTAGAAATTAATGATATTGGAGGCCAAGTTTCTGATGTTCTTACAATAGATCTTGGTTACGAAAATTTACTCTACACTCAGAACAGCGGGCGGAGCGGTAAAGTTTTAAGTCCTGGTTTTGGCAAAAACGTTGATAATGGTATTCGAACAACCAAACTTGTAAAAAATACAGGTTGTTCTATGCTTAAAATGCTCGTTGAACAAAACCAACTCCTCATAAGAGATTATGATACTATTCAAGAATTGAGTAGATTTTCCAAGAAAGCAAACTCGTTTGAAGCAGAATCTGGGTTTCACGACGATTTAGTAATGAACCTAGTACTATTTGCTTGGATGACTGAGCAACAATACTTCAAAGATATGACAGACATAAATACATTAACAAAGTTAAGAGAAAAAACAGACGAGCAAATTGAACAAGATATGCTGCCGCTAGGCTTCTGCGATATCGGTGATCCATCTTTTTACGAAGACGACGGCATTAGACTATGAAGCGCTCAATAAAGCAAATCGTATAATTTATAAATAGAAACAATAATATTAAAATATAAACGCGTTTCTAATTAATTAAAGGAGAAAAACATGGCTTTTTCCGTAAGTCCTTCCGTCATTGTTCGTGAAGTGGATGCGAGTCAAACAGTGCCGGGCGTTGCTACAGCTCCGGCAGCAATGGCCGGCATTTTTAAGTGGGGTCCAGTTAACGATCCTATTCTAATCACTTCAGAAAATGACCTAGTAGATCGCTTTGGTAAACCAACCGACGACAACTATGAAACATTTTTCGTAGCGTCTGACTACTTATCATACGCGAACGCGTTATATGTTGTACGTGCTGATGACGCATCTGCAACAGCATCTGGTACAACTCTTGTATATGATGCTAATAGCGTGATCGTTCCAGAAAGTAGTACATACGCCGCGTTTGATGCAAAATACCCTGGCGCATTAGGCAACTCAATTGAAGTTTCTTGGTGTACTAACTCTGCATATTCTATATCAGTTGTTGCAGTCGGTGGTATTGATGAAAACGCAGTTTCTAACAGTGCTGTTTTCCAAACTATTGCTTTCAACAGCACTGCAGTTTCTTTTGAAGTTGCGAATACTGTAAGTCTACCGGCTGTTAATGTCGGTGATGTTATCGTTATTGGTAACGCAAGCATTGGATACCAAGAACTTGTAGTCGCAACTGCTTCTGTTGCTGACATTGATGAAGTGTTTGGATCAGGCAACACAGCCGTAACAGCAACTGTTGGCTTCACTCAAGCTATCGGATTTACAGGTCGCTATACACTTGCAGAAACTGATCTTTCTAAGCTTTCAATGACTAAAAGATGGCAGCATAACGCTATCTTTGGAACAGCTCCTTCTGCCAATCATCTTCATATCGCAGTTATCGATAAAGATGGTGGAATCACTGGTACACCAAACACAGTTCTAGAAGCATTTGATAACTTATCAACAACCGCTGGAGCTACAAACGCGCAAGGTGCTACTAACTATTATCCAATTGTTATTGAAAATAGTTCTTCGTGGATTAAACTAGCAAACTCATCAGTAATTGGTACTGCTACTCAAACAGTAAACAAATATGAAAATATGGTTGCTGGTACCGATGCTAAAACTGAATCTTCAGCAACATTGGGCTCCTTAGCTTTTGCTTGGGACACTCTTAAGAATGCAAATGAAATCGACATTGCATTTGTTCTTCAGGGCAAAGGCGATGATAATGCTACTCGTGCAAACTATATTGTTGCTAACTTAGCAGATTACAGAAAAGATTGTGTGGCATTCCTATCACCATCTAAAGAAGCGGTAGTCGATGAGCTAAAAACAAATTCAAAACTAGATAACGCTATTGCTTATCGCAACAAAGTTCAGAACTCTTCTTACTGGTTCATGGACAGCGGTTATAAATATCGGTATGACAAGTTTAACGACAAATATCGTTGGACTCCTCTAAACGGTGATATGGCAGGCCTTGCATCAAGAGTAGATGCGTGGGAATCTCCAGCTGGTTACAGAAAAGGTATTATTAAGAATATCGTTAAACTTGCGTTTAACCCAAGTAAACCACAAAGAGATCAATTGTACAGCGCAGACGTTAACCCAGTTATGTCTCAGACAGGACGAGGAATCGTACTATTTGGTGATAAAACAGGGCTTGGGACAGCAAGCGCATTTGACCGACTTAATGTTCGCAGATTGTTTATTGCAGTTGAAAAGACAATTGCAACAGCAGCGGAAAGCTTCTTATTCGAGTTTAACGACGACTTTAGTCAGACTCAGTTTAAGAACATTGTAGATCCATTCCTTCGTGACATCCAAGGGCGTCGGGGCATTATTGATTTTAGAGTTGTTTCTGATTCTACAGTTAATACTGCTGAAGTTATTGATCAAAACAAATTCCGTGCAAGCATATTCATTAAGCCAGCTCGTTCTATTAATACTATCGAATTAACTTTCGTAGCAACTAGAACCGGTGTTGAGTTTGACGAAATTGTCGGACAGCTAGCGTAATAAATACAATTAAAAGGAGAAAGACACATGGCATTTAACATCAACCAGTTCAAATCCGAACTCGTGGGTGGCGGTGCGCGTCCTACGCTCTTCCAATGTCAAATCACCAATCCGATTAATTCCTCTGCCGATATCAAAGTACCATTTATGATAAGAGCAGCAGGAATTCCGGAGTCTACAATTGGCCAATATACGGTACCTTACTTTGGGCGCCAGGTCAAATATGCAGGTGATAGGGTATTCGCAGACTGGACAGTAACCGTTATCAACGATGAAGATTTCGCTATTCGTAACGCTTTAGAAGAGTGGATGAATTTTATTAACTCTCACGATTCCAACTCGAGAGGATTGCCGCAACAGTATAAGTCTACTGGGCAAGTTACTCAGTACAGCAAAGATGGTTCTGCATTGCGCACGTACGTTTTTGAAGGTATGTTCCCGATTTCCGTTGACGGTATTCAGTTAGACTGGAGCCAAACAGATTCAATCGAAGAATTTGGCGTTACATTCCAGTATGACTTATGGAGAGTTGAAGGAAACACCGGCGTACCAACAACTTAATATATAATGTGAGGAATTAAAGTGAAGCTTTTTGGATTTGAAATACGAAGAGAAGGCGAAGAGACTGGGCATATTCCAGTCTCTTTTGCTGAACCTTTAAATGATGACGGTGCTATTACCGTCGGCAATGCTATGGGCGGGTTTTACAGTACTATTCTAGATTTAGAAGGTAATGCTAAAACTGAATCAGAGCTTGTATCAAAATACCGCGGTTTGGCGATGCAACCTGAAATTACTCAGGCTGTAGATGAAATCGTGAATGAAGCTATTAGCGTTGATACTGATGACAAAGTAGTAGAAATCATATTAGATGACACTGATTTGCCAGACAAAGTTAAAGATAAATTAGTTGAAGAGTTTGAAAACGTACTCTCGCTTTTAGATTTTAGTAATACTGCTTACGACACATTTAGCAAATTCTATGTAGATGGCAGAGTTAATTACCATTGTATCATAGATCCTGAAGATATTAAAGCAGGCCTCCAAGAAGTACGTTATGTGGATCCACGCAAGCTTAAACTTATCCGTGAAATAGATAAGAGTGGAAAAGACAAACATTCTGGCGCTCCAATTAAAAAAGTTAAATCTGAATACTACATGTATTCAGAAAACGGTTTTGGTAGTGATAAAGGTTCGTCTAGTAGTTCACAAGGAACACAAGGCTTTAAGATCGCAAAAGATTCTATTGCTCGTATTACATCCGGCGTAATGACTGAAAATAACTCTCTTGTTCTTTCTCATCTTAACGCTGCAATTAAACCGATCAACCAGTTGAGGATGCTTGAAGATGCTGTTATCATTTATACTCTTACAAGAGCTCCTGAAAGACGAGTTTTCTATATTGACGTTGGTAACTTGCCTAAATCGAAGGCTGAACAGTATCTAAGAGATATGATGGTTCGTCATAAAAACAAGCTACAGTATAATTCATCTACTGGTGAAATATCAGATGCTCGTAAAATGATGACTATGACTGAAGACTTGTGGTTCCCACGTCGTGGTGGTGAAAGAACTACTGAAGTTGATACGTTAGCTGGCGGCAATGCTGCTGGGTTAACAAGCGACGAGAACTTGCAGTACTTCCAACGCAAACTATATAAGTCGTTGAAGGTGCCTATTTCTCGCTTAGAACCAGAAACAATGGCGACATTTGGTCGTACATCTGAAATTACTCGTGATGAGCTTAAGTTTGGCAAGTTCATTCAAAGATTACGCAATCGTTTCTCATCGCTGTTTACACAGATTCTTGAAAAGCAGCTAGTCCTTAAAGGTATTATGACACCCGAAGAGTTCGCTGAAATCAAGAATGATTTAAGATACGACTTTATTCAAGATAACTATTTTACAGAATTGAAAGAAGCTGAGATTACCCGTGAAAGACTTACTACTCTTCGTGAAGTTGAAGAACATATTGGTACATATTATTCTAGAGAGTGGGTTCGTAAAAACGTTCTTCGTATGTCTGATGAAGATATTAAAGAAATGGCAAAAGAGATTGCTAAAGAAGCAGCAGAAGCGCCAGAAGAAGAGCCAACTGATGACGGTGATATGGAGAGTCAGAGTAACACAGATCAGAGAGATTCAAAAATCGTTAATGGATAAATATAATCAAATTAAAGTAAATTCAGGAGATTTCAAATGAAGTCGTTTAGACAAGTTATTGCGGAAGTTGCTGAGCCAAATTCGCGGGCAGAAGAAGAGCAAGCATTTAAGGATATGCATACTTACGAAGTGATCGGTCACCCAGTTGCTTTAGATCACCAGTTCACTGGCGAGATTGCTAAGCCGAAAGCGGCTCGCATTGCAGACCAAGAAGGTGATGCTAATTACGATACTGCATATGCTTATGGTATGAATGCAATGTATGATAAAGCGTTCGCTATTGAACAAGTTAATGAAAATGCAGCTGAAGAAATTCCAATGATGAGTCAGCAACTTGACTTTATCACAATGGCTGCTAAAGCTATTAAAGCTTCTTTAAGCAAGGGTGGCGATCCTGAAGAATGGTATCAAAACAAACTTGCTACCGCACATGAGGCAATCAAAACACTTCATGCTAATATTGCTAGTGACGTAACTGAAAGCGAAATGGCTAAAAGAGACGCGCTCGATAAAGCTGCTGCTCCTTCAAAAGAAGGCAAGAAAGCAGTATCTTTGAAAAAAGCTCCTTGGGATAAAACAGAAGAACTTTCTCCTAAGCAAAAGAAAATTGATCATAACAAAAATGGCAAAATTGATGGCCACGACTTAGCTATGATTAGAGCTAAAAAGAACGAAGAAGCTGAACTTGATGAAGTATCACAAGAAACTCTTAAAGATTACCATGCAAAAGCAGCTGTTGATCTGAGAAATAAAAGAGAAAAACTTAGAAACGGCACCCTTACATCTAAAGATCTTAAAGGTGGTCAAAATAGAGTAAAAGGTCTTAATAGAGCTGCTGACAAAATGGAAGAAGTAGTTGCTGAAACTACCAACTCTGCTCTTAAAAAACCAATTACTATGACTGGCGCCGATGGCAAAACTCGTACTGTTATGAAATCTACAAAATCGAACTATACTGATGAGCGCGGTCAAGATAAGATTACAACAAAAGAATCAGTCGATCGGATTGATGAAGCGTTTTCTGCAGGTATTGTAAAGTTTAAAGATAATACTTCTGCCATTATTAAAAAAGAAGACGCGGACATTCTTAACAAATTGTTCAAGAAAATGTCATCAGC
The DNA here is from genome assembly GCA_002384205.1 of Bacteroidetes bacterium UBA4009. Lineage (GTDB taxonomy): Bacteria > Bacteroidota > Bacteroidia > NS11-12g > UBA9320 > UBA9320. Next base: position 28,387 of record DGBH01000096.1, read on the forward strand.
TAGTGTAAAGAAAATGACTGAAACTGCTATGAAAAACAAAGCTGGTATGGCTGAAATTCTGGAATTTGCTAGAGAAGCTCTATAATGGCTTGGGCGGATGTTCTAGGATCTGAAGGTGGGGTAGCTAATACTTGCATCTGGGAATATGATAATGCAGCAACAGCAGCAGACACATATTTAGACGCTAATGGAACAACCGCTTCTGGCATCAGAACGTTTACACCTACTGGTGGTAATGCACAGTATACTTATGTTAAGGTCAGAAAAAAAGGTGAGACAGCATTACGTGGCGAGATCAGTAAATCATATTGGGATTTTAGATCGTCGGTATCTGTGTATGCAATACTTACTCTTGAGCCAAGTTTCATTCTCGACTTCAAGGCGAGTGTCTTTAACAAAAATGGTGTTTCCTCTACCTTCGGTGCATCTATAACTCACGCAGCT
>DGBH01000095.1:0-1393 GCA_002384205.1 Bacteroidetes bacterium UBA4009
AAACCAACTGGTCTATATCGAACGCGATGCTGAAGAGTTTTAATTCCTTTTTCTAAAATATTTCTATGGTCAAAAGCTAGTTCTGGCAACTCGCGAATATCGAACCATTGGATAGATTTAGCCCATGAAGAGGCAACGGGGTGGTAATTAGTGGTTTTCACCAAAGAGTAATACCCTACGGTAGCTACCCTGCCGGCAGGGTGTCTATCTACAGAGCCGAACGTATAAAACTGCTCCATAAATATATCCTTTAAACCCGTTAACTTATTCAGTACAGAATTGGCCGCAAACTCTAAGTCTTCATTTGGACTTACTAAGTCTCCAGGAAGTGCCCAGCTATCCTTGTAAGGATCTGCATTACGTTCTATGAGAAGAACCCGAACTTGACCTTCTTGATATCCAAAAACAACACAGTCCACAGAAAGTCCAAATTGGAACACATCGTTAAATGGAACATTATTTTCAGATATAAAATACTTGTTGGGTTGACTCATTCAGGGTGCTATATTAGTTAATTTGAGACGAAATTAAATGAAAAATTTACTTATAGTATTTTTTACTTTAAGTTTTTTTATGTTCTTTTGGAACATCATAACATAATAATAACATGAAAAAAATCATTACTTTAATTCTAACAGCACTCACTTTTGTGGGTTACGCTCAGGATCCTACCACTTCGGCAGGAACTCCTTCTCAAGCTTCTACGGATGTGATTTCTATTTTTAGCGACTCTTACACTGATGTCTCTGGTACAGATTTTTATCCAAATTGGGGTCAATCTACGCAGTATGCTGCATTTACCTTAGGCTCAGATAACATGATTAAGTACTCTAACTTAAACTATCAAGGTATTAATTTTGGTTCTGCTCAAGATGCAAGTGCAAAAGGGTATCTACACATGGACATTTGGACTGCAACTTCATTTGATTTAGACATATTTTGCATAAGTCAAACTCCTCAAAACGAGAAAAAAGTTACTAAAACTTTAGTAGCAAATCAGTGGAATAGCATTGATATCGACTTAGCAGATTACATCTCTCAAGGTCTTTCTGTGGCTAGTCTTTACCAATTCAAATTTGACGATTTGGGTAGAACTGGTAGCACCATCTTTTTAGATAATGTATATTTCTATGGTTCACCGGCAGCTACTGAGCCAAGCGTTGCTGATGCTACTCCTACTTATGCTGCTGATGACGTTATTTCTTTATTTAGTGACGCATATACTAACGTAAACGTAGATACTTGGAGAACAGGATGGTCTTCTGTAACCCTAGACGCTTTTGATATTAGTGGAGATAACATCAAAAAATACAGCAGCTTAGACTTCGTTGGAGTTGAGGCAACTGGAGCAAATTCAATAGACGCAAGCACTATGGAGCATTTCAATCTAAGT
>DGBH01000095.1:1664-1915 GCA_002384205.1 Bacteroidetes bacterium UBA4009
TCTCAAATTATTTTTTCAGCTACCCCTGCAGGAAGCGCTACGGCTTTTATAGATAACGTTTTCTTCAGCAAAGAAGCGGTCACTCCTACTCCTACAGTTGCAGCAGCAGATCCTACAGATTTACAAGCTAATGTAATCTCATTATTTAGTAACGTATACACAGACGTAACCGTTGATACTTGGAGAACATCTTGGTCTTCAGCAGACTTAGAAGAAATCCAAGTTGCAGGAAATGATGTAAAAAAATACGG
>DGBH01000095.1:2147-2789 GCA_002384205.1 Bacteroidetes bacterium UBA4009
ATGACTCACTTTACATTTGATGCTTGGACTCCAGATGCTACCACTTACAGAATTAAGTTAGTAGATTTTGGTGCGGACAATGCATACGGTGGCGGAGATGACAAAGAGCACGAAATTGCCTTTGAAAATCAAGCAACTGCTACTTGGAACAATCATAAAATTGCGCTTAGTGACTTCACTGCTTTAACCTCAACATCAAACATTTCTCAGCTAATTTTCTCTGCTCTTCCAGTAGGTGGCGCAACACTTTATATAGACAACGTTTATTTCAGCAAACCAGATAATGGAAGCGTTAAAGAAATAGCTTTCAGCAACTTTGAGGTTTATCCAAATCCAGCTGCTGAATTTGTAAAACTTGAGGCAGTTGCCAATTTAGGAGTAATAACCAGCTACACTATACAAGGTATTAATGGTCAAACTATTACTTCTAGAGTACTTAACACTTCAGTAGTTTCAGAAGTAATTAATACTTCTAGCCTTGAAGCAGGTATATACTTTTTACAAGTAGCTACAGAGCAAGGAACATACACGCATAAATTAATTATTCAATAATCACTTTCATTTAAATATTTTCACAAGGGGTTCCAGTTAACTGAAACCCCTTTTTTTTTAACAAACAAACCATGAAAAAGAACATACTTA
>DGBH01000095.1:3037-3204 GCA_002384205.1 Bacteroidetes bacterium UBA4009
AGTAATACAGTAGCCAAATTAACCGCAAGAGTATCAGGTGCGCCTTGGGTAGGATGCGAGTCAAAACATGGAAGTGATATTGGGACTTTTCAGTTAACCGCTGCAACATCTACTATCACTATAATGGTATATAAAACAGTAATTAGTGCCGTAGGAATAAAATTAGT
>DGBH01000095.1:3519-17429 GCA_002384205.1 Bacteroidetes bacterium UBA4009
GAAACGGTTTCATATTTTGACAATCTTACCATGGGTAACAAAACCATTGGTATAAGAGAGCAAAAAATGGTTAATGTTCAAATTTTTCCAAATCCAGCTCACGACTTTATTCAGATAAAACTAAATACACCGTCTCAAGAAACCACAGAAGTAACTATAATAAATGCGCTTGGTAAAGTAGTGAAAACCGAATATATAAATTCAGTGAATAGTAACAAACAAATTAGTACTAGTGATTTATCACGAGGAGTCTACTTTGTAAAAATAAAGAATGCCAACAGTACACTAAGCGAGCAAGTTATTTTGCATTAGTCAAAATATAAAGCGGGCGAGTATATTTGCCTACTATGCTTACTAAGACTTACGGCAGTGCCGTATATGGAATCTCTGCCCAACTCATTACTGTAGAAGTAGATGTGGGTCAAGGTGCAAAAACACAAATCATCGGACTGCCCGATAATGCAGTAAAAGAAAGTCAACCAAGGGTAAACGCCGCGATGAAAAATTGCGGCTTCACCTACCCACGTAAAGGCGTAGTGATAAATATGGCACCCGCAGATATTCGCAAAGAAGGTTCTGCTTATGACCTCACAATCGCCATTGGTGTGATGGCCGCGGGAGAATTAATAACAACAGACATGCTGGAAGAAACTGTCATCATGGGTGAATTGAGTCTAGATGGTAGTATTTTGCCCATAAAAGGAGCTCTCCCTATTGCTATTCAAGCACATAAAGATGGTTACAAAAAACTGATAGTCCCCAAAGAAAACGCACGAGAAGCCGCTATCGTAAAAGACCTTGAGGTATATGGTCTCGAGAACTTAAATGACGTTGTGGACTTGTTAGAAGGCACAAAAGAATTCGAACGTACTATAGTAAATCCAAGAGATGATTTTGCAGAAGGGTTAACCAAACTCGTTTTTGATTTTAGCGACGTTAAAGGCCAAGAAAACATCAAGCGGGCTATGGAAATAGCTGCAGCAGGAGGTCACAATATCATACTTATAGGTCCTCCCGGAGCTGGTAAAACGATGTTGGCTAAAAGACTAAATACCATTCTTCCACCTATGAACCTGCATGAAGCCCTTGAAACCACCAAGATACACTCTGTAGCTGGCAGATTAGGAAATAATGCCACACTTATGGCACAACGGCCATTTCGAAGTCCGCACCATACCATAAGCGATGTAGCATTGGTGGGCGGCGGTAATCACCCGCAACCAGGCGAGATAAGCTTAGCGCACAACGGCGTTCTTTTTTTAGATGAGCTACCTGAATTTAAACGAACCGTTTTAGAAGTCCTTCGTCAGCCGTTAGAAGATAGAATAGTAACAATTTCTAGGGCTAAATTTTCGGTCGATTATCCGTGTTCTATGATGCTAGTGGCAAGCATGAATCCATGCCCCTGTGGTTATTTTAACCACCCCGAAAAAGACTGCGTGTGTGCACCAGGCGTAGTGCAAAAATACCTAAGTAAGATAAGTGGACCGCTACTAGACCGGATAGATATTCATATAGAAGTTACGCCGGTTAAGTTTGATGAACTAAGCCAACAAAACGGTAACGAAGAGAAAAGTGACACCATACGCCAACGCGTAATTAACGCTCGTGAATTACAACACAAACGCTTTGAAGAGTTGCCATTATATAGCAATGCACAAATGGAGAGTAATCTGATACGGCAGTTCTGCGAGATAGACTATAAAGGATCGCTGCTACTTAAAAATGCCATGAACAAACTCAACCTTTCTGCAAGAGCATACGATAGAATACTGAAAGTAAGCCGAACTATAGCAGACCTTTCAGGCAGTGAAACTATAGAAATGGAACACCTTGCCGAAGCTATTCATTACAGAAGCCTAGATAGAGAAAATTGGGGCGCTTAAAGGATATTAAGCCTTCTTTTATATATGCATTGATTGGTTTGCTTGTAATTACATTTCGGCTACTACCTTTGCCTCAATGCAATTAATCACATCTCACATCTGTATGGTGAAAGACATAGGTGTTCACGGTAATCTTTTTGGCGGCATTATGATGGCTTGGATTGATGAGGCTGCCAGCGCTATGGCGGTTAGCGTATGTCACACTCCTAATATGGTTACCGTAAAAGTAGACGAGCTTGTATTTAAAAAGAAAGTAAAGGAAGGTTTTGTCATACGTATTTATGGAGAAGTAGAACGTATGGGAAACACATCTGTGACTTTCAAAATAGAAGCACGAAAAGTGAGTGTTTACACCGGAGAAGAAGACGTTGTAGTGACTACAAACACTACTTTTGTGCGTATAGATGAGGAAGGCAAACCTACCCCTATACCTACCATTGTAAAAGAAAGATATAGAAAACCATAGAGGTTATCATTATTATAATGGAGCATTAATCGCACATAATTCTCCGTTGCTCAATTCATTTTGAGTATTGGTTCAATCTAGATATTCAAAGAAATATACGAGTTCGTTTATAGTTTATCACTAAAGGTAAATAATATGCGAGCCAAGACCAATGTTAAAAGACCAGACAGAGTCATTCTATTCGAAATCGGAATAATTCTAGCACTTCTACTTGTAAACTATGTTATGGAAATTCAGTACAAGACTCAGTTTATAGCACAACCAACAAGTACCACTATATTTAACGATAAAGCTTACATCTATAATGCGGAGACCGATGCCCTGCCATTAAACCAAGAAATATCCAAAAAAGAGCCTGAAACTGTTAAAGCAATTTACTTTGACCCGACGGCATATATCATTCCCGTTGCCGACATTTTTAAAAATGTAGAAACAACCTTAACCCGTACATCTTTCCCAATATTGGCAAAAAAAAGTCTGCCTAGCCTACCCACTTTGATAGATACAATGGCCAATAATATAAACACATGGGCCCAAATTATGCCACAATTTCCTGGTGGCGAAGAAGAGCTCTATAAATACATAACTAGTAATTTTGAAATACCTGAGAGATTGTATGATGTCGCTAGCCAAGTAGAGCTAGTGGTGCAATTTGTAGTTACTCATAAAGGCCAAGTCACCGATGTAAAGGTCATTAAATGCTCGCATCCTAACATGGGTGCCGAACGAGAAGCCAGACGTTTATATGCTAAAATGCCTCTCTGGCAACCTGGCAAAAATGGCGAAGACCCAACTAATGTAAGACTAATACAACCCGTCAAATTAAAACTATACCATTAGTTTGGCACACCGTTAGCAATACGAATAACTTATTCGGTTAGTTAGTTTTTTCATAAACGTAAGTAGTTTTTAAAGGAGTCGAAAGGCTCCTTTTTTTGATATAAAACTAGTATATCAGGAGCCTCTACATTTTTAATGCTAAGTATCTATTCCTCATTTATGTCAAATAATTTCCGCTTCTAAACCTGTTAACTCCGTTTATCAATTTTCAAAATTAAATCCAACCTTTTAAGTGTTATTTTTACCATATGATCAGTCCGTTACATTTCAATCGTTTGGCTTTTGCACTACTACTAACTGTGCTTACTACCGTAATTTCGTTTGCCGACGGGGATGATGACAGAGATAAGAATGGAAAACCAATTAAAAATCAGAGCAGTAAGGCGGATAGCAGTCAATTTATAAATGATAATATAGACTTACAGGAACAAGACGACACCTTAGTTTTTGAAGATTGGGATAGCTCAGACGGAGATGCTGGAGTAAGCTCTATTTATGTTGACTTAAGTAATAAGCCTACTAAACTATCGTCTAATTCTACCGAAATACTGTTAGATAATGTGCTCTCAAGACTTACTGACCAATTTACTCCACTAAAAAACGAGTATACCGTAGATTTTACACTTTACCCGAATCCAACCGTAAATGAATTACACCTGAAGACCGCAAACATTCCAAAATCGTTAATAATTATAGACCTTACCGGAAAGCAGCATATCTTATCTTCGTACAATGATGTAATTGATGTATCACTTCTAACCCCAGCCACATATTGTATACAGTTGATATACCCTGATCACATTGAGTCACAAAAGTTTATTATAAAATAAACCCATTTGTTTAACCTTTTAACCACATAAAATCATGTTGCGCGCAGTAATTATCGATGATGAACGAAAAAGTAGAGAGAACTTGGAGCTATTGTTACAATCATTTGTAGAAAATATAGAAATAGTAGGAATGGCCGATGGTGTTACGACAGGTATTAATGCTATTGACGAGCACAATCCTGACTTGATATTTTTAGACATTCACCTAGCAAATGGCGATGGCTTTGAAGTGTTAGAATCACTGAAAAATCAAAATCAAAATGTAATATTTGTCACTGGACATGAAGAGCATGCTGTAAAAGCGTTTAGATCTGACGCCGTTGACTACCTTCTAAAACCTGTATGTATCGAACATTTACAAAATGCAGTAGAGCGTGTTAGGCTGCGCACTAAAAATGCTAAAGATTGGAAATCTGAATTGAAACCTCAAATTTCACTTTCAACCAACAAAGGATTACAATTTATAAAAACAGCCGATATCGTATATTGTAAGGGTGACGGTGCATACACCTACTTTTATTTAAAAAATGGCGTGCGAATCACTACCTCTAAAAACTTAAAGGAATATGAAAATAAATTAAAGGATTTTAATTTTTTTAGAAGTCATAAATCCTTTCTCCTAAACTTGGCTGAAATAAAAACGTACATTCGTGGCGATGGCAGTCATGCAGTTATGTCTAATGGGGATAGCGTAGGTGTTTCTAAAAGACGTAAAGACATGTTTTTGTCTGCCTTAGGCGGTGCGTAGTCCCTTTAAATTACATATAATATTTGTATTTACACTTATTTACCACACGATCTATAGTGATGGGCAAGGAATCTTGCGCTTTCAAAATTTAACGGTAAACGAAGGCCTTTCTATGGGCAGTATTACTGGTTTTGAAAAAGACTCTAAAGGCTTTATATGGATGGGTACTGCCGAAGGATTGCATAGATATGATGGTCAAAACTTTAACATTTTCAAACATACAGAAAATGAACCTAACTCACTAAGTGATAGCTATGTAACATGTCTCGTTTCCTATCAAAAAAAATTATTTATAGGTAATAACATCGGAACTATTGATATACTCGATGAAGAAAATTACACCTTTAGTCATATCAATTTAAAGTCGGCTGATCCTAGTTTTGATAATGCCATTGAGCAGCTAATCATATATCAAGATCGAATTATTATTGATACTGACGGAGGTGGACTTTGGCAATTAGATACCAAGCTGGGAAAATTACGAAGATTAGAAATAAGGGCACTTCAAAATGACGAAGTAAATGACATGCGCGTAAATAACAAGCAATTACTTTTACTCACGGACACCAAAATTATTCAAACAAATCTATCCTCTAGCACTGTCCTTTTTGAAAACAACAAATTAGCTTTAACCTGCTTCTCACCGTATCAAAATCAAATATTACTAGGCACTACTAATGGATTATACACCGTCTCCAAATTCTATAAAAATATTCAAAAACTAAATCTTCCGCCTAAAAAAAGGAATTTAAGCAGCATTACATCCATAAGGGTAGATAAAGGAAGTGCTTGGATAGGGACCGCAGGCGGTTTACTAAACTATACAGATAGTCTATTCTCATTATACAGAACAAATACGCTAAGACCATTCTCTTTGGTAAATGACAATATAAGTGAGTTATACCTAGACAGTGACCATATTCTATGGATTGGAACTATAGCAGGAGTAAGTAAATACGCACCACAACTCAAGAAATTTGGACTACTTCAATATTTTGAATTGGAAGAGGAAATATATAATAATAACGTGTATTACACCTATCAAGATAAAGAAAATACCATATGGTTAGGCACGCTCTCCTCTGGACTTGTTAAGCTAGACAAGAACCACCGTATCGAAGCGGTATATCCAAAACTTATAGATGGTATTTTTGAGTCTTCATCAATTCGATGTATTTATGAAGATAGTAAGGGTAACTTTTGGCTAGGAACTGGTAAACAAGGAATTTTTTTATTTGATCGAAAAACAGGCAAAGCAAAAATGGTTGCCTGCAAAGAAAATGGCAAATTATCCTCCAATACCGTTAGAGATATCTTTGAAGATAGTAAAGGAAAACTCTGGTTTGCTCTCCAATCTGGCTTAGCGCTAAAAGATAGTATGCGGCATTCATTTACAGAATATAAAGCAGATCCAAAGCACAGAAACAACTCAATTTATCAAATAGAAGAAGATCCGCGAACCGGCAACCTAATACTGGCTAGTTTTAGAGGAGGATTACAAATTTTCAATCCTAGAACCAAACAATTTAAGGTGTACACCTCTCAAGCAGAAGACTATAACAGCTTGAGCAATAATAACTTAATGGCATTAGCTTGGGTAGGAAAAGACACCTTGCTTATTGGCACCTACGGTGGAGGATTAAATATTCTAAATCTTCGCACTTTAAAATTTGACCATATTTCTGAATCCAATGGGTTGGTAAATAATTCGGTATATGGTATTATTTACAATGGGAATGGCTCTGTGTGGTTATCTACGAATAATGGACTGGTAAACTATCATTTATATCAAAAGAAATTCATTAATTTTAAACCAGAACATTACCTCCAAAGCACAGAATTCAATGAAGGGGCGTTCTTAAAAACCAATACGGGTGAATTGCTCTTTGGTGGTGTGAATGGGCTAAATTACTTCAAACCTCGGAACATCGTTTTTGACACAACCAGGCGAGCTATTTATTTTACCGATATAAGAGGAACCTTTAGAGAAAAAAGTCCTTTGCGCGTTGAAATGAGTTTTTTATCTAGCAGGATAGAGATAGATTTTATGTCGCTCAACTATGCTAATCCACTAGGTATTCGATATTATTACAAGCTAGAAGGTTTTGACACTGAGTGGATTCCTGCAGGATTGCAAAACACTGCGATTTATCCAGGCTTAAGCCCTGGAACGTATACATTTCAGGTACTCGCCAAAGATGAATTTGAGAATTGGGAAACGTTCTCCGAAAAGTTAAACGTAGTAGTAGAAACGCCGCTGTGGCAAAAAGGGTGGTTTATCATGCTTGGACTTTTTCTGGTAGCAGGAATTATTTACGCTCTTTTCAGATATCGTACACGAGCGCTAGAACGCTCTTATAAGTTACAACTTATAGACTCAGAACTTACAGCTCTGAGAAGTCAAATGAATCCACATTTCATCTTTAATTCATTGAATAGCATTCAATACTATATCTTGAAAAAAGAGCCAAAAGAAGCTTATAAATACTTAAGTAAATTCGCTAGTTTAATGCGTAAAATACTGCAAAACAGTAGGCTAAAGTATATATCAGTAGCCGACGAACTAGAAGGACTTGAACTTTATTTGGAAATGGAGCAAATGCGTATGGATGGGAATCTTAACTATACGCTAAAAACACAAAATATAGATGACTTAGAACACACCAATATACCAACAATGCTGATACAACCATTTGCAGAAAACAGTATTATACATGGGTTACTGCCTAAAGAAGATAATCGAAATTTGGATATCCTTATATCACATGAAAAGTCTCATCTGCTATGTACCATAACAGATAATGGAATTGGAAGAGAGGCCTCTAGTATAGTGAACGCTAAAAGAAGCGGGAAACACACCTCTGAAGGCATGGCACTTACTCAAAAGAGATTGAAAATTTTAAGCGAGGGGAAAGGTGACTATGATGTAGTAATCGAAGATGTAAAAAACCCTGACGGAAGTAAAGGAACAACAGTAAAACTGATTGTTCCGATTATTACCTAAAAAGAGTAAATACAATCCAACTGCCCAAGTAGGCTAATCCTGTCATATAAACAAACTGAATTGCAGGCCACTTCCATGATTTTGTTTCCCTATAAACTACTGCAAGGGTACTCATGCATTGCATTGCAAAAGCGTAAAATACCATTAAAGAAAGTACAACCGCAATGCTATAAACAGGCTCTCCATTCGACAACGTATCTTTATTCATTTTATCGCGCAATTGATCGAAATTTTCTTCATCACCGATGCTATAAATGGTACTCATAGTCCCTACAAATACTTCTCTGGCAGCAAAGGAGGTTATCAGTGCGATTCCTATTTTCCAGTTGAAGCCCAAAGGTCTAATAGCCGGTTCTATCCCTTTTCCAAAATGGCCAGCATAGCTTTCTTCTAAATTTACAGACTCCTGTATGCTAAACCCACTTGTTCTATTGGGGCCGTAACTTGCTAAAAACCATAACACTATTGACACGAGTAAGATAACTTTCCCCGCCTCCGTAATAAAACTCAAGGACTTTTGCCAGCAGGTTAGCCATATATTTTTCCATCTAGGTACATGATATACGGGCAACTCCATAATAAAGTATGAGGGTATATCATGTTTTATTATCCATTTAAACACTAGCGCAGCAATTAATGCTGCCACTGTACCCAACACATACATGGCTAACATTACCAACGCTTGTAAGTTTATAAATCCTAGAATAAGTGTGCTTGGTATTGCCATGGAAATAAGCAAGGTATATACTGGCAATCTAGCTGAACAGCTCATAAGCGGTGTTACCATTATGGTAATCAAACGATCTTTCCAATTTTCAATATTTCGTGTACTCATTATGGCGGGTATAGCGCAAGCTGCACCACTAAGCAACGGCACAATAGATTTGCCACTTAGGCCTAGCCCGCGTAACATCTTGTCCATAATAAAACTGACCCGTGCCATATAACCAGTATCTTCTAGTAATCCCATAAAGAAAAAAAGTATGGCGATTTGAGGTACAAAAACCACAACACCTGCAATACCAGCCAGGAGTCCGTTAACCAGCAATCGTTTGAGCCAACCGTCAGGAAGGGTATTGGACAAAACCTCACTGAGCATTGAAAAGCCGCCTTCTATCCAATCCATAGGGTAAGACGCCAACGTAAAAACACTCTGAAAAATAACCAAGAGTACAGACAAAAACATTAAATAACCTAAAATTGGATGTGTAGCCCAAGCATCAATCTTGTTAGAGATAAGTTCTCGTTTAGATTTTAGGGTAGTCGTCTTATTTAGTAATTTCGTAATTGATTCAAAATGAGTTTCATGGGTATGATCATCTGCTGATCCAAACTGATAATGAGGAACAAACTGATCTTCACCCAATGCTTTTTTTAACAGATCTACCCCGACTCCAGTACGTGCATTTATTTTAAAAACCCGTACACCTAATTCTTTTTCCAGTCGATCTACATTTATTTCAAATCCTTTGAAGTCAGATATATCGAGCATATTAAGCACTAAAATCATTGGGATTTTATGCTGCGCTAATTGGCTAAAATAAAATAAGTTTCGTTTTAGATTAGCAGCATCCGCAATATATAGAATGGTGCTCGGTTCTGGTTTTTCAAAGAATACTTTGACCGCTTCTTTTTCATCTAAACTCTTCGGATTAAAGCTATAGGTACCCGGAGTATCTATCAACTCAATGTTGACGTTACCTACCTTCAGTCGGCCTACTTTATTTTCGATTGTAGTGCCAGGAACATTGGTAATCTTTTGCTTTAGTCCGGTAAGCTGATTAAATAAAGAAGACTTGCCGCAATTGGGATTACCCGCTAGAATTATTTTAGTTGTCTCCATTCTATATGTTAAATAATGGGTCTAAAAGTTTTACTGTAATCGTATCTGACTCTTTGTTTCGCATGCTTAGCGTGTACTCCTCAAGCTCATAAGCTATGGGATCGCCAAATGGCGCTTTAAGTATAGGCTTAACCAATACCCCTGGTAGACAGCCCATCTCAAGCAATTTTTCTTTAAATGGTGAATCATCTATGGATGAGATCCTGGCTATTTGTCCTATTTGCAGTTTAGTTAGTTTCACTTGCTTGCTGCAAAGATGTATTTTTATTTGGATTAATTAAAGATAAGAGAGTTTGCTACCAATTTAAAAGCGCTTCAACTTTCTCTTTTAAGCGTGCTTTCCCCATGAAATTTAACTCTAAATCAGCATTAAACGGAATCGGCGTATCTAAGCTTCCAACGCGCATTACTGGGGCATCTAAGTTTTTGAAACAATGCTCACCAATCCAAGCAGAAATCTCACCTCCAATTCCCCCTTCAAGTGTGTCTTCGTGCACGATAATTACTTTTCCCGTCGCTTTTACCGCTTGCGCAACCGCTTCTTTATCCCATGGTAATAAGCTACGTAAGTCTAATAACGTCGCATCGAGGTTCAATTCTTGTATTACTTCCTGACACCAATGAACTCCCAAACCATAGCTTATAAATGTAATCGCTTCACCTTCACAAATCTTCTTAGCTTTCCCTATTTCTATGGTAAATTCATCTACACTCACATCCTCTTTTATACTTCTGTACAAGCCCTTATGCTCAAAAAACAAAACAGGATTAGGGTCTTCAAATGCTGCAAGTAAAAGACCTTTAGCATCTGCTGGATTACTTGGATACACTATTTTAAGCCCCGCAATATGAAAAAACCACGCCTCGTTACTTTGGCTATGAAATGGTCCAGCGGCAGAACCTCCGCCAGTTGGCATTCTAATTACAACATCACTATTCTGGCCCCATCTGTAATAGGTCTTTGCTAAATTATTGGCTATTTGATTAAATCCGCAACTCACAAAGTCTGCGAACTGCATTTCCACCATCGATTTTTTACCCATCATAGATAAACCTAATGCCGCACCTAAAGGCGCCGCTTCACTTATTGGTGTATTTCGCACGCGACCTACACCAAATTCGGCCACAAATCCATCTGTTATTTTAAAAACACCTCCGTATTCTGCAATATCTTGTCCCATAAGTACCAGATTATCGTATTTACGCATTGCAGTTCTCAATCCGTCTTGTATAGCATCAATGTAACGCATTTCAATCCGTTGCTCACTAGGCTCCTTCACTAAAGGTGAGTATGGTTTATAAACATCTCCAAGTTCTAAGGAGGTATTGACATCTATACTCTCATGGACGCTTAATATTTTTACACCTTCATTTATTTCATCTGTAATAGCATCCTTTATATTGACTATGTCTTTAACAGAAATGAGCTTATTGGTCAAAAGATAATTCTCGAAATTAGCGATAGGGTCTTTTTTTGCCCACTCATCCATCAGCTCTTGAGGCACATACTTGGTACCACTTGCCTCTTCGTGGCCGCGCATCCTGAAGGTTTTACATTCCAGTAAAAATGGTCTTGGATTTTGGCGCAAATCAGCCGCTATTGTTGATATTTCCGTATAAACTTCCAAAATGTTATTCCCATCGATGGTTTTACTCTCTATTCCGTAACCTATTCCTTTATCTGCAATATGAGCACATCTAAACTGATCTTTACTTGGCGTACTTAGCCCGTAACCATTGTTTTCAACCAAAAAAATAACGGGCAAATCCCATACCGCAGCGAGGTTTACTGCTTCGTGAAATTCGCCTTCGCTAGTGCCTCCATCTCCTGAAAAAGCTAAACTAACCTTCTGTTTTCCGTCCAATAAATTACCTAAGGCAACCCCATCAGCCACGCTAAGCATAGCTCCTAAATGGGAAATCATGCCTGCAATATGATACTCATTCGTTCCAAAATGAAAAGAACGATCTCTACCTTTTGTAAATCCGCCAATATTACCTTGCCACTGGTGCAAGAGTTTTTCAAACGGGATGCCTCTAGCCGTAAAAACACCTAGATTTCGGTGTAGTGGCATAATGTATTCATCCGCTTCTAACGCTAAAGTCGCTCCCACAGCTATAGCTTCCTGACCAATGCCGCTGAACCATTTACTCACTTGACCTTGTCTTAGTAACTTGAGCATTTTTTCCTCAATCATTCGAGGTTTTACTAAAGCAGAATAGATCTCTTTAAGTTTTACGGTATCAAACTCATTGAATTTGTTGAAATTCATATTATAGCACGAAATAAATACAATATTTCTTAGTCCTTGGCATATTCCAAACCTATTTTTGCATTGTGCTACTCATTCTAGATAATTATGACTCTTTTACCTACAACTTGTATGATTACTTCGTACAATGTGGGGCAGAAGTGCAGGTAGTAAGAAACGATAACTTAAATCTAGAAACTGTGTTAGCTACCTATCAAGGTATCGTTATTTCTCCTGGTCCGGGCGAACCCAAAGATGCAGGATGCACTATGCAAGTTATTGAACGATTTCACAAGCAATTACCAATTATAGGAGTTTGTCTTGGGATGCAAGCCATAGGACAGTTTTTTGGAGCAACCTTAACTAGAGCAAAATTTCCTATGCACGGCAAGACAAGTACAATCGACTATGAAGACCATCATCCTTTTTTCTCTGGAATACAACATCCTTTACATGTGTGCAGATATCATTCTTTAATTTTAACAGATCTGGATGATACCCCTCTAGATGTAATAGCCCGCAGCGAAGACGAAGAAGTAATGGCTTTGGCGCATATCACATTACCTATTTGGGCTGTTCAATTTCACCCAGAGGCCATTTTAACCTCACAGGGCAAAATTCTAATTTCAAATTGGCTAACCCACCATAATTTGTCTCAAAACAATATTGTTTAAACATTAGTTACTATACTTGTAGATATACTTTGAAAGTAATTAATTACATATTGCCCATACACCCTATTACCCAAAGCACATCCCGGTTGGAATGCATAAAGCTTATGATGGATCATTTATGTTTTGAATTACCTGTATTACGCAAGGATATACTCTACGGCACCATACAACTAGATGAATGTATACATAGCGAAGAAGAAACTATAGAAACACTTGTTGATAGTGGGTTTGCTAGCGTAGGTGGTAATTCTCACTTATTTGATGTACTTCATATTTTTAATGAGTCAAAAGCCAATGTTTGTTGTGTGCTAAATGATGATTTGAAGTGGGTAGGCATCATTACCAAAACCGCTGCTATAGAAGCACTTGGGCAATCGCTTACCGTGAATCAAGGCGGAGCTATACTTTTGGTTGAAATGGCATCTTATCAATATTCTAGCAGCGAGTTAGCACGGCTCATAGAAGGCGAAGGAGCACAATTGCTTGGTATGTGGCTTAATAATGTTGCTGAGAGTGGGCGAATTCAAGCTAGCCTAAAACTCAATATAAAAAATGCTGAGCGCATTATTAATAGCTTGCACCGACATGGTTATGAGACTATTGCCTCTTTTGGAGATGAAGATTACCAGGAAAACGTGGAGAACCGTTTTCAATCACTAATGAAATACATTGACCTTTAAACAGCTATTCTTAATACTATTTTTAGGACTAAGCACTCCAAGTTTTGCCCAGCTAGTTACGATAAATAAAATCCAACTAAAAGGTAATAAGCAGACAAAAGATTTTGTAATTTTTAGAGAAATGCTCTTGCACGTGGATAGTGTTTACGCTAAGACAAATGATGGTCATTTTAATGACCTACTTGCGCTTTCTAAAAATCGAATATATAATCTAAACCTCTTCAACAAGGTTGTATTTGCACTTGCTGAAGACACTGTTATTAACGATATTACTAACTATACTTTAGAAATTACCGTTTTAGAAAAGTGGTATATCTGGCCTATTCCGCTTTTAGAATTTAGTGATCGAAATATAAATGTTTGGAGTGGGTTTAATTTTGATCCAGATAGAACAAACTATGGTATAGCTAATTATAACTACAATCTTTTTGGCCGTAACCATACCTTAAAAACCAACCTAAAAACTGGTTATAATAAAGAGTTTAGTTTAGAATATAGAATCCCGTTCATCAGCAAAACATCTAACTGGGGAATGACAGCATTTGCCAAATACACCTCTCAAAATGAAGTTTGGTTACATACCACCAACGATTCGTTGCGATTTTTTAAAAACGGAAATAAGAATCTGATTCAGTCTACCGAGGCTCGCGTTGAAATTTCAAAACGTATCCGACCTTTGATTAAGAC
>DGBH01000095.1:17619-33459 GCA_002384205.1 Bacteroidetes bacterium UBA4009
TGAAATAGATACACGTGACAATATCTATTTTCCACTTACCGGTTATTTCTATCAGCCCATTATAACTCTTCAGCAATGGAAAAATACTAGCACTCAAACTAATTTAAAAATACAATTTAAAGTTCAACACTTCAAGAGACTATCCCCAAAATTGTATTCGGCACTATCTGGCTATACACACCTGAATTCTGCTCAAAACATTCCTTATTTTTCGCGCAAAATGTTTGGCTATGATGAAATTATTCGCGGTTATGAAAGATATGTTATGGACGGTAGTTTTGGATGGAAACTCAACGCTTCTATCCGATATCACTTAATCGATAAATCCGACCTACAACTGAAATTCTTTCCAGGGGTTAATTATAAAGTACTGCCCATAAATTTATATATAGAAGGATATGTAGACGGCGGAAGAGTTTCTTATGATTATCCTCATCCATCCAACCATCTAGTAAATACTTTTTTGTACTCTGCCGGACTGGGCTTAAATGCACTCATCTATAACGATCGAGTACTTAGATTAGAATACAGTGTGAATAATTTGCAAGAAGATGGTTTCTTTGTGCACTTTAAGAAAGCCATCTAATATGAAAGTAGCAATATACGGAAGAAAGATGAAGACTGCCGGCTTTGAGGTTTTTTTTAAAACGCTAGTGTCGTTGCTTGACGAACACCACATTGAATTTGCACTAGTATCCAGTTACGGTAAATTTATTCAAAAAACCTATGGTACGGATTACCCTTTGTGCAACAGCACAGAACTAACTCCAGCACATTTTACTTGCCTGATAAGTCTTGGTGGTGATGGAACAGTTCTGGATACTTTGCTTCTAATTAGAGATAGTGAATTGCCTGTTATGGGAATTAATCTGGGTAGATTAGGTTTCCTTGCTAACATTCAAAACGAAGAAATAGAGGAGGCGGTTGTAGCCTTAAAAGAAGGAAGAACCATAATAGAAAAAAGAGCTTTAATTCAAATTGATTCTGATATTTCTGAATTAAGAGATTTTCCCTATGCCTTAAATGACTTTGTGGTACAAAAAAGAGATACCTCGGCAATGATTACGGTTAAAGCCAGTCTAAATACTTATTTTTTGAATAATTATTGGGCCGATGGACTTATTGTGGCCACACCTACCGGCTCTTCTGGATACTCACTTAGTTGTGGTGGACCACTCTTGTTTCCTGGAAGTAAATCGTTAGTTATTACCCCAATTGCCGCTCACAATTTAACCGTAAGGCCAGCAGTTATTTCAGATGACACTGTGTTAAAAATAGAAACCAGCAGTAGGGCAGATTCTGTACTTATTACGCTAGACAATCGTTCTTTTATTGTTCCGGCTAACACTGTGCTTACTATAAAAAGATGCTATTTTGATTTTCACATGATCAAATTAAACGAGAACTCTTATTTGGATACCATACGAAATAAGCTGTTGTGGGGAGCTGATAAACGAGATTTTAAGTGACGCTACTCCCTATTTTTACTGTCTATCCAGATGGTAACCGGTCCATCGTTCACCAAACTAACCTGCATATTAGCACCAAAAACCCCCGACTTAACGGGAACAATTTGAGCACTTTCTGCCAAAAATGCATCATACAAAGGCATGGCAATTTCAGGTCTAGCTGCGTTTAAAAAAGAAGGTCTATTCCCTTTTCGAGTACTGGCATGAAGCGTAAATTGGCTTATTACCAATAGTTCGCCTTTTATATCCAAAAGACTAGCATTCATTTTGCCATCTGCATCTGCAAAAATTCTCATCTGCGTTATCTTACTCACCAACCATTTAAGGTCTTCCTGAGTATCTTCAGATTCTATTCCCAACAACACCAGTAATCCCTTTCCGATTTCCGAAGGGATACCTTGCTCTATGGTTACGCCTGCCTGACTTACCCGTTGAATTAATGCTCGCATGGTGCAATTTTAGTGATTATTATGCTTGCAATTTTTAAACCACGAACAAGTCACTCCCATAATATTGGCAACAAAATGAAGACTAGCTTTACCCTTGGATTATTTTATTTATTTTTACTGAATGATAAATAATATACCCAAACTAAACAAACCCCTATTTTTATTATTTTCATTTCTTCTTCTTTTTATAAATCTTAACGCCCAAACTTGGACCCAAATAGGCTCAGATATCGACGGAGAAGTAAAAGGAGATAAATCTGGACACTCTGTCTCACTAAGCAGTGATGGGAGTACTGTGGCTATTGGAGCTTATGGTAATGACGGTAATGGAACAGATGCAGGACATGTGAGAATATATAAAAATGTAAGCGGCACCTGGACACAAGTAGGCTCAGCTATTGATGGAGAAGCCGCAGGTGATATGTCTGGAGTTTCTGTTTCACTATGTAGCGATGGGAATACTGTGGCTATTGGAGCAGGGAATAATTGGTCTGTTGGTGGTGACGTAAGAGTTTATGAAAATATAAACGGCACATGGACTCAAATTGGATCCAACATTGATACAGAAGGGGGAGTTATAAACTTTTCTGATCGTACAGTATCTTTATCTTCTAATGGCAGAACAGTGGCTATTGGTGCACCACATAACGACGCCAATAAAAAATATTATGCAGGATATGTAAGGATATATCAGAATATAAGCGGTACGTGGACGCAAATAGGATCGGATATCGATGGAGATGCAGCACGTGATAATTCTGGGTTTTCAATATCCCTTATCTTCAAATGGAAGCATAGTGGCTATTGGAGCACCTGAAAATGCCAGCAACGGAACAGATGCTGGCCATGTGAGAATATACAAAAACATAAGCGGTACTTGGACACAACTAGGTTCTGATATAGATGGTGAATCAGCCGGTGATTACTCTGGAGTTGCTGTATCTCTAAGCAGCGATGGGAGTACTGTGGCAATTGGAGCAATGCTTAATGGCGGTAATGGGGCAGATGCAGGCCATGTAAGAGTGTACACAATAGGTACAGCAAATGTGTCAGAAATCTCCATAAATAAAGATTATGCAGTATATCCTAATCCTACTAAGGGCGTTGTTTTTATTAAGGCCAAAGCATCACTTTTAGGTGCTACGTATACGGTATACTCAAGTAATGGCGCAGAGGTACTTAGTGGAAGTATAACAACTGAAGTGACTACTCTAGGTATTCAAGATTTTGCAGAAGGAGTTTACCTTATCAGCATAGGAAACGATCTAAAACAAACCTTTAGAGTAATTAAAGAATAGTTGAACTTAGAATTACTATTCCGCTTTTGCTTGACTAATCATCTTTCGTCGCTTTTTCATCTCCAAATTAACCGTGCTATTCCCTCTTTACAGAAAGCATTAACTTAACCTGTTCTTAAAATTTATTGTGTCTGTAAATCGTCTGTAAACAAAAAAAGTCCCGCCGAAGCGAGACTTGTAAGTGACTGATTGTCAAAGTGGGAACTGCTGGATTCGAACCAGCGACCCTCTGCTTGTAAGGCAGATGCTCTAAACCAACTGAGCTAAGCTCCCTGTTAAAGGGGTGCAAATATAATAAGCATTTTATATCTGCAAAATATTTTTTTAATAGACACATTATTGTTCTCTGTTAATTCGTTTTACCGTCACATAGCAAGATATTTCTTTCATTTGCTACTCATAATTATTACCCTTGAAAAAAACACTTAAGATACTAGCAGCCGTTCTATTTGTCCTTATTTTGTTCCTAAGCGGAGTAGTCTATTATTTTTATACCAACATAAAACCCATCTTGGTTACCGAGATAAATAAGGCATTAGCCGTAGAAGTAAATGTAGGCGACATTAGCATTAGTGGCATTCGTGATTTTCCAAACTTGGGCGTAAAATTTACCAATGTGACTATCAATGAGAGTACACCATTTTACCAGAAAAAATTACTTGAAGCTGCAGAACTTTCTCTTTTTGTTGATATTATTAGACTCTACAAAGGAGAGTATGTCATAGATGGTATCGTTCTTAGAGGAGGTCAACTCTATGTAGCTGACTTTATCAATGGAAATAATTACGACATTATAAAACCCAGTACTGACTCTAGCAACACCACTTTAAGCTTTGAGATTAAAAGCCTAAAACTGTATGATTGTAAAATAAGATATGAGCATACGCCAAGTCGTTTCAAAATGAATGGATTTACGCCTTATTCTCAGATAGGCCTAAAATATAAAGACGAAAACACCTTTCTTTCTATTAAAACACAACTGGAATCAACCCTGGTTTCACTCGAAGGAAACAAATATGTCAACAAGCAAAATTTAAGTATCAATACGGCACTTACTATTAATACGCTCAAAGAATTTGTGGTTATTGATCCAAGCAACATAAAAATTCAAGAAGTAAAATTAAGTACAAGAGGTAAAGTATCCTATGGGAAATTATCCGATATCGACATTGCATTTACCAATGAGAATACCACTACACAATCGCTCCTTAGTATACTGCCGTCTAGTATTACGGAGTCCATGAGTAATCTTCAATTAAAAGGGGAAGTTATTCTAGATGGCTCTATTAAAGGGAAAACATACGGCCGTAATCAGCCAGGATTTGAGGTGAGTTTTGATATTAAAAATACAGACCTTACCGTTATTGATAAAAACATCTCACTGAATGGGATCATAGCAAAAGGAAACGTAAAGATTCCCAACATAAGTCAATTGAATTCAGCATCCGCTACATGTAAACTAAGTTACGCGAGTAGCGGAAATAACCAGTTGTCAGGGGATATAACCGTATCTGATTTTGATACACCACACATAACCTGGGATGGCGAAGCCAACCTTGATGCTGCATTTTTATTTGCCTTAGCTAACAATACTAATTTTGAAACGACCAATGGTAGAGTACAAGTAGCTGGTCAATTTGGACTTGTGTATGATGCGGCTCATGAGGTGTTACTGGAAAATAGTTTAACTTATAATGGCAGCGTAATTCTAGAAAAATTATCTGGAACTCTACAAAATCCAGAAATAAAACTAAACAATCTAAACCTAAATCTTAGTGCCAATAATCAGAAAATGGTGATTAATAGCCTAGATTTTGATTACAACAAGACCACTGGTAACTTGAAAGGCATTATTGAAAACTACACCTCGCTATTAGATGAAAATACATCAGCTCAAATTGTTGGAGACCTGTCGGTTACCAATCTAAATGTGAATGAACTTTTTACCACATCAGCTACAGAATCTGAAGAACAAAGCACCTCATCTGCCTTTTTAATTCCTGTAAATTGTGAACTAAAAACAGATTTTACCAACTTTGTGTACAATGATTTTCATGCCGAGTCCATGACGGGCACATTGCTCTCTGATCGCACTAGCATAAGCATGCCAAATGTGTATATAAAAGCATTAGAAGGGACCACCACGGCAGCTATTAAAGTGAAAAAATGGGGGGAAAATCACTTGCTAGATATTCAGGCTGATCTGTCTTCCATCAACATTACACAACTTTTTAAGCAGTTTAATAATTTTGAGCAAAGTGAGATAACAGATAAACACTTAAGTGGAACCTTGTCTGGAAAAATTATTGCCAAGGTTATTTTAGATAAACAATTTGAACCAATTCTACCCAAGCTATACGCAAAAGCAGATATTATCATAGAAAATGGAGCGCTCATAAACTATGAACCTCTACGTCAATTGTCAAAATTTGTAAATATTAAAGAACTTGAAAAGGTGCGTTTTAAGACCTTAAAAAACACCATCGAAATCTTTGATGAAACCATCTACATACCTCGTATGATGATCGAAAATAGCGCTTTGAATCTGGAGTTAGAAGGTACGCATACGTTTGGCAACTATATGCGATACAGTATAGGGCTTAGTGTAGCTGAATTGCTGGCTACCAAAGCTAATTGGATTGCTAAAAAAGCCGAAAAACGAATCGAAAACAATAGCAAAGGAGGCCTAACTGCTTATATTATAATGGAAGGAACCCCCGACGACCTTAAAATTCGTTACGACAAGGCTACTGTCAAAGAGAATGTAAAAGAAGAAGTTAAAAAGGAGAAACAGAACTTCTTAAGAGCGTTAAAAGGCGAAGGAACGTTGGAAACAAACGTAGAAATCAAAGATTACGATAATGTATGGGATGAGTAATTAGAACTCATCTTTTAATTTAAATAACTCACTGGCTATATAATCCGCAAAAAGCAATCCTGAGGAGGTTAATGTTAATTGCCCTTGGCTAATAGTTATCCAACCCTGACTTTCCCATTCATTTAGTTCGTTTGCAAATAAAGACACTATAGGGTGCCCATACTTATGATTTAACTCCTCTAGGTTTACCCCCCACTTGGTTCTCAATCCAGTAAGAACATACTCATTTATACGGTCTTCTACACTTAAAAATTCACTTTCAAAAGCTTGCTCAACCGCTGCTATTTTTAAATTGTACTCTGCATTGTTGCTCACATTCCAATGTCTTTCGGTACCTGTAAAGCTATGTGCTGAAGGCCCTAAACCTAAATATTTTTTATTTTGCCAATAGGCCGTATTGTGCCTCGAATAATTTCCCGTTTTACAAAAATTTGAAACTTCGTAATGCTCCCAACCTTTGGCATTGATAATAGCTACTAAAGCCTCAAAATGATCTGACGTTTTCTCATCTTGAGGTGAATGATATTTTTTTTGATCTACCAGTCGCTGATAGGGTGTATTCGGCTCTAAAGTCAGCCCATACGCGCTTAGGTGATTGATAGGCAACTCCAAAGCACGCTCAACGGTCTCTTGCCATTCGTGCAGTCCAAGACTTGGAATTCCATAAATTAAATCTATTGTAATATCTGTAAATCCCACACTAGCAGCCATATCTACACATTGTAAAGACTGTGCACTGTCATGACTTCTATTCATCCATTTGAGATGGTCATTATTAAAACTTTGTACGCCAATACTTAACCTATTCACTCCAAGCAATTTAAGATCAGCAAGATAGCTAGAAGACAAATCATCCGGATTACACTCGAACGTTATCTCTACATTAGGAGCAATAGTATACTGCGTGTGAAGCGCATTCAAAATAGTACTCAGTTCATGTTTATTCAGAACGCTTGGTGTACCACCTCCAAAATAAATGCTCTCAATTACATCGTCGGGGTTAAAGAAATTAGCTCTAGAAGTAATTTCTTTTTGCAGGGAACTCAAAACTGCATCTTTATGCTTAAAAGAAACATCAAAATGAAAGTCACAATAAAAGCATGCTTTCTTGCAAAACGGGATATGAATATATATTCCAGCCAAAATTATAGTAAGTGCTCTTTTATTATCGTTTACCTTTGTAAATAGAAGTGCACAAAGTTATTTCATTTTGGAGCTTTATGTTGGTTTGCTTGTTTGCTCAAGCACAAACATACACCCTGCATGTATTGGAAGGTGAAAAATCGACCTATAGTACTGCTAGCGATAGTTTTTCTGCTATTAACATACTTCAAGAGCGCGTTATCGCTTTTCGAAATGCCGGGTATTTAGCTGCAAGCGCAGATTCTTTATGGGCTCAAAATGACACGCTTCATGCCCTTATCCATAAAGGTTTAGAGTATGAATTCATACACATACGATCGCACAATATTACCTCCGGTTACCTGCCTCTAAGCCAAACCACACTTGCACGTTCTGCATTTTTAAAACTTCAAAATGAGATTTTAAATACCTATGAGCAAGGTGGATATCCTTTTGCTATCTTATATGTGCTTGAACCAAATATTGCTGACGACACGCTGAATTGTACGTTGCTTTTTGATCCTTACCTAAAATTCACCTATGATACCTTAGCCTATACAACCGATTGCTCTATTAGCAAGGCTTACCTCAGCAAATACCTGGATATGGAAGAAGGATCCGTTTATAATGAACTTGAGGTGCGAGAAATAGATAAAAAACTTCGAAACTTACCCTTAATAAAGCTCAACTCACCTTCACGAATTGTGTTTTATGAAGGTTTAGCTCGACTTATTCTTAATATAAGTGATGTGGTAACTGATCGTGTAGATGGCATTGTAGGTTTAGCACCTAACAGTAAGAACAGCGCTGAAAATAAATTGCTTATTACAGGAGAGGTTAATGTTGAATTAAATAATCTGTTTAAAAGCGGGAAACAGATTGCTTTACATTGGAGAAACTACTTACAAAACTCACAAAAACTAGATGTAAATTTCACCTACCCTTATTTATTTAACACTAAACTGGGTATTAACGGAGAATTTAGCTTGAATAAATTTGATACCCTATTCGTTAATTTAAAGAGTAAACTATCATTCAGATATCAGCAAAAAGGTAACAACTATCTCCAATTTTATTATCAGAACATAAGTAGCAACTTACTTTCTGTTGACACTAATTTGGTTCGCTCTGTTAAGAGGATTCCAACTAACAATCCATTCAAAATAGACAATTATGGTATCGCCGTATTTCAACAAGATTTTGATTATTTGCCAAATCCGCGTAAAGGTTACTCCATCTCGGCGGACATTGCCGTTGGACAAAAAACGTTGCTTCGTAATACTCAAATTAATCAAGTAAAATATATCAATACCGAAAATGGTCAGTTAATATCTATCTATGACACGATAAATACCAGTAGTCTCCGCTTAGACTTCAAAATTCATTCTACCCTTTATATACCTATCAAGAAGCGAAGCACCTTTCGCCAGCAAATACAATTTGACGCGCTTTTTGCCAAAGAACTACTGTTTAATGAGTTGTACAATATTGGGGGATTTAGCACCTTACGGGGTTTTGACGAAAATGAGATTTTTGCAAGTAAACTTTTATCCTATACCGCAGAATATAGATACCTAATTGGGGAAAATAGTAATGTGGGCTTATTTGTGAATGCTGCGGCCATAGAAAACATTTTAGAAAGTAGCGTCCTGGTAAAAGACATCCCGTTCGGTTTTGGTGTGTTGGCAAACATTCAAGTAGGTAAGGGCATTTTAAACCTCGCATACGCATTAGGAAGTCAACAAGGTAATACCGTCAAGCTCAATTCAGCAAAGTTTCACTTTGGAGTAGTGAATTATTTTTAACCAAAATAACCGACCTTTGCTCGGAGTTGTAAATTATGCTGTTCACCGAGCTTATTCTGCGAAATCAATCTCCACTTTTTATTAAAGTAGTGCTGCTTTGCATTTTGGTGATTTTAGTGATTTTTTACACGGTCAATAGAAGCTGGTTTATATCCTTAAAATCGTTAGCACTCCTTCCATTTCTGCGATTTGGTTGGCAAAGCGAGAAATACTCTGCTGACCTTATATTCCGCATAAGTTCATTTTTGATCAGCGTTTTGATTATTTCCAGCGCAATCTATTCGTATAATCTTACATCTACCGACACTCTATCTTCAACCTATATTGAGATTACACTTATTATCACTTTATTATTCGTTGTAAAATTTATTGCAAATTCACTGTACTTCAGTTTGCACAACTCCATTAGCACGGGCAGTCAACTCGTAGACTTCCAATATAGCTTAAATCAATGGTTTACACTTCTAGTGATTTTCATTTTATTAATAGACGTTTTTTATGAAAATCTTTCAAGCAACTATTTAAATGTTTTACTTATCGTTAGCCTGATTTATTTTCTGGCCAGGCTTTTTGGCACTATCTTGCTACTTCAGAACAACTTTAGGTACTCAATATTTACTCTTTTTGTTTACCTTTGCACATTTGAAATAGTTCCTGCGTTAGTAATTGTCAAAGTATTATTTGTAAATAATTAAGGTGATTCATGATCATAAAGAGTATTCTAATATCGCAACCCCATCCTGGCAGTAAAAAAACTGTGTATGATGTTCTCACCGAAAAACACGGTGTGCGAATTGATTTTCATTCGTTTATAGAGGTAAAAGGTGTTCCCGCAAGAGAGCTAAGAAAGCAGAAACTTAGAATCTTAGATCATGATGCCGTTATATTTAATTCAAGAAACGCCATCGATCATTTCTTTAGAATCGTGGATGAAATGAAAGTGGAAATTCCTCCCACGATGAAATATTTCTGTACTAACGAAGGAGTTTCTCTATACATCCAAAAGTATACTCAGTTACGTAAACGTAAAGTGTTTGTAGGTAAAGGCACGGATGCCTCTTTCCTAGAATTGCTTAAGAAGCATAAAGCCTTAGATTACTTGTTTCCTTGTTCTAATATAAGACAAGAAACAATACCCAATTTTGCAAGCGAAATGGGTATCAAGTTCACTCAGGCAATCATGTACAACACGGTAAATTCCGATTTATCCGGTTTAGCTAGTGTATACTATGATATACTCGTTTTTTTTAGCCCACAAGGTATCGAATCTCTCTTTGCCAATTTTCCTGATTTTAAACAAGAAAACAGAGCGATAGCGGGTTGGGGGAAATCTACAAATGAAGCATTAGAAAAAGCAGGCTTGAAAAACACAATAGCTGCACCATCTCCTGAGCACCCTAGCATGGTGGCTGCTTTAGAAGCTTTTATTATCTCTGAAAATAGACTGCGCTAAGATTGCATGGTTTTTGTTCCCTTTTAATAGGAACAAAAAACACGTTCCACCATCCTTTGTTCCCAGTTTTTTGTGCCATAAACCTGGGGCGTCTGCAATCCCTTTTAGTACAATATTAAGTTGCGTTATTCCCAAATCATGACACACTAATTTGAGCTCTTTCGAATTAAGCCCTGTTTGACGTATAATCTCAAAACTTCTAAAACCATATACGGTTGACGATTTAGAAAAATACAAGTCAAATGTTTCATGTTTTGATGTAACCGTATCTTTAAGAAAAAAATGAGCAGCTCCGGCCTTAGAAACTAAGGCAATCGGAACTAATAAGTATGGACCACTGATTTCTTCTGAAAATTTAAATACAACAGGTATTTCAAGATTTATTTCTTGCGAAAAATCGCTATAAACATCTTTCAAAATAACTATTTTTTGATGACTACTACTGGCCATATCTAGAATTACGCCTACCTCTTTAATTTCACCTCGTTCTGCTATCAGATGCACCGCATTCACGTTTTTAAACTGTCTCCATATCTCGACCAAATCAAAAAGGGGTGAGAGCTTTATGTATACCCAGGTTGCGCAACGTTTTAAATCCGTTAAAAGATCTAGTACATTAGGTACTAGTAGTGGTAAAGCAACAGCCCGAGTATTTCCTGGTCGTCTGTCAGGATCTATATATATCCAATCGTATTTTTGATCTAAATAATCAGCCCCGTCACCGCATAATCTAATAAGATTTGGTATGCCCAGTTTAGTCACATTATAGGCTGCAAGTTGATGCAATTCCATGTTTTTTTCCACCGCTTTAACAGATTGAAATGCGGAAGAAAGAAAGATACTATCTACACCAATACCACCCGTAATATCCAACAAGGTCTCCCCCCCCATAAAAGTGCATTTATATTCCGCCACCGCTTGCGAAGTACATTGCTCATAAGAGCGTTGATCAATAGCTAAAAGCTTGTCCCAAAAAAGCGGTATCTTTTTTTGGGCCTTCACATAAATAGCCATTAATTGTAAGCAAATAATAAAATTAAAACTCGTTTTACCTGCATATTTAAACGTAATAGATGGCAAATCAGCACTTATGTTCTCACTGATAAATGAAATTGCTTCTTCGCTTTCTAATACATCTATAATATTGTTACTTTGCACTATAGTTGGTGATTTTATCGTTACTTACTTGTCGCCACAATATTAATTTAGAAAAATGAACGTAAAAAAAATCTTATCCATAGTTGCTATCGCTCTTTTTATATCTGCGGTATTCACCTCCTGCAGATCACGTGATGCCTGCCCAGGAGTAAGCAAGGTAACTCCTGTATCTCAAGCAGTAATTGGATAATCTACATGTGGTCTTACACAAATGATATTGATGTTTCCAACATCGATTCAGAGGCTAAACCTGTACTTATCATTAAACATAGCAATAGGTGCTCTATAAGCTCAGTTGCATTAAATCGCTTGCTTGAAAGTCAAGCCGAACTTGATCAACGTGCCCGTGTTATTTTGATAGATGTGATTGCAAACAGGAGTAACTCATTACTATTGGCTAGCCAGTTGGGTGTGGATCACGAATCCCCACAAGTTATAATTGTAAAAAATAATGAAGTGGTATATGTGGCATCCCACATGGCTATTAAGCCAAATACTATTCTCCCTTATTTGTAAATAAACGCGATTTCTTGTTTAATGTCCGGATGTAAGCTTTGAGCTACTGGGCATGTCTTAGCGGTGTTTTCCATTATTTTTTGCTCTTTCTCACTCCACCTGTCCCCAACCTCTATTTCTATTTCTATGGTTGAAATTCTTCTTGGATCACTGGCCATCAACTTAGTTACGGTTGCATTCACTTGTGTGAAATGAATGTTTGATTGCTCAGCTTTGATCCCCATTACTGTTATCATGCAAGACGCCAATGCGGTTGCTACTATATCCGTAGGGGAAAACAACTCTCCTTTACCCTTATTATCAATAGGAGCATCTGTGTGTATAGTAGATTTAGATGCTATATGAGTGCACTCCGTTCTAAGGTTGGTCTGATATGTAACAGTTGATGTCATTTTTGTCAAAGTTTAGGACAATAATAAATTAAAATATTACTTTTACTCTATCTTAAATAAACATCTACATATCAGATTCCGACATAAATCCGCACTCCCTAAGTTAGCTGGTTATTTATTCTTTTTGATGGCGACTATTCCCTCGTTTGGGCAATCTAGTTATACTAAGAATTTAAATGGTGGACTTACAGCAGCAAGTAACGGTTTTGGCGTAATTATTTCGACATCCTTATCTTCAGCAAATTCCACATACCAAAAGGGCTTAAGTCTAGACTTTCAAACCTTACATGCGGTTAATGAAACAAAAGTTCAAAACCCGTATACCACAAATCCGAAACCTTTTGTGCTCGGCAAAGTTAATACGGCGGGTACCCTTAGAATCGGATATTCTGTATCTAAAAGATTTAGCAACTATTTACCCAATAAACAAAACTTGCTCCTAGGTATATGCTTTGGCCCTAGTATTGGGATTCTTAAACCCTACTATATTGGATACTTAGATCCAACGGCAGAAGACAGGCAGGCGCTTATTGTTGTTCAAAATGATGAAACACTTCAAAACCAAGAAGACATTTATGGACCGGCTAACTGGACTAAAGGTCTTAGTGAGTTGAATTATAAGCTTGGATTACACTTTGACGTGCACCTTAGCACCGATAAAAATGACGTCTACCTGCTTCAAAAATGGACAACAGGAGCGCGATTAGATTTATTTCCTCACGGCTTAAATATGCTTTATAAGACAGAAAATCAATCATTTTATTCAATTTATCTATCTTATAAATTAGGATCTAATCCATAGAAAAACAATACGTTAGTAAATCAAAATAAGCCCTTACTGAACTATTACTTGATAGTATTAAATCAAAAACTAAATTTGTGTGTTTAAATGGATACAAAATAGCAAATGAATAAAAATACAATACTATCAATTATTGCAGGCTGCTTCGCTTTTGGAGCAGTTACACTTGGTTACTTAAGTTTAGAAACGTCTTATTCTCCTAGAGAAAAAGTGACACAAG
The DNA here is from genome assembly GCA_002384205.1 of Bacteroidetes bacterium UBA4009. Lineage (GTDB taxonomy): Bacteria > Bacteroidota > Bacteroidia > NS11-12g > UBA9320 > UBA9320. Next base: position 31,182 of record DGBH01000095.1, read on the forward strand.
GCATTGATGGTTACTCTAGCTACATGAAGCTACTAAGAGCTAATCAAGTAACTGGCAAAGTAGCTAATGAAGACGTAACCGAAGTAATGGATCAGATAAAAGCGCTAAACTCCAGCAAATACAAAGCGTCTTGGCCTTTGAATTGGGACTTTAGAGGGCCAGATAACGTAGGGGGTCGAACTAGATGTTTAGTCATAGATAAAGATAATCCTCAAATACTGTACAGCGGTGGAGTTTCCGGATCTGTATTTAAATCTGTAAATCAAGGAGGTACGTGGTACCCTATTACCAACAAAAGTGACAACTTCGGGGTTATAAGCATGGCACAATCTAGTGACGGAGCCCTTTATTATGGAACAGGAGAGAATGGTATCTACATAAACGTGGATGGAACAGAGAGTAGCTCATTTAACGGAATGGGGATGTATAAATCTACAGATGGCAGTACTTTTACTAAAGTAACAAGTGCAAACACCTTTGGAAACATCTTTGTTCTTGCGTCACATCCAACAGAAAATATGTTGTTCTGTGGATCACAAAATGGTCTGCGCTATAGTGCTGATGGAGGTTCTACTTGGGTACTCATAAGAGGAGGAAGTTGTAAAGACATCCAATTTAACAAGAATGGAACCATCATAGCCTATATTGGAAACGCTTTTTGGAGAGCAACTGATGCTACGAATAAAGACGATTACAGTCTAGTGACTGGAATTACTCCCAATACAAGAGGCGGAGTTGCATGGTCGCAAAGTGATCCTAATTATTGCTACTTAGTAGTGGTAGGTCAAGCTAGTTTGAATGGGACTTCTTACAATAGCGCCCTAAAAGGTTTATATAGATCTACAGATGCTGGGGTTACATTTACCCAAGAAGTCGGTCAAATTAGTCAATTTTTTGCACCATTTACCAGTATTGGTGTGCAATCACAAGGAACTTATAACTTAGCAATTGGTGTACACCCAAGAGATAAAGATAGGGTTTTTATTGGCGGAGTTCAACTTGCAGAATGGACCTTATCTGAAGGGCCAAAAATAGTAGGTAATACTTTTAATTCTCCTACGAACCCATTTGGAGTTCATTCTGATAAACACCTTATAACCTTTGATAACACAGGCACAGACCCAATAATGTACATATGTAATGATGGAGGTATAGCACGAACCACTAATGCTGAATTGGACAGGTACCGTGATATCAGCTTAAACTATACCACTACGCAATTTTTTGGAATTGCTGCGAGCATAGATAACCGCGTAATTGGGGGAACTCAAGACAACAATACTCTTATCTTAAGTGGCGAAACGTTCCCTCGGAAAAATTCTTTTGACATATTAGGTGGCGATGGTTTTCAATGTGAGATATCACAATACGATCCTAATATTATGTTTGCTGAAAATCAATATGGAGGATTATATAGGTCTATTACCGGGGGTTCTGACATGAGTTCCATGTGGGACAATCGTATTGAAGCGTCTTTAAAATCTGGAACCAATTCTATTGGAAATACTAGTTACTTTGACAACCCATTAACACTTTGGGAAGACCCAACTGTGACAGATCGCATAAAACGGACGGGCGCCATTGATGGAGATGACACATTAGTTAACTCTCGCTTATTCTTTGCCATTGACAATGGCATATGGATGTGTACTGACGCAAATGGTAAAGCATTTGATCCAGGTAAACCAAAAGGAAGAGGATCAATTAGATGGTTTCGCGTTTCTGATAAAAGAGGTATACACTTTATGACGACTTCAAAAGATGGCAATTCACTTTTTGCGACTACTTCAGGAGGAAAAATATACAGAATAGACAATCTAATTTCTGCCAATTTTGACACTACCGTTGTGAAAAAATATGATGATATAGCCGCCGAATTAGTTCAAACAGAAATAACTGGAAATCTTTCAGCATTTAATAGAACTATCACTTCTTTAGCTGTAGATAATGCTAATGCAGATAGAGCGGTAATCTCACTAGGTAATTATGGTAATACAAACTATGTTTATGTTACTAGTAACTTAAGCGCTTCGTCTCCAACATGGACAAGTATACAAGGTGCTTTACCTAAATTCCCAGTATATCATGCCCTTATAAGTGAAGACGATCCAAACGTCATCATATTAGGCACTGAATTTGGTGTTTGGGCTACCAATAATGGTAGTTCTGCTACGCCAACTTGGAGCGAAAATATAACGGGGGTTAAATCTGATATGCCAATGCCTCGTGTTCCTGTATTTGAAGTAATACAAATTAAATCTAAACCTTGGTCTGGTGT
>DGBH01000095.1:33557-34053 GCA_002384205.1 Bacteroidetes bacterium UBA4009
AACTAGCCAAAAAGGAACTAACAGTGGGACCATAAAACTAGGCACAGAAAATCTTAATAACGGCAATTATTTTATTGAAGTAATCGGCAATAAAGCAAAAGCTGTATCTAAGATAATTGTACAACATTAAATCTATTAACGATCTATATACAAGCCTTCTGCTTCAAAACAGAAGGCTTTTTTTATGAAAAAAATACTTATTCAACTGTGTTCCTTTTTTTGGGACGTACCCATTTTAAAAACAAGCTCACCTCAAAATGAATATCTTGAATTGGTTTGGAGTAATGGCAAGAAAATTCTAAATACAAAAGAGGCAAATTTCTCGTTTGGTAATGCCTCAAAAGTTATCGCAAGAGCCCTCTCGCCGTATACCCACAAAATAAAAGAAGCACAGAATATATTAATATTGGGATTTGGATGTGGTAGTGTAGTAGAACTGTTAGATCTAAAATACAACTATAAAAACAAGCTTACAGGCGTAGAGTATGATGCAAAG
>DGBH01000095.1:34159-37213 GCA_002384205.1 Bacteroidetes bacterium UBA4009
AGGCGTAGAGTATGATGCAAAGATTATTGATATATATCATGAGCACTTTGCCGATCAGTTTCAGTTGAAGCCAAATATAGTGTGCAGCGATGCTGCTGATTTTTTAAGCCAAGACCACTCTAAATTTGACATAATTCTGGTGGATCTATTTAAGGAGTTAAATAATTCGACACTTCTTAAAAACCCTAAATTTTTAAAATCTATAAAAATACATAGTGCAGTTGGCGGACTCGTAATTTTCAATACAATTAGCAGGAGTGAGACAGAAAATAAGCTTTTAAGCACTCTTATCATAGAACTAGGAATGCTCTATAAAAATGTAACCACCGAAGTTTATCAAGACATCAATAACATTATTGTAGCCAAATAACAGTCAATATGTCGTTTATTTAAAATTTTTATAGTATTTTTAGGACTTTTTGTCTTCTTTTAGTGTTAGGAATAGCAATTGAACCGTAAGCCCCAAACAATAAAATGAACATAATAAAACTTAAAACAAACCCCGCTATTTTTTCTGACGTCCTAATCAATAATTTTGGACAAATCGTAAATGACATGTTATCTGAAAACACAGACAAACTACAAGCTATTTATAGGCCACCTGTTGAGCTGTCTGAAAACAACGATCATTACATGTTACAACTTAGCCTTCCAGGAGTCACTAAACAGAACATTAGTATAAGCCAGGAAGACCACATAATTAAGATCGAAGCGCATCACAGCACAACCGCATCCGCCTATAAAGTTCTTCATTCTGAATTTAACCAAGGCAAGTACGCACGTGAGGTAAGACTTCCTAAAAATGTAAGTCTGGATGCTATAAGTGCGAAACTACAAGACGGGATTTTAACTGTCCTGGTGCAGAAAAAAGAAGAATCTAAACCAAAAAGTATAAGAATAGCCTAGGTTCCATAAATAAGAACTTGTTAAGGAGTATCCACAAGATACTCCTTTTTTATTTTTTTCGGAGCCTCCCCGAACTTAATTGCACGTCTACTATCTTATATTCTGATGGTTCATAAACATATAAAATACTGCCAGGACCATAAATTTTTACGAAGATTCCTTTTGAGGCATTCACTATACAGTCAAGTGGGCTATGCGTATCAAGTAACACTTCCTCCGCTTTCAAAAACTCAGCGTCTACATCCGATATTTCCTCTATGGAACCCTTGAACACCTTAATCTTCCCATCTAGCCTTGTATGTGCTGAATTTCTTGATCTTAAAAAGACCTCATCACCACTTAATGTTAGGTGAATATCAGATAACGCAAGATGTTCGATATCTAGCTTTTTAATTAGTAAGGTGTCTTCTGTTTTTACCGAAGCAATACCGTCAATATTAAGTACCCTTAACTCCTTTAAAAATACATTGATGGTTAATTCATAATCGTAACTCCGCACAAAATTACAAGTATTCATATTTTTTATTTTCAGCCACCCATCAGAAACATCTGTTGTTATCTCTTCCAATAAATTTTCGGGACCACTAATTACTACTTCCCCAGCTTTAGCACTATCCTGCGTTATTATCAGATTTATTCTGTTTTCTACGCTTATTTTATCGAAAACTTCCAGTTTCCTTGAGATACTACCATTTGCACCTTTATTGGTAAAACAATCATCACCTCGTTGACATGAACACAAAAATATAGATAATAATAGTATAACCTGTTTCATAACGTATATCCTATTCCCATCTCAAAAAAATCGGCAACGCCTCTGTGAAAACGCAATGTACCTTGCGCATTCCAATGTTTGTCTAGTTTATAACTTAAGCCCATACGTTGACTTAATGGATTTTTTAAGACCGCAGGTTTATAAACATATGTTCCTAATTCTGCAATCACATCTACTCTTCCAAAATTCCATTGAAATCCAGCCGCTACAGCCAATTCAGACTGCTCACCTATACTTATTGAGTCTAAAGACACAAGACTGTTCTCAGAGTACTTATACGTTTTGTCTAAGGTATAATCTACACCAAATCTCCAACCTTTGGTAGCATTTATATTTTTAATACCGCGTAACTGAACGCCATAATTATAAAAATTAATTGGATCTCCAAAGTTACGTTCCTTCTTTCCGCAGATTACGACTGCTCGCCAATCTATTTTTTTTGCAGAAGCATCCAAGTACGTTGAATTACCCTCCATTGTTCCTAGTCCAAATCCATATCTTAGCGTCACAGAAGGAATATTGTAACCCAAATTTGGCACTTTAAAAGCTGCATTCGAGTAATGAGAGATAGAGATCCCATATTCCAAATAATTTTTAGATAAAAATGGCGAATGCCCAACTAAACCAAATTGCATACTTCCGTTAAAATGGCTTCCAATAGCCTGGTTCCGACGATTTTCATGTACATCGAACATTTTGGTAAGGTAGGCTAAGCCAGCGCCCATTCTAAATCGTATATCAGATTTTCCTAAAGTGATTATGTTTAATTTAACATGGGTGAGTAAGCCAAAAGCATGTCCTGTTTCCTCTTTGCCTAAATTATAGTATAGAATACCATAGCCAATACTTGGCTTTTTATAGTCAGAGCCCCACGATGAACTGTACTTATTCTGCTCATAAGACACTTCTATTCCATAATTATGAGCGGCTAAACCTAATAAATCTGCTCTGTGTGCTAATAAAAACCCTGGCGTAGCAGAAACGTTTACGAAATGTTTATCCTGCCCAGAAACCATGAGTATTGCTAAAAGTAATATGTACGTTAGCCATCTTCTCATTGTTCTCTATGCCCAGCGTCTTTTACGATACATCGAATTAATTAGTCCAAATATAATCACCAATAAAATAGGCACTATCATATTGATACTTTGCCAAAACGCACGTTCTTTTTTAATCTTTACCTTATCCAGTAACCTCAATTCTACTTCTCTGCTTCTAACTTCAATCAGATTTGTTTCGTCGCATAAGAAGTCAACACAATTCATAAAAAATTTCTTATTGGCAAACTCCACCGGCGCACCAAAATGTTTGGAAGCAAATTTATCGTACCCTAGAGGATACACCTGTCCATCAGAAGATGTTTGGTTTCGTAT
>DGBH01000084.1:0-3539 GCA_002384205.1 Bacteroidetes bacterium UBA4009
ACATTTAATGCATCTAAGGCCAGCTTCGCAATATCTATTCCAATACTGCCATCTCCTTTTATTTGTGCAAAATCTCTTGTTCTTCTGAGCAATGCATTGGCTATACGCGGTGTGCCCCTACTCCTTCCAGCGATTTCCAATGCTGCTTTGTGATCGATAGGTACGTTCAGAATTTCTGCCGACCTGCCAACTATTTCTGTGAGCAGTGAAGTATCATAATATTCTAACCTGCACGTGATTCCAAATCTTGCGCGTAATGGAGCCGTTAGTAATCCACTGCGTGTGGTTGCTCCAATTAAGGTAAATGGGCTAATGCCGATTTGTATGCTTCGTGCATTAGGACCTGTGTCGAGTAAGATGTCTATCTTATAATCTTCCATGGCAGAGTACAAATACTCCTCAATTACAGGACTAAGTCGATGTATCTCGTCAATGAATAAAACATCTCCTTCAGACAGATTAGTTAACAATCCAGCTAAATCACCTGGCTTTTCTAATACAGGTCCACTGGTTATTTTAATACCACTATTTAACTCGTTAGCAATAATATTTGCTAAAGTGGTTTTTCCTAATCCCGGAGGTCCATGCAACAATACATGATCTAGTGCTTCGCCCCGTTGATTGGCGGCTTGCACAAAAATCTTAAGATTATCTAAAATTTTTTCTTGACCCGTAAAATCATCAAAGGAAATAGGTCTTAAAACCCTTTCAATGTCCCTCTCTTGATCGGAGAAACCTTCACTGGTGCCATCCAAAATATCTTTGCTCACCAAGCGAAAGTAAATATAGAAACCTAAAGGTAGGCAACGTTTTTTATAAACATTTCATCTATAAGACCTCAATAGTTAAGCCTCACACGTTTTATTTGTCCTAATTAATGTCTAAAAACATATTAACATCACTACTTTTATGTCTGTTTACTTCCATATCCGTTGGTCAGGTAAAGGTTTCGGATATCGTTTTCAAAAAAAAACAAATTGACTTAGGAGCGATATACCAGGAGAGTGGCGTGACTTCATGTGTATTTGAGTTTACCAATAATAGTACGAATGACTTTGTAATTCGCTCTCTAGAAGTTTCCTGCGGTTGCACTACACCACATTCCAATAAAAAAACTTACACTCCTGGGGAGTCCGGAAAAATTACCGTAAATTTTGATCCTAAAGGAATTGTCGGAAAGGTTAACAAATGGGTTCAAATAAGAGGAAATTTTTCAGATGCTCTTGATGTTGAACTTACATTTAATGCAGAAATAAAAGTATTTGCTGAGCGGGATAAATCTGCTTACTACCCTGGTGAATTTGGATATTTACTGATAGAAAAATTAAAATTGAATTGGGAAAATAAGATGAATAATGCCGTTTTCTACGATACAGTGAGGTTAGAGAATGACGGATATGCTGACATTCAATTGCAAGAATTTGTTGATCTTCCTTCGTTTATCGAACCTCTAAACTTTCCCATAAATTTAAAACCACATGAGTTAGGAATGTTGGTTCTTAAAATTGATTTATCCCTTGCCGATACTATCGGCCCTTTGGCGGGTTCACTCAAGATAAATACGACAGACAAATATTTTAAACGAAAACAAATAGACTACTACCTCGATGTCAAGTCAGATTATTCTTCATTAACTAGGCGTCAATTAAAAAATGCTCCAAAACTTATTCTAAGCAGTGATTTAGTGGATATGGGTACCATGAAAAGTGGCATTGTGCGCACAAAAACAATAACCATTACCAATGCCGGAAAACAGCCCCTTATTTTTAAAAGAATAGAAACAGACTGCTCTTGTGCTATTTTGAAACCAACGAAAAAAATACTAGCTACGGATGAATCTTTGGAGATTCCAGTATTTTATGATTCTCTTTTTAAAAGCGGTAAACAATATCAGAGAAAATTACGCTATATAGCAATGATCCAGTAAATCCAATACAAATTATCACTATTAAGGCTGATGTAAAATAATCATCTGTATAATTTGGCAATTAAATTGATCGTTATGAAGTTAATATGAAAGGAAAACAGATACTTATTCTATCCACAATATGTTTAACAACCTCTTTTTTAGGAGCTTACGCATATAAAACATTTTTCAACTCACCTATTTCTCAACTTTCATACGTCGACAATTCAGTACCCTATAGGCAGGTTAATAACACAGCGATACAAAACCTAGAAACTGGTTTTATTACGGCGTCAAAGACTAGTACATCTAGCGTCGTTTTTATCAAAACAGAATCGCAACAATATCAATCAAGCGGATTTTGGGGATTTGGATTTGATCCATTTGGAAGAATTGGCAAGGTTGCCAGCACTGGCTCTGGCGTCATTATGTCAGAAGATGGCTATATTATTACTAACCAACACGTTATTGCTAATGCTGAGAAGATTCAGGTTGTATTAAGTGACAGTAAAAAAACGTATAACGCTATACTTATTGGGACTGATCCAAGCAGTGATCTTGCACTACTTAAAGTAGAAGCCAAAGGATTAGCACCCATCATATTTGCCAATTCAGACGAGGTAGAAATCGGACAATGGGTACTCGCTGTGGGCAACCCATTTAACCTTACCAGCACAGTAACAGCTGGAATAGTCAGTGCTAAAGGACGAAATATTAATATTTTAGACAACCAATTTCCCATAGAATCATTTATACAAACTGACGCTGTAATTAATCCAGGAAATAGCGGTGGCGCACTTGTAAACCTGAGTGGCGAGTTAGTTGGCATAAATACAGCTATAGCCAGTAAAACAGGCAGTTATGTGGGTTATGGATTTGCTATACCCAGTAATATTGTAGCAAAAACTATTGACGATATTAAAAATTATGGCGAAGTTCAACGAGGTTTCTTAGGCATAGAAGTAGTGGATGTAGATGGTGAAATGACGGAAAAACTAGGTGGTAAAAATGGTGTACTGGTGAAGCGAATAACAGGTACCAATGCTGCGGCTGAAGGCAAGTTAGAAGCAGGGGATTTAATTATTCGTATCGACGGCAAACTAGTTGATAGCAAAGCTACATATGATGAGAGAATTGCCTACTTAAGACCTGGTGATATTGCCAAACTAGAAATTGTAAGAGAAAACGAAACAAAGTCCTTCAATATCGCCTTAGTTAATAAAGAAGGAAACACCAAACTATTAAAAAAGGAAAGTGTAACAAGCGAAACGTTAGGCGGTGAATTTGAGCTAATCTCTAAATTGGAACGTGACTCCTATCGAATTCCTAATGGCATAAAAGTAAGCAATGTATCAACAGGAAAATTGAGGCAAATGGGCATAGACAATGGTTTTATTTTTGTGAAAGTTAATGGAAAACCAGCGGATGATGTTTATGACCTAATACAATTACTAGAAACGGTTAAAGGACAAGTTAGAGTAGAAGGTGTTACCTCTAACGGAACCAGTCAATACTTAAGTTTTACATTTAGATAAGTTAATTAATTGGCTATACACACGTCAAATTAAAATGTTAATTCTTCATATGCCCCTTGAAGTTCTCCTTGAGCATGTCGTTGATTTAAACGTTTAGT
>DGBH01000084.1:3764-7500 GCA_002384205.1 Bacteroidetes bacterium UBA4009
TCATACAATTTACCTAAATGGTAATAGGTTGCATAGTATTCTGGTTGTTCATTTACTAGCATCAGAAATAATTTCAATGCACTTGTATCTTGTCCTAGTGAAACATATTCAGTAGCAAGTGCATAACTCAAAAAAGGGTCGTTGGGGGTATCCTTTAAAAATGTTTTTATCTGCTCAATTCTCTCGTTGTTAGCCATTTATTTGGTCAATTAATTGTATTTTCGCACCTCAATTTTAATACATTTTTTTTAAATGAAGATATTAGTTTGTGTTAGCGTAGTACCAGATACTACCACAAAAATCACATTTACCGACGGTAATACCCAATTTAATAAAACGGGAGTTCAGTTTATAATAAACCCTTATGATGAGTTAGCGCTTACCAGAGCTCTTGATATAACAGAACCTATTGGTGGAACCGTTACGGTAATAACCGTTGGAGAAGCAGACACGGAGCCTGTTATACGAAAAGCACTTGCTATGGGCGCAACTGACGCTATACGTGTTGATGCAAATCCTAGTGATGGAATGTACGTCGCAGCTCAAATAGCCGAACAAGCTAAATCTGGTGAATATGACATGATTTTAACTGGACGAGAGTCCATTGATTATAATGGTGGTCAGGTACAAGGGCTTATTGCCGAAATGTTAAACTGGCCCTTAATCAATGTGGCGATGGAACTTGATGTTACCGATAAAAAAGTTACCGCTGTTCGTGATATTGACGGAGGAAGAGAAACAATAAGTGTAAACACTCCTGTTGTGGTAAGTGCCCAAAAAGATTTGTGTGAACCTCGTATTCCTAACATGCGTGGCATTATGATGGCTAGAAGCAAACCACTTAACGTGGTAAGCGCAGAGGATAAATATAACTACACTTCAGTAAATAAGTACGATCTACCACCGGCAAAAAGCGGTGTAAAAATGATAGACGCTGCAAATGCAGAAGAACTTATTGACTTATTACATAACACAGAAAAATTATTTTAGGATTATGGCAGTAATAGTATACGCAGAGAGCGATAACGGAATTTATAAAAAATCAAGTTTTGAGGCAATCACATATGGTAAAGATTTAGCTAATCAGTTAGGATCTACCTGTATTGCTGTAAGCATCGGTAACAAAGGAACTCAAAATCTAGGTTTATACGGAGCGGACAAAGAATTAAATATCTCAGGAGATTTATTTTCGACGTTTAACCCTCAAGCTTACGCCAAAGCACTCAGTGAAGTGGTGAGTGCTGAAAGCGGAGAAACGGTGATTATTTCACAAACTTATAATGGCAAATCTATTGCACCATTATTGGCTGTTAAACAAGATGCGGCGCTGGTAACAGGTATTGTAGACATGGTTGATACTACGGCTGGATTTAGTGTCAAAAAAACCTGCTTTTCTAGCAAGGCAATTGGCCATATTAATGTAAATCATCCTAAAAGAGTGCTTACGCTTATACCTAATTCTTACAAAATAACTGAGGGAGGAAAGGACATCAGTTATGAAACGGTTAGTACTTCGGTATCTGCGAGTGACATAAATACCACAATTGTATCAACAGATAAGGTTACGGGTAAAATACCATTAACAGAGGCTGAATTAGTTGTATCTGCGGGTAGAGGTCTGAAAGGTCCAGAAAATTGGAATATGATAGAGGAGTTAGCCGACGTACTCGGAGCTGCTACTGCGTGTTCTAAGCCTGTAAGCGATATTGGATGGAGACCTCATAGTGAGCACGTAGGACAAACAGGTATAACCATAAAGCCAAATCTATATATTGCAGCGGGAATTTCTGGCGCAATACAGCATTTAGCGGGAGTAGGTAGCAGTAAAGTGATTTGCGTTATCAACACAGATCCTGAAGCACCTTTCTTCAAAGCCGCAGATTACGGAATTGTTGGAGATGTATTTGACGTGTTGCCTAAATTAATAAAACGCGCCAAAGAAATTAAAGGCGCCTAACTTAATAAACCAAAACTGACTCAAATATTATGGGTGGTGAAAAAATAGAACTAAATATAGTAGGATTAACTTCTGGTCACTCACAAAGAAATAGCTACACCTTAATATTAGGTCAAGAAGACGGAAACTTAAAACTACCCGTAGTCATTGGAAGCTACGAGGCTCAATCTATAGCACTAATCATTGAAGGACTCACTCCGCAGAGACCCTTAACACATGACTTGATGTATGACGCAATGGATAAATACAACATCCTTATTAAGGAAGTTGTTATTGACCAACTAAAAGAAGGCGTTTTTTATGCTAAAATAATAACTGAGCAAAACGGTGTGGAATTTGCCATCGATTCTAGAACGTCTGACGCAGTGGCGATGTCTCTTCGCGCTAAATGTCCTATTTACACCTTTAAGTCTATATTAGATGACGCAGGGATCATTTACGACAACGAGGATGAAGATGATGCAGAGCACATTAATGATATTAAACCTAAAATTGATTCTGCTAATAGTTTCAATAAGATGTCTCTTAATGAGTTAAATACTGAACTAGAGAGAGCAATTCAAGTAGAGGATTATGATAGGGCAGCCGTTTTAAGAGACGAAATTAATTCAAGATCTTAATAGAACACTTACCATTTAATGCATAAAAAAAGGGATGTTAATTGTACATCCCTTTTTTTGTGCCCTTTGATTAATTCTAGTTGATTATCAATTTATGCACCGATGGAATTCCATTTAACTCTAGATTTAGCATATAAATTCCAGTACTTAGCATACTTACATCTATTCTACCTTTCCCTGTTGCATATTGAGTAATCAAATTCTTGCCTTGGATATCAGATAGTGTAAATCTCAGTTTATCATTGACTTCTGATTCTATCACGACATGACTACTGCTCGGGTTTGGATAAATCTTAAGTTTTGATGTATTAAATAATTGGATAGAATTTGATTTCCCAGGTAAAATTAAAGTTATAGCAGAAGTTTTATCAACCTCATTTTCGCCATAACCAACCGTTATGCTATTTGTTATTTTCACAGCATTTATAAGTTTAAAATCATCAATATACCAGCCATCTTCAGCGGCAGCGCCATCACTGGCAAATCGAAATCTAATATTAATAGTTTGATTTTCGAATGATGTTAAATTCAATATGGATTCAATAAAACCTCCTGAATTTCCGGTAAACGCATCTCTACCTGAAATCGCACTAGCTGGATTACTTTGAATAATCTTATTATACCCATTTTTAGTGAAGTATGGCCCCGCATCAAACCAAGTCGAGCCATCTGTTTGAATTTCAATTACTCCACCATCCCATCCATCTTCGGAATTTATCCAATGCCTAAATGAAAAACTAGGCGAATTTAAATTTGTCAAGTCAAGTTCTCGAGCAAGATACAGATCAGTTGATATTTCTGCGTTTGTTACTTTCCAAACCGCATTAGATATTGTAAGATTAACTATTTGCCAGTCTTCTCCTGAGCCAGCAGAAGTTACCTTCCAATCCCCTACTCCATTTTCCGTATAATCCTCCCAAACGCTTGAAGACGCATTTGCAAAATTCGGTATTACATTAAACCTACAAATGAACGAATCTCCTGAAGCAATGCTATCTATTAATACGGTAATTATTCCATTAGACTCAGTCCCGCAATTTAATGATGCTGTCACTAAACTTGCATCTTTACTTAATGTATCCTTAATTTGAATATTACCAATAGTTTGCCTAGTCTTGTTATACAAAGCAATCGTATAGGTTAACTCTTCTCCATTGGA
>DGBH01000022.1 GCA_002384205.1 Bacteroidetes bacterium UBA4009
ACAATAATTCCGATCATGTAATAGGTAAAAAGATAATCTTTTCGCTTAGTCGCTCCATAATATAGCCATCGTATGATTAAGGTTAAAAAAGATATATTCAATAAAAAGCGAAACGTCATTTTGTAGAAGTCGTCGTCGAAGAATGGGATACTTAAGAATTCAGTCATTTACGAAGTGATTTTATTTAAGGTTAAAAGTTTATGTTTAAATATGTTTTGTTTAAGGTCGGGATGTAAAATAGCCATTCCTATGCAGTATTTGCTAATGGAATAGGGATGAATATACGCGCATTTCAAGACCTTAAAAAGTGTAGAATTGCGGTTAAGTCGTTCTTGTTTTAATTCGATAATAGCTAATTTTTGGTTATGAATGACTCCATTATAGTCGAGATTTAAATCAAAAGTTACGCGTTCTTTTTCTGAAGTGCTAGCCAATGTAAATCGGTTGAATTTATTTGTCAATTTAGGGTTTAGTTCCCATTTTTGCAGCGTTGCTTGTTCAATAAAAGAAAGAGCTTCAGAATTAAGTTTCTTCTCGCCTTGACTTATTTTAATCCTCTTTTTGACGGTCAATCCTTTATTATTTTTTAGCTTAACTTCTAAAAATGAAAGATTTGATTCTACGTAGTTCCTGATTCTAACTTTTACACGACTAGTTCTTTTATTGTGATGAGCAAGATAGAAGTCATTTTCTCTAGTGTCAAAATAGGTGGAATCATAGGTCATCATTCGATTACCTCCAATTTCTAGAATCCGGTAATTGCTTTTTAGAGATGCCAATAACTCTGGGAGTATATCTTGATTCACCACAAACTTAGTGTCCACTCTTTTCATAAGTGAAACTCCGTCCATTTGCTCAAGACTTATGGCGTCGAATATGTCTAGGTCACTAGATTGCAATTGTTAGGATTATGTTAAGCTTACGAAATTAATCTATTGTGACTTTAATGTTACTCGAATATTTAGACGTTTGTTCTTATGTAACCCTTCGTTTATGTTAAGCTTACGAAATTAATCTATTGTGACTTTAATGTTACTAGAATATTTAGACGTTTGTTCTTATGTAACCCTTCGTTGCATTTTTATGCTAGATTTCAAGAGGTACTTTGAGTAATAAGTTCATCAATGGCATCCCAAAGTGCGACTCTTTTTTTTAAAGATTCTTTAGCAACTTCTAATGTTTCACTCCATTTTAGGTCATCTTCTTCACACAATGCACTTATCATTTGCAGTGATAAAGGTCCATGCTCATCTCCATCTAAATCTATATGCCGCTGCAAGTAGTAATTTAATTTAGTATACTCTTTATTCTCAGAATCAGCGTTTTTAAGAATTTCGATAAACATATCTGGAATCACATCTTCTCGTCCAAAGGTAAATGCTGAAGCTACTACATGTGATTTCCCCGTTTCAATGATAGAAAAAGAGTAACGAACGAAATCTGCTACACGTTCGTCAATGGTGATTTTGTTTAATGCAAAATCTACAGATTCTCCTTCTTCTATAAGTTTAATAAGTTTTGTAATCTCATTTGCGTTGGCATTAAGTTGCTTCATTGCGTCCAAATACATTTCAAAATGACTGTTGGGTTCGCCTAACTCATTTAGGTCACTTTCTTCTCCGTGCACTATTTCGTTAATAAACCGAGCTAATGCGGGCTTCTTGGCTGGCGTCCATGGGGTACTTATGTTGGTTAGTTTAGCTTGTAGTGATTTCAATAATGACATAAAATCCCATACGGCAAAAACATGATTCTCCATAAATATTTTCACATCCTCTATATCCTTTAAATTTTGATAAAGCGGGTGATTTTGTAATTGATTTCTAAGCGCAGAAATTTCGTTTTCTATATATTTTATGTTATCCATTTTTGTACGTTATGTATTAAATAATCCTGTTTCTAGCTAAGGTCTGTTATCTTACTGTCTTCTCGAACATAAGGTAAGTGAGCGATTTTATTTAACGAATAGTAAGTGTTTAGCCCACTTATTCCTGCAATTTCAAGTGCTTCTAAGTCAATATGACCTCCGTCTAAAATGATGTGATCGGGAATTAGAATATGTTCAACTTGACCAATGATTAAACTTGTGCCATTTGTTTTGATGGGAATTTCTTCAACAAACCTCATCCCTAGTTTAACAGTACTCTCTTGGACAAATGGTGCCTGAAAGTGCTCAATATATTCCGGCGTTAATTCACTTAGAACAAATTCGCTTTCGTTACTTTTAGCTTTTATGGAAGTGAAATGTGCCTGCTTAATAAAAGAAGTGTGTACAAAATTGATAGTGTAGACGTCGGTACTTAGGATGTTTTCATGTGTATGTCGACGTACTTCACCTCTAGGACGAAGTACAAAACCAAATAAGGCTGGATTACTGCCCAAATGCACAACAGAGCTAAATATAGCTAGGTTTTCAGTTCCGTCTTCGTTTATGGTGCCGATTAAGTTCGCCGGTTTAATGCCTGATAATGAGTTTATAAGATTTAGCCTTTCGATTCTATTCATCTCAACTAGGCCCTTTTGAGTAATGTGCATTCATTTTAAAAACGCTTCAATAATACTATTGTTCATCATTTTATGAATGTTATTTATCCCCTTTCAAATTCAATAAAATTTTTAAAGCTGTAAGTATAAAAACTGCACCAGATTAGCTCTAATATTTGGATAACTTTGAACCCTATATGAAACGGCTAATTTCTTACTAATAAAATATGGCATCAGTTATCAAATCATCAGCGGAAATACTAGCTAAATTAGGCATTGAGCAGCTCAACCCAATGCAAGAAGAAGCATTCGGTGTAATATCAGAAAATAAAGGTACGATTATCTTATCTCCAACAGGCACGGGTAAAACGGTGGCCTTTCTAATGCCACTTATTGCTTCATTGTCTCCAGAAATAGAAGAAATACAAGCATTGATAATAGCGCCTACTAGAGAGTTAGCTATACAAATAGAGCAAGTGTTGCGTAACATGGGTACGGGTTATAAAACCAACGTTGTTTACGGAGGCCGCAGCGGGTCACAAGATCGCAGAGATTTTGAAACACGTCCAGCTATTCTTGTTGGAACTCCTGGTCGTATCGCAGATCACTTGCGTCGTGAAGCTTTTGATACTTCGTTTATTAACATGTTAGTACTTGACGAGTTTGATAAATCTTTAGAAATAGGCTTCGAAAGTGAAATGATGGAAGTGCTAGATGCATTACCTAATCTAAAAAAAAAGGTATTAACCAGCGCAACACAAGTAATAAATGTGCCAGGATTCGTAGGGCTTGTAAAGCCTGCCCAGATTAATTATTTACACAATGCTGTACCCAAATTAACGGTCAAACAAATAATTGTAGGAGATGATTTGCTGAAAGGTTTAGCAGACAGCCTAAAAGCCATCGGTAGCAAACCTGGAATTATTTTTTGTAACTATAAAGATACCATTAATGGTATTAGTGATTTTTTACAAGAAAGAGGAATATCCCATGGGCTCTTTTACGGAGGTCTTGAACAAAAAGATAGAGAACGTGCTTTGATAAAATTTAGAAACGGCACGCATCAGTTGCTCCTTGCTACAGATCTTGCGGCAAGAGGCATAGACGTACCCGAAATCAAATTTATTATACACTATGAATTACCTCACCGTGAGCAAGAATTTACCCATCGCAACGGTAGAACAGCACGTATGAATAGTGAAGGAACCGCGTATGTGCTCACTCGAAAAAATGCTGATATGCCAGAATACATGCCAGAATTAGAAATAGCACAATTGGCAGGCGGTAAGGAATTAAAACCATCAGAATGGTGCACCCTATTTATTACAGGAGGTAAAAAGGATAAAATCTCGAAAGGAGATATCGCTGGTTTATTTATAAAACAAGCAGGTTTGGAACCCTACGAAGTAGGACATATCGAAATTAAATTGGATTGTACGTTTGTCAGCATACACAGGTCGCAATTGACTGTTGCTCTATCTAAAACCAATAACACCAGGGTTAAAAAGAAAAAGATACGTGTAAGCGAAGCGTAAATAAGATCGGCTTCTGCTTTTCAACAGAATGAGTTGTGGTGAAAGCTTACTAAGAAGCTAGTTGCTTTTATTTTTAGCAATTTTATTAAAGTATATAATTCCGGCAATGCCTGCAATAATCATGGTCATTGATATAAGTTCTGCTTGGGTAAAAGCTACGCCATCAAATTGATCTGGGTTTACCCGTATTTTTTCAATTAAAAAACGCTCCATGCCTGCGAATATGAAATAAATGCCAAACAAAACTCCTGGTACAAACTTTTTGCGGATTGACCACAAAATGCCAAAGATAATTAAGGCCATAATCACTTCGTAAAGCGGAGTAGGCCAAACAGGGTTTTCTAAAATTAGGCCGTGTACGTTATTGGGGTAAGAGTATGACCAAGCCCAATCAGGTAACCAATTTAACCATCCCGGTTTTGGGGCTAAATTTACTACCCCCCAGTCTCCGTCACCACTCATGTGGCAACCCATTCTTCCTATGCCATATCCAAGTATCACCGCAGGTCCTCCTACGTCAAGCATGCTTTTCCAGTTAATTCCTTTCTTACCAGCATACCACAATACGCCAATGCCCCCGCCTATTAAACCTCCAAAGTAAGTTAACCCACTAAAAGGATCTCTAAAAAGAATCATTGGGTCGTCTACAAGTTGACTAAAGTATTCTAAGTGATGGAATAACTTAGCACCTGCAAAGCCAGATATTGCAGCCACTAAGGTCAGGTTGCCCATTAACATGTAAGGATGTACGGTGTACATTTCTCCTTCTTCTATTGGCTTTTCATTTTTTAGCTCGTAAAATTTATAGGCGATAAATGCTATTGCGAGAAGAATACCAAAAAGCCAAGATCCTTCGCCTGACAATAAAAATCCTTGCGGATTACCTGCGTGTTTTGAAAAATTTAAAGCCAGATAAACCATTTTAAATCCAAAGATGAAGCCAATCACACCATTACTTATATATTCAACAATAAGATTCGGAGCAACTCTTGGAAGTTGACTAGCGTGTATTTTACCTTCTTTTTCATAGCGTTTTAACTCAAGCGTCATTACCCAGTTGGCTGCTAAAAAAGCGACGGCAACCCAAAATCCAAACATCATAACTATTTTGAAAGCGGGAATGCTGATACCGAAAATATCTAATATGGCGTCGTATAAAGTAGGATACATTTTTTATCTTTTGGGAGTTAGTGCCTATTGCTAATGCGAATAAAGGGATGAAATATTAAAACTTATGATTTTATACAATAAGAATATGTTAAATAGAAGTGAACGGTCGATATAACTTACTGCAAATGTTCTTTTAAGCTTGCTTTTGCCATGCCTCTTTCGTTAATCTGGTCAAAATTAAGGATTTCAATGGTATTCACTTTAGCGCTGTCGTAAGGCGCTTCAAACCGTACATAGTTTTCTGAAAAGCCTTGCATATTTGTCCCTTGTCTTTCTTCTTCCCAAAGAACTTGCATGGATTTCCCTAGCTGAGTTTCATAAAAATAACGCTTCTTTTTTTCAGATAAAATACGCAATCGCGTTGCTCGTTCCATTTTTATGGCTTTTGACACTTTACCTTCCATCTTTTTAGCCGTTGTGTTATTCCTTTCAGAATAAGGGAATACATGCAAATAACTAATGTCTAATTCATTGAGAAAATTATAAGTATTCAAGAAATGCTCTTCAGTCTCTCCCGGGAAACCCACAATAACATCGACGCCTATGCAACTATTAGGCATTCTTTTTTTGATCCGAGCAATTCTGTCTGAATAAAGTTCACTGAGGTACTTTCGTCTCATCTTTAACAAAATTTCGTCATCTCCACTTTGTAGAGGTATATGAAAATGAGGCACAAATTTCTCGCTGGCAGACACAAAATCAATGATTTCGTTAGTTAATAGATTTGGTTCTATGCTACTTATTCTATAGCGATCTATGCCTTCTACTTTATCTAACTCTAGAAGTAGGTCGTAAAGCGTCTCTGCATAGTCTTGATCAGCCCCAAAGTCACCAATATTTACGCCTGTAATTACAACTTCTTTAATATTAGTGGCAGCAACCTCTTTGGCTTTAGCTACTGTTTCTGATATACTGGCATTGCGGCTTTTGCCGCGTGCAAGTGGTATAGTGCAAAACGAACAAAAGTAATCGCAACCGTCCTGGACTTTTAAGAAACTACGTGTTCTGTCACCATAGCTAAATGCCGGCACGAATTCTTGAGTTTCTTTAATGTTCTTATTAAATACAATTGCTTTTTCTTCTTTTTGAAGTGAATGCAAATGTTCTATCATATTAAACTTTTCTGCCGCGCCTAAAACCATATCTACCCCAGGAATTTCTGATATTTCTTTGGGTTTAAGCTGAGCATAGCATCCTATTACCACGACATAAGCTTCCGGGTTTTGCTTTAAAACCGCCTTAACAGTGGTGCGACACTTCTTGTCAGCATTGTCAGTTACAGAGCACGTATTAATGATATATATATCAGACTCTTCATTGAAATCTACCTTGGTAAAACCATTAGATTCTAATTGTCGAACAATGGTGCTGCTCTCAGAATAATTGAGTTTGCATCCGAGCGTATGAATGGCTACACGAGACATGACTGCAAAGGTATGTGGTAAATTTAAAACTAGTTAAGTAAGATTTAGGGTTAATTCACATGGAGGGGATGTGTTGGGAATAAACAGGAGTCTCATTGTAATGGATGAATGCCATACTATTAAGAAATAGTGTCATTCAAAGAGCGGATTACGAATAGCAAGAAATCAACCGAACCTAGTTTTTCTATTATCTTTGCTCTCTAAACATGACCACGAACGATATCCTACGAAGAACTCGATACGCTTTTGACTTTAGAGATACGTATATGATGGAGCTATTTGCCTCCGGAGGTGTGGTGATAAGTAAAGAACAACTTAAGGCTTGGTTACTCAAAGATGAATATGATGGTTTTAAAGAAGCTACGCACAAGGAGTTGGCTGTTTTTTTAAATGGATTAATCAATGAAAAACGAGGGAAAAAAGAAGGCCCTCAGCCAGAACCCGAAGAAGTGCTAACCAATAATATTGTCTTACGAAAATTTAAAATTGCCATGAATTGGCAAGATGAAGATATTTTGGAAACACTCATGCTGGGAGATATGAAATTTAGTAAGCATGAGCT
>DGBH01000011.1:0-1502 GCA_002384205.1 Bacteroidetes bacterium UBA4009
TTTAATATGTGGGCCCACCTGGAATCGAACCAGGCACCTACTGATTATGAGTCAGTTGCTCTAACCGAATGAGCTATAGGCCCGGTTATATTCTCTATTATTTATAATAGGAGTGCAAAAATAAGCTGATATTTTTTTCACACAACAAAAAAGGTCACCATTGGCCACCTTTTTATAATTTGTTATGTCTTATGGGCTAGTTCTGCTTTATTAGTAAGCTAACCGACTCAGAATAGATTTCTATTGCCTAGTACACGATGTTATTTATGGTGTTGTAGGAAACAGAGTGATAACCTGGTTTGGCTTTTTCAAACACCTTTTGTGCCCATAGCTTATCCTCTTTATTTTTCGCTAGGCGCTCGTATAGCGGGGTTAGAAACTTTCTTCTTCCCACGCGAATTAAGAATGTTTCAATGGCAGGATACGCTGGTTTGTATGATACATCTATACAATGCTTGAACCAATCACAGGCAATTTCGCTGTTTCCTGAAGCGGTAAAATTAAAGGCCGCATCTAATTCAGCCATTTTAGTTACGTTTAGATTTTTCAAACCTCGCAAAAAGTATAGCCAATGATGTGTGGTGTAGCCCGTAATATCAATATCTTTTGCTTTAATGCGATTATTATTAAACTTAGCTATTGCCAGTTCTACTCTATCAAGTTCTGCCGAATTTACTTCGGGAGCATTATCTGGTATACCCGGACCATATATCCATTCTGTAGCTTTGACGTCTGCCCTTTCTTGGACGTCTGTCAATAGGTTTTCGTTTAAATAAGCAATAAAACGCTCAGTATTCATTGGCTTAAATTTGTTTTCAGTAAAGTATTTTTTAAGAAAAGTATCAAATCTTGGACGCCCAACTACTGATTCTATGGTTTGCAAAAAGAATCTGCCTTTTTCATAGGCTACGTCCGTTAATCCGTCATCAGGATCTTGGTTGTCTAAGTTTAAAAAGAGGTGAGTGTCGTTCTCTTTACCCTCGCTCAAGAGGCTTTCTATAGTTTGCTCTAAGTCTCCCATTCCTAACTTGGTAAGCATTTGGACATAAGAGGTCCCAAAAATCTTTTCCATAATGCGTTGTTCAAAGTAGACAGTAAATCCCTCGTTGAGCCAAAAGTCATTCCAGGTTTCGTTGGTAACTAAGTTTCCGCTCCAACTGTGGGCTAGTTCATGCGCTATAAGGGCTACTAGACTTCTGTCTCCTGCAATGATAGTTGGTGTAGCAAACGTTAGTCTGGGGTTTTCCATTCCGCCAAAGGGAAAACTCGGCGGTAATATAACTACATCGTATCGGCCCCATGCATATGGGCCATATAGTGCTTCCGCACTATCTATCATGCTTTGCATGCTCGCTAATTCCCAAACGGCTCTATCTAGCATAGCAGGTTCTGCATATATTCCACTATTACGACCAGTAGAAGCAAATTTTAAGTCGCCTACCGTAAGTGCAAGTAAATACGAGCTGATGGGCTGATCCATTTTAAAGTGGTAGATACCATTA
>DGBH01000011.1:1664-5669 GCA_002384205.1 Bacteroidetes bacterium UBA4009
GCTTCATAGGTAAATTTTACTCCCGGTGCATCTTGACAAGGAACCCATGTGCGGGCAAGAATGGCCTGAGACTGACTAAATAAGAAAGGGTGAACCTTGCCTAAAGTTTGCTCTGGGGCAAGCCATTGTAAGGCTTTTGCCTGCGGGCTTGTGCTATAATGAATGGTAACACGCGTAGTAGTAGGCTTGAGTGATATTGTTAGCGCCTTTCCTTTAATGGAATCTGCTGAGCCTAAGGTGTATTGGGCAGTAATGCCGCTGTCCAGGGTTATTTCGTGAATGGATAAATCTCCAATATCAAGAATTAATTTTTTAGCTTTTGCGGTCTTCTCAATATCCCATGTGGCCTTTCCTTGTAATACTTTTTGCGCAAAATCAACAGTTAAATCAAGATTGAGGTGAGTGGTTCGAGCTTCATTGAAGTTAGCAAATGAATGGGCATCTTTTGACAGCTTGCCAAATGAAGCGTTCGCGCTTTGATCATTAGAGTTACATCCTTCACCTATAAATACAAGGGCTAAAAGGAGGATACAAAGTTTATGCATGGGGTGTTTTCTTACTAAGAACAGTGCAAGAACGGTAAATGTTTCCACACAGCACTTGTGTCATTATTTTAGTATTCCACAACAACTGCACTTTTTTGATAATATTTTTTATTATTTTCGCGCACCTCTTATAATTTATAGAGAATGTTATTGGTAGATTTAGAGGGTTACTTAAAAAAATGAAAAAAATATTTTTTACTTTAATTATGGTTTGCAGCGTGGCAGTAATTGCCAATGCACAAACCTGGGATGATGCGGGTGCTGACTCTTGGGGAGACGCTACCAATGACAACGGATCTACCGATTATCAATATGATCCTGGATCTGCAGCTGCAGCTGACTCGTCAAGCGGAGACTCATGGGGCGCAAGTGATGACAGCTACGGAGGTTATGGCGGACAAGATTATGTTCGATCTGCTAGACCAGATGCTAAAGCTATGCCTTATGTGAGATTCACGGGTATGCCTTTTGATAGTGCCTCACAATTAATCACCTACATTGAAATCGTAGAAGTAATTGCTCCTGATAGATTCTTAGACTTAGGAGGTCAGGATTATTCTGTAGCAGATTCGCTTTATGCAAGAGCTATGGTATGGATGCAGAACGAGTTTGGAAAAAAAGAAGCCAAACAAATGATCGAAAACGCTGGTATTGACCCGAAAGGAAAAGAGGGTCAAACGATCTTAGCTAATGTGGTAATGCCTCTCGTAGTAGAAATAAATAAATATGCTAAAACCACCATAGGTATAATCAAGTTTGATATGGAACTTCGGTTTAAAGACGAACGTTACCGCTATAAGTTTGAGAATTTTGTGCATGTTACGCCCAATGCCGTGGGTAATGAAGAAATATCTACCTACATGGAGTACTACATGAATTCCAAGAAAGATGTTAAAAACAACGATAAAATATTAATTGCGTGTAATTCTCAAATGAATCGTCTTATAGAAGATTTGAAATCAACTTGTTCTGCTGTTCCATTCGTAGACGACGACGACTGGTAGCGATTAGTATAAAAATATGCATAATCCCGTTCCACTTCTAGTGCCGGGATTTTTTTTGCTTTTAGCGGAGCCTATTTACGTTTATTAGCAGAGAACGGTAAAAAGATAAGAACTTGATAAATTTATAAGCGCATTAATTGATAGCGCTACTCTTCAAATAATTCTACTTTTTTGGTTTGCGTAACGAGGTCTGTAAACTTGCCTTTGTATTTAGTAGCTCTCACAATATGGTTATCAATCCAATGATAGTTGCCTCCTCGAGGTTTACCATATAAAACGCCGTGGTGCTTAAAACCATGTTTGGCAAGCCAGGTTTCTGTGACCTCTTGGTGATCTAATGTGCGCGAGGTGAAGAAAGTAATTATATGCCCTTGCTCATACCATCGGTTTAAGGTCTCCAGTGCATCTGCAAATGGTGTGCAAGTTGCCATTCTTTCAGGTTCTTCATTTGGAACGTCTTCGGTTATTGTTCCATCAATGTCAATCAGGTAATTTTTTACCTCTTTGGGTAATTGCGGACTAATGAGATTGCCATTTTCATCTAATAGTTTTTTAAGTTGAGATTGCTCAGACATATTTCACAAAAGTAGGACAACCTTGTTGTAACGATAGAGCTCTCGTAGTGTTGGTAATGCACCTATTATCCTCTTTTTGAGCAAAACAAACAGTTGCTAGCATTCACAAAACCAACGTATTATGATGATTAAAGTAGTAAAAATACACGAAATATAAAACCTAATGTGCAGTAGCAAAACAATGTAATATAATCATTCGTAAACAGAATGTACGAAGTGTACATGTTTAAAATATAACGGAACACGGATTGAAGTAATTAATACTCACGGAAAAATATAAAAAACCGCCTCGTAAAATTAGAATCGGATTATGGATTTCGTCTTCACCCCTTGGGGTGAGCAGCTACCGTAAGTTTACAAAGATTTGAAATCGATCCATAGTTGCCCGTTTTACATTTAATTTGCCCCTACTTTGGCAGCGTTTACACACAAACAAAAAGCGTACTTTCAGCTACATGTAGCCGTATTCCTATTTGGGTTTACTGCTATTTTAGGTAAGCTAATTACCTTAGAACAAACCGCACTCGTATGGAATCGCCTTTGGATTGCTATAGTTGGACTATTATTTATACCCGGTGCGGTAAGCGGTATACGAAAAATAAAACGAATAAATATTCTTCGTTTTTCGGGCATTGGTGTCATTGTAGCAATGCATTGGCTTACGTTTTACGGTAGTATAAAGATAGGAAATAGCGCTTCGGTTACCTTAGCGTGTTTAGCAACCTCTACCTTTTTCACCTCTTTACTGGAACCCCTGATAACGAAATCCAAATTTCAATGGATTGAATTACTTTTAGGTCTACTGGTGATTGTTGGTATTGTTTTCTTGAGCGGAGTAGGAAAAACGTACTATCTCGCCATAGCCGTGGGGCTCGTATCCGCTTTGTTAGCTTCTTTGTTTTCCGTGTACAATAAGAAATATATTACAGGGCAAAATTCAATATCGGTTACCATTATAGAGCTAGGTGCAGGCTTCTTATGTATATCACTGTGCTATCCGATAGTACAACATTATTTACCACAAGCTCAATGGTTTCCTGTAGGTAAAGATTGGTTTTGGCTCATTATTCTTGGGTTATTTTGTACCAGTTTAGCATTTGCACTTGCCGTAGAGTCACTTAAAGAATTGACGGCGTTTATTTCTAATTTGAGCATTAATCTTGAACCCGTTTACGGAATACTGCTCGCCATATGGTTGCTAAATGAAGATGCAGATTTAAATGAAGATTTTTATATCGGAACGAGTATTATACTTATTTCAGTAGTATTACATCCAATTTTATCCAAGATTCAAAATAGAAAGACCAAGGCTTAATATTCTTAGTCTTATCTTAACTTTGCACCATGCCTAAAAGACACCTTATAACATGTGCACTTCCTTATGCCAATGGACCTATTCATATTGGTCATATAGCAGGTTGTTTTTTGCCTTCTGACATTCACAATAGATTTTTGCGAATGAAGGGCAAAGATGTATTGTTTGTGTGTGGAACAGACGAACACGGTGTGCCCATAACCTTAAAGGCTAAAAACGAAGGAAAAACGCCACAACAAGTTGTAGATGAGAATCATGTAATTATCGCAAAAGGGCTTAAAGAGTTTGGAATTCACTTTGATACGTTTAGCAGAACCACAAATGCATTGCACCATGAAACTGCCCAAGCTTTTTTTAAGAAGCTGTATGATAAAGGTGTTTTTACCGAAGATGTTACCGAACAGTTTTACGATGAGGAAGCTAAACAGTTTTTAGCCGATAGATATATAATCGGAACGTGCCCCAACTGCGGATACGATAATGCGTATGGCGACCAGTGCGAAAAATGCGGTAGAGCAAGTAGTCCATTAGAATTGCTTGCCCCTCGTTCTGCACTTACAGGCAAT
>DGBH01000011.1:5908-6312 GCA_002384205.1 Bacteroidetes bacterium UBA4009
TTGGAAATCAAGTGTTTATGGGCAATGCAACGGTTGGCTAAAAGAAGGTTTAAAGCCGAGGGCTATGACACGTGATTTAGATTGGGGTGTTAAAGTTCCGGTAAAAGATGCAGAAGGCAAGGTAATGTACGTGTGGTTTGACGCACCCATAGGCTATATTACAGCGACTAAAGAAGCGGCAGGAGCAGATTGGGAAAAATGGTGGATGGATCCAGAAACTGAGCTCACTCATTTTCTGGGTAAGGATAATATCGTTTTTCATACTATAATTTTCCCTGCTATGTTACATGCACATGGAGATTTCATATTGCCGACTAACGTGCCTGCCAATGAGTTTTTAAATCTAGAGGGTGACAAGATTTCTACAAGCAGAAATCATGCGATTTGGCTGCATGAGTATATAG
>DGBH01000023.1:0-353 GCA_002384205.1 Bacteroidetes bacterium UBA4009
TCATTTTATCTAAGGGCAGATACGTTTTTAGATTTGGCTGACACCTCAAACCTACAAAAAAGAATGATGAAGGCATACCGCAACGTAATCGCATTCAAAAGCGATATACAGGCAGTTGCAGACTCATTGGTTTATAATTTTACAGACAGCACCATCGGGTTTTTTATAAATCCGGTTATTTGGACAGATAGTAATCAAGTCACAGGGGACACCATCATGGTATATAGAAATCAATTTGGCTTGGATTATTTTGAGGCCTATGCCAATGCGTTTACGATTGAAAAAGACAAAAATGGACTTTTTAACCAAGTGAAAGGAAGGCGATTAAATGGGGTTTTTACGGAAGGAAGATT
>DGBH01000023.1:564-10428 GCA_002384205.1 Bacteroidetes bacterium UBA4009
TAACCCAAAAAAATAAACCAAAGGCAACTCTTTATCCCTTAGAAAAATTTCCGAAGGATAAAAGGAGACTTCCAGGTTTTGATTGGAAGGCAAAATTCCGCCCCACAAAGTCATTATTTTATTAATTGATTACATTTGCAGCAAATGTCGAGTATAACATTACCTAAATTTGGATCAGCAGCAGGCAGTACTTTTAGCAGAGAACTACGAGCCAATGTAGAGAATTATTTTAGAGAATCTAACATTTCTAAGTTTGCTAACAAAGCCTTAAAGTTTAAAGCAGCTGTATTACTAGTTACTTTTTTTGGCGCATATCTAGCTATTTTATTTTCAGGTTTACCAATTTGGACCGTATTCTTTTTTGCTCTTTTAATGGGTTTAGCCAAAGCGGGAATTGGAATGGGCTTAATGCATGATGCCAATCATGGCTCTTGGAGTAAGAACAAAACAGTAAACAAGATATTTGGTATGACTGCAGATATGTTAGGCGTAAGCAGTAGCAACTGGATAAATCAACATAATAAGCTTCACCACACCTATACGAATATATACGAGCATGATGAAGATGTAGATGGAAAAGGAATTTTCCGTTTCACTAAGGATGCGCCGCGAAAAAAACTTCATAAATTTCAGCATATTTATTGGGCATTATTTTATGGATTTCTTACACTAGGTTGGTTTTTTGCAGATTTTACCAAATACAAAGAATACCGTAAACGAGGCTTAAATAAAGCGCAAGGCAAAGAGGTTTTGAAGGAATTTGGTGTAATCATCCTTTTTAAAATGATTTACCTCACCTACATGATGGTATTGCCCATGGTATTTCTCGACTTGCCCTTGTGGCAAGCACTAATCGGGTTATTTATTGTAGAATTTACAGCAGGATGGATTTTAGCGGTTATTTTTTCATTAGCTCATGTTGTCGATAAATTTGATTTATCTAACCACGATAAATTTAGTGGGACTACAGATGATGAGTGGACGGTACACCAAATAAAAAATACGTTTGATTTTGCAGTAAAAAACAAAGCCCTTACATGGTATTGTGGCGGTTTAAACTTTCAAGTAATTCATCACTTATTCCCAAATATATCACATGCTCACTATCCTAAATTATATGAAATAGTCAAGGAAACGGCACGTAAACACGGGGTGAATTATCAAGAATTTTTAACATTTAGAGAGGCTTTAATATCACACATCACCTTTCTAAGAAAACTAGGGAATCCCCAGTTAGCCTAAAAAATAAATTGTACTATTTACCAAACACTTACGTTTATAAGTAAGTGTTAGTCTTTTGCTCATTTTCAGGCATTTAGAATCTAATTTGTAACTTTATATTCAACAAAACGGTTCTTATGATAAAATGGCTGAAATACACCACAATACTTTTCTTAATTTGTTCATTTTCTCAGCTTTTTGCCCCTCCAAGAAAGGGTCAAGTTAATCTTAAGAAACAAGCAAATACCTGGGCCGAAAAAACTTTCGATTCTATGACGGTGGATGAGAGATTGGGACAGCTTTTTATGATAGAGTGCCGACCAACATATGGGCAAGCACACATTGCCGAGGTTGAGCGGATGGTCCAACAGCATCATGTTGGAGGTATTATTTTTTTTAAAGGCGATCCAACCGAGGAGGTGATTATGACCAATAGGTTTCAAGCAATGTCTAAAACCAAACTTATGATTGCTATAGACGGGGAGTGGGGTTTGGCAATGAGACTAGCAAACACTGTTTCTTATCCTTATCAGCTTGGTCTTGGAGGTATACAAAATGAGGATGTCATTTATGAAATGGGAGTCGAGATTGGGCGCCAATGCAAACGCATGGGGATTCATGTAAATTTTGCTCCAGTAATAGACATTAATAACAACCCTAATAATCCTGTAATTAATTATAGATCCTTTGGAGAAGATCCGGAAAATGTAAGTAAAAAGGGTTGGGCTTACGCAAAAGGAATGCAGGATGCAGGAATTATAGCATGCGCAAAACACTTTCCTGGCCACGGAGACACAGACGTTGATTCACACAAAGATCTTCCCGTAATTAATCACTCATTAGAACGACTTAGAGAAGTTGAGTTTAAGCCATTTGAATATTTGATAGATCAAGGTATTATGTCAGTTATGACGGCACATTTGTTTATACCTGCCATAGATGACCGAAAGAATATTGCAATGAGCATTTCTGATAAAGCTATTAACGGAATACTACGACAAGAAATGGGCTTCACGGGACTTTCGTTTACCGACGCACTCAATATGCAAGGTGTTGCTAAATATCATCCTGACGGCGAGTTAGAATACAAAGCGCTTGCGGCAGGCAACGATATCTTACTTTCTCCGGGAGACATTCCTAAAGCGATACGTATTATCAAAGAAGCGTTAAAAGATGGCCGTCTTACGGAGGAATACGTAAACGGTAAGATTTTAAAAATTTTAAATTACAAACAGGCTTTAGGCTTGGATGATTTTAAACCACTAAATGAGGAAAATGTCGAGAAAGATTTAAACAGCGCTCATGCCCAGTACATTAATTATAAATTAATAGCACAAGAACTTTGCTTGGTAAAAGATGAAAACAAATTAATACCCATTGATCCTAATGGTAAAAAGAAGATTTTAGCTCTAGCAATAGGTGATGGCACAAAAAATTCTTTTCAAAAAGAACTTGCTAAACAAAAAGGAGTCACAACTCTGAGTATAAGTAAAGATGCGAGTCTTGAGAAGTTTAAAGCATTAAAGACAAAGATGGCAGGATACGACTTGACCATTGTTTCTCTGCATAATATGAGCAAGTATCCACCAACATATGGTGTTACTGCTAATATGGCCAGCTTTGTAAATCAATTAAGCGGGAAAAATAATGTAGTGCTGGTGGATTTTGGTAATCCGTATAATCTAAAAAGCTTTAATCATCAAAAAACAGTGTTGCTCGCTTTTGATGATTTACCTGGAAATCACTTAAAGGCAGCAGAAGCTATATTTGGAGTTATTGGAGTGAATGCTTTGTTGTCTGTATCCATCGGTACAGAATATAAAGCAAAAATGGGTCTTACTACGTTGCCTATAAGCGAGTTAGATGTAGCTTTTCCTGAGGAAGTAGGAATTTCAAAATCAAAACTGGACAAAATAGATCAGATTGCCAAAGAGGCTATAGCCTTGGGAGCTACTCCGGGTTGTCAGATTTTAGTTGCCAAAGATGGACGTATAGTTTACAACAAAAGTTTTGGTAAGCATACTTTTAGTAGCCAAAGCGAAGTAAAAAACTCTGATTTATACGATCTTGCTTCGATAACAAAAGTCGCCGCGACGACGGTAACATTAATGAAATTACAGGAGAACGGTCTCATTTCTGTTGACGATCAAATGTCTAAATACTTGCCCGAGCTAGAAGCAACAAATAAATCTGAAATGACCATAAAAATGGTTTTAGAGCATAAGGCCGGACTAAAAGATTGGATACCGTTTTATACGGAAACAATGGGTAATCAAGAGATTTATGATTCGGTATATGCATGTGAGATGAACGATAGCCATTGCATATATGTTGGCAATCAATTGTATGTTCTCAACGATTATAAAGATCATATTTTAAAAAGAATATATGAGTCAGAATTAGGGGCTGTGGGCCATTATAAATATAGCGATTTAGGTATGATTTTGATGAAGGAATTAATAGAGCGTGTTACAAAAACTACTTTTCAGCAATACGTAAGTGAGGTGTTCTATACACCAATGGGTATTGATAGACTTACGTTTTTGCCGCTTGACAAGTTTAAATCAGACGAGATAGTCCCTACTTCCATAAGTCCGGATATGAGAAAGGGATTGGTCCAAGGAATGGTCCATGATCCTGCCGCAGCTATGCTGGGTGGAGTTTCAGGACATGCGGGTCTGTTTGGAAACGCTGAGTCGCTAGCGTCTTTAATGCAAATGCTCTTGAACGGCGGAGAATATAAAAACGTGCAGTACCTTAAACCAGAAACCATCAATGCTTTTACGGCGAAACAATCTGCCAACTCCAGAAGAGGCATGGGTTGGGATAAACCAGAAATGGATAAAAACCGTGCTAATCCTGCATGTGATTATGCTTCTGAAGAAACTTTTGGGCATTCTGGTTTTACGGGAACTATTGTGTGGGCCGATCCTAAATACGATTTGATTTATGTTTTCTTATCAAACAGGGTTTATCCAACACAAGAAAACAGAAAGTTGATAGAAATGGGAGTTAGAAAGAATATAATGAATGCCGTTTATGAAAGTTTTTTGTTTCCGTAAGTTTCGGCAATGTTTTTGATAGTAGATTAAAACAATCCAAAAAGAAACATATACATATGAAAAAATTAATTTTTCCAATCGCCCTATTACTTGCACTTACGTCATGTCAAGAACTGCTAAATGCGCTTCAAACAACAAGTCAAGGTAGCAGTATTGCAGGTATCACCCAAAATGAAGCAGCTTCTGGTTTAAAGCAGGCGTTGGAAACAGGTGTTACTAATGGAACCTCTTTTTTAGGGAAAAAAGACGGCTTTTTGAAAAATGCAACGTACAAAATTCTAATGCCCGATGAAGTTCAAAATGCAATTTCTAAGATAGAAGGAAATCGTCTAGCAAATGCCCTGGCAGGTCCTTATTTAGAAAAAGTGGTTAATTCTATGAATGTTGGAGCTGAAAATGCAATGGCAGAGGCAAAGCCAATCTTTTTAAATGCGATCACATCCATGAGCATAACAGATGCTATAAAAATTGTTACAGGTGGAGAGGGAGCAGCAACCAATTATCTAAAAAATGTAACATCTGCACAGCTCATGGAGAAGTTTACGCCGGTCATTAAAAAATCACTTGATAATCTTAACATTGATGAGCCATGGACTAAAGTGTCAAGTGCGTATAATATGGCAATGGGCAAAAGTGTACAGACTAATCTGAATGAATATGTAACTGGTAAAGCAATAGCTGCATTATTTAGCCAAGTCAAATTGGAGGAAGATAAGATTAGACAAAATCCAGCTGCAAGAGGAACGGATTTATTAAAAAAAGTATTTGGTTATGCAGACTCCAATAAATAAAAGAACAGACATTAAATCTATACAAAAGCACTCGTTACTAACGGGTGCTTTTTTGTTGGCACTGGTTCTTTCAGCAAAGGCAGATATAGACCTTGGGGGTTTGGTTAGTTTTACCTTGCAAACATTGGTTTTAGGTATTGGATATTTTTTGCTTCCTAAAATATGGAGATTTGTATTGATACTTGTCTATATCGCTTTGGGCATAGCTGGATTAAGTGTGTTTAATGGTGGCGTGGGTTGGGCTTATGTTATTTCTTGGCCGTTGGGTTTCTTTGTTGGTTTTGTCTTAGCGGCATATATATCTACTCCAAAAAAAATAACATTATCAAATCTGTTTAGCTATTTTTTACAAATTCATATAGTAATAGTGACCTTAGGAATTTGTGTGTTAGGTTGGCATACGGGTTCGGTTCATAAGGCGATAGACACCCTTTTTGAACTGCTTCCCGGTATAGTGATCAAAAGTTTACTGGGTACGGGTTTAATTTGGGTATGGAATAGGTATTACTATTCTCAGATTTGATACTAAAAAAAGGAGCTTACAAATAGTAAGCTCCTTTTTTTGATCAATGCATAAACTTATGCTTCGATTGCCGCTATTCCAGGTAATTCTTTACCCTCAAAAAATTCAAGTAAAGCACCCCCTCCGGTAGAAACATAGCTTACATCATCAGTAAAGCCAAATTTCTTCACAGCAGCACTACTGTCGCCACCACCTATAAGAGAGAAAGCTCCTAGTTTTGTTGCAACTGCAACTGCCTGTGCCACAGCTTTTGTTCCGTGCTCAAAACTAGTCATTTCAAACACGCCCATAGGCCCGTTCCAGAGTATGGTTTTAGATTTAAGAAGCACTTCTGAAAAAGATTTTATCGCTTTTTCACCGATGTCTAAACCCATCCATCCATCAGGTATTGCTCCACTGTCACATAATTGCGTATTTGCCTCATTACTAAATGCGTCTGCAATTATATTGTCTTGAGGTAAGTGAATTTGTACGCCTTTAGCTTCTGCCTTTTTAAGTATTTCAGCACATTTTTCTACTCGGTCTGCTTCAAAGAGTGAGTTGCCTATTTGTCCACCTTTTGCTACTGAAAAGGTATATGCCATTCCACCACCAATGATAATATGATCTGCTATGTTGAGTAAGTTTTCAATTATTAAAATCTTGTCGCTTACTTTAGCACCTCCTACTATACTTGTAAATGGTCTATCGGGATTGTTCATTAGCTTTTTCGCATTTGCTACCTCTTTAGCCATAAGATAACCAAAGCACTTCTGCTTAAAAAAGGAAGCCACGATAGCGGTACTTGCATGAGCTCTGTGTGCCGTGCCAAAAGCATCATTTACATAGATGTCACCATGTTTAGCTAATGATGCTGCGAAAGAAGAATCACCAGATTCCTCTTCTTTATAAAATCGTAGATTCTCTAACAAATGGATACTTCCAGGTGTCATATTTGTACTGGTTTCAAACGCTTCTTTGCTGATGCAATCATCAGAAAACATCACTTCGGTGCCAGTTATTGCGGCTAAGTGAGACACTAAAGGACGAAGAGAATACTTAGCTTCAGGTCCTCCTTTGGGTCTACCCAAGTGTGACATAAGCACTACTGAGCCGCCATCGTTTAATATTTTCTGAATAGTAGGCAATACGGAAGTCATACGACTATCGTCAGTTATTTTAAACTCACAGGTAAGCGGCACGTTAAAATCTACACGAATCAATGCTCGTTTACCAGCGAAGTCCAAAGAATCTACGGTGGTCACTATTTTAAAGCTTCAAACGTTTTAGCGGCGTCAAATGCTTCGGCAGCCTCACCTACTCGTACTATTTCCATGCTGTTAATAATTATAGGAGTGCGAGGCATATCTCGTCCATCTCTTGGCGCACCAGCTATGGCATATGCTGCATCCATACCTTCAACTACATAACCAAAAACAGAGTGTCTTCCGTTAAGGTGCGGAGTCGCTGCTACTGTCAAGAAAAATTGGCTTCCGTTAGTTCCCGGACCTGAGTTAGCCATTGATAATGTTCCAGGTCTGTCATGAATTAATTCTGGATGAAACTCATCTTTAAATTTGTAACCTGGACCGCCCATTCCTAAGCCCAAAGGATCTCCACCCTGTATCATAAAATCAGGTATAACTCTGTGAAAACTCAGACCATCAAAGTATGGCTTGCCTGCTTCTTTTGCGGTGTTTGGGATTACACCCTCTGAAAGACCGACAAAATTGGCGACAGTGAGTGGTGTTTTTTCAAATTCAAGTTTAATGAGGATACTTCCCATAGAAGTATTCATTTTGGCATAAAGTCCGTTTTCCATTATTTTATTATTAGGTATTTTAATTGGTGTGTCTTGTGCATGAATGGTGTCACTTGCCGCAACAGAAGTGTCAATGTTGTGACTGTTTTCAGAAGAACTGGAACATGCTGTAATGCAAAATAGCCAAGCGATAAGTGTGTAGTATATTACTTTCATGAATACTAATTCTAGCTGCAAATTTATAATTTAGATTGGATTAGGTCATATGGGTTTTATTGAAGTTATGTGGTGGCGTAAATCGTTTTATAGACCTGCACATAAGCTTTTGCAAGTGAACATATTTAATTGCCTTGATATTACTCTTCATAGACGCTCTATAGAAGTGAATAGAAGCAGCTTTATTTTGCATTAGCCTATCCCACATAAATGTACATTTGTACTGTTTTAAAGCTGATCTTGTACATATTTTATGAAATTATTAAAAGGCACACTTTATTTTCTGCTAATCATGATTGCAGCTATTTTATTAGCTTCAATATTTGCTCCTGGAACCAAAGTTATAAGTCGCACCATAAGTATTAATGCGCCTAGAGCAGTCGTATTTGCCCAATTGGCAGATTTACGAAAGTGGCCTAAGTGGGACGCTTGGTATCCTAAAGATTTAAGTCAAGTGAGAACATTTGATGGAGGGTTAGGTGACAACATTCAAAGGTTTTCGTGGTCTTCGGAACATGAAAATCTTGGAAATGGGAGTATTGTAGTAAAAAGCTTTGTAAATAATGTGAGTTTAGATTTCATGCTCATTTTAATTAACAATGGCCGTGAATATAGTTTTGATGGAAAGTTTATACTCAAAGAGAGAAATGGGCAAATCGATGTAACCTGGACCGTTAAGTCAGAGCAGCGCTATCCAATTAAAATTATCAATTATTTTTTGGAAAAATGGATAGGACCTGATTTTTCTGCCGGACTAGAGAATCTTAAAGCCTATGTTGAAACAAGCACTAATCAAGAATTGGGAGTAACCGAGAATAGTATTGTAACTATAGAAGAACATGGAACTGTATATGCCTTTATTGCCCAAGAACGTTTAGCTGAAGCGGGCATAGAAACATTTTTTAGCAATTCGTTTGAAAAAATATACAGCTACTTAAAAACAAACAATATAAAACCCAAAGGTGCTCCTGTAGGCCTATTTTATGAATGGGATATAGAGAATAATAATGTAAACCTGGCGGCAGCAATACCTACAACTACTAGTATACAGCGCCCAGATTCAATAGTTTTGCTAGAAACAGGGGATGCTGAACTTTATTCCAACCATATTTCTGTTGTGCACAAAGGAAGCTATGAAACTATAAAAGAAGCGCATACTGTACTTCAAACGTGGTTAAAAGAGAATTCCATAGTGCACAAGACTCCTGTTATAGAGGAATATATAAAAGGACCGGCAGATGGTATAGGTACAAGTCTTTACATAACCAGAGTTTCCTATTTTTTTGAATAATGTATTCCCTGTAAAGGTTCTCTAAGAGTCCGATATTAGAATCTGTAAAGATTAAATTAGGGGGCTTATTGCTAGTTTTTTTCGCCACGCTATTAGGCCATAAATGGAGAGGAAGGTGTAAATAATCATCTTAAAAGCCATAAAATTAAGCTCTTTAATGCCGTAAAGCCAGATAGTATACCCGTTTATGAATACCCAAAAACTCCAAGCCACGAAGTACTTGTACAGCTCTAAGAATGTAGCCAGCACTCCAAATACCGTGCTTAAAGCATCGTAATAGGGCTTACTCGCTTCCGTTTTACTCATTAAGTACCCTAGTCCTAAAGCGCCTAGTATGCCCCCCAGTAGGAGTAATATGATTTGAGCTGGAGAGCTTCGTTTAATGGTAAAATCTTTTTTGGACTTCTGATCCCAATAATAGTATCCGTAGCATCCAATACAGGCATAAAACAAATACAATAATGATTCAGAGTAATACCCACTATGATAAATAACATACGCGCCTAGCAGAGATCCTATAATCCCGTATATCCAGCATCTCTTTTGTTCTTTGATTAGTAAAACCAAAAAAGTAATATCAAATAAAACACTAACTAATTCTATGATCAGCATTAGCTTCATTTAATATTTTTTATTGTTTTAGGTTGATATAGTTGTGTTTCAGTCAAATAGTTCGATGATTTAAGAACAAGTTTGCTCACCCTGCTGGTGGCAAGGTGCTCAGACAATTCTGCCTTAGCAAATAGGTCCTTCAAAAAATCATGTAACACCATTGTTGTTTTTTATTTTTAGATTCGCAAATCTAATGAATATCCAAGCAATTAAACGTGTTCTCTTACTTGTGGGATTTATAATGACTGTGTCTATAACTCTTGCACAAAATAGAGAAGTGGCGCAGCAAACCATCAATACTCTATGTGGCGAAGACTTTTCGGGTCGTGGCTATATTAACAAAGGGGACAGTGTGGCTAGTGCCTATATTGCTAAAAGAATGAAAGATATAGGTTTACAAGGATATA
>DGBH01000078.1 GCA_002384205.1 Bacteroidetes bacterium UBA4009
AGAACTCTTTCCATTGGATGTTGGTAACTTCTGTGCTAGCCACATAAAATTCTGAACAAGAATCTAGGCCTCTTATATATGCTCTTTTAGCTGTAGAATCTAAACCTAATTCTTTGGCTTTAGTCAATAGGCGATTATCTCCTTGTGAATTCATGTACACCTTACCTGCCGGCACCTTCACATAGTGCTTGGTAAGATACTTAGAATGTTGTGGTTTTTGATTTTTTCCGAAGGCAAATAGGAAAGGTAAGAGCAGTAAGAAATATCCCAGCTTTTTCATAATTGATAAACGAACATAGATTTTATTTATTGCCGTTAAACACCTCTGCTCTCTTTGTACGAACTCGCTTTAGAATCAAGTTTCTACATGAAGAAATACGCCTACCTTTGAGCCCATTAATAACTTGAATGCAATTCGACCACAAAACCATAAACTTACAGCGTTTTCCAAAGACCGGTAATAAATCTCTTAGACCTTGGAGCGCTGCCGATGAGTTACTTCTAAAAACGGCCTTAACTCTAGGATTAGATAAAAAATCAATTGTTATTGCCCATGATACTTTTGGAGCCATGGCCGTTGCATTAAATGCTTACCGGCCTCATTCCATTATCAATCAAGCATCTCAACTAAAAGCGTTGCGCAAAAACCTTGAAAACAACGGATTAGATACCAAAGAAGTGATCCACAGTAATCCCCTTAAAATACAAGCTAACAATGTAAACTTAGCTTTAGTTAAGGTTCCAAAATCTGCCGACCTTTTTCAACTGTACCTGCAACAACTGCATGCCGTATCTAGTACTAATAGTGTTGTACTATGCGGTTTTCTCACCCGAAATTTTACCGCTAAATGGATTGAAATAGCAGAACTCTATTTTGACGATGTATCGCAGTCCCTAGCAGAGCGAAAAGCGCGTCTTCTAATACTCAAATCACCGAAAAAATCACCTGTAAAAGTTCCTTTGTTTCATTCTGTAACGAATGATTTAGGCCTGACACTTAAACAATATGCTGGCGTATTTTCTTCTGGTAAGGTGGATGTAGCTACTCGTCTTTTATTGGATAATATGCCTGAGTTTATAAACGATCATAAAATCCTAGATTTGGCATGTGGCAATGGTATAATAGCAACCTACGCAAGAAAAAAAGCACCACGATCATTCATTAGTGTATTAGACGATAATTTTTTAGCGATTGCATCTGCAAAGCTGAACTTAGGTAAGGATGACGTAACCTATCATTGGTCTGATACCGTAAATGCCTGCCGAAACGAGAAATTTGATTTTATCTTTTGCAATCCTCCATTTCATTTTGAATATGAAAACACCATCGAGATTTCACTTAAACTTTTCAGCGAAGCAACTGACGCACTTAATATAAATGGTTCCTTTTATGTGGTAGCCAACACACACCTTAATTACGCTACGCATCTGGCCAAGTTATTTACGGAAGTAGTGCAAGTAGCCGAAAATGGTAAATATGAGGTCATAGTTTGTAAAAAATAATATCGGATTGTGTTAATTTATAAGTTATCCGATATATTTGTGGAATGAAATGGGAGATACATAAAAAAGACTTGACAAAGGTACAAGTGCATCTTGACCGACTTTCAACTAAAAAAAAACAACTGGACCAATACAGACCGCTGCGAGCAGACGGATTGTCGCGCTTAAGAAATGAACTTGCTATCGAATGGACTTATAATTCGAATAGTATAGAAGGGAACACTCTTACACTTGCCGAAACTAGAATAGTTATAGAAGATGGTATCACCGTAGGAGGTAAATCCCTGCGAGAGCACTTTGAGGTGGTAAATCATAAAGAAGCCATAAATAGAGTCGAAGACTTAGTCTCAGACAACTTCACCTTTACAACTGCAACTATATGTGACATCCACTACCTATTGCTAAAAAACATAATGCCCGAATATGCGGGCCGCTACAGAACTATGGGTGTGCGCATATCGGGTGCTAACTTTACACCGTCCAATATGCTTAAAGTACCCGACTTAATGGATGAGTTACTATTGGGCTTTAATGCACAAATTGCTAGTTTTCATCCTATGGTATTAGCGACTTTGTTTCACCATAAATTTGTTTGGATACATCCATTTTCTGACGGTAACGGACGAACAATAAGATTGATGTATAATCTTTTTCTAATGAGCATGGGTTATCCTCCGGCTATCATTCTTACTGCAGACCGTAAGAAGTATTACACAGCACTGAATGATGCTAATAATGGCGAATACGGCAAATTACTACTGATGATGTGTCAAGCTGCTGAGCGTAGTTTGGACATATACCTGAGCAACATAGAAAACTATGTGGAGGATTATAAACCTATTAGCTCAATTGTGGAAGAACATTTAGTACCTTACGGGCAAGAATATGTGAGTCTTTTGGCTCGGAGAGGACTAATAGACGCCTATAAAGAAGGTAGAAACTGGTATACTACTGCTGACGCAGTGCTGGAATATGCCAAAAAGAAAAAGAGAGACGAGGCTTAGCCTAAGTCTCTCTTTATATTAAAATCCCTTAAAGTCTATTTTTATAAATCTTTGGCTTGCGCAACTAGTTCTGCTATATCTAAGACTTCAACTTGACCTTCCATATTTGCATGCTTCACGCCATCGCCCATCATCGTTGTACAGAAAGGACAATTTGCAGATATTATGCTAGCTCCCGTTGCGATCGCTTCTTCGGTTCGTTCGATATTTATCTCTTTTGTGCCTGACTCTGCTTCTTTAAACATTTGCGCACCCCCTGCACCGCAGCACAAGCCGTTTTTACGGCACCGTTTCATTTCTACTAGTTCAGCATCCATAGCTTCTAGTATTCTTCGTGGCGCGTCATACACACCATTAGCCCTACCCAAATAGCAACTATCGTGGTACGTTATTTTTTTACCTTTAAAGGGATCTGCACCGAAGGTTAGCTTGCCCTCGTCAATTAGTTCTTGCAACAATTGCGTATGATGAATCACTTCATATGTGCCACCTAAACTAGGATATTCGTTTTTGATAGTATTAAAGCAATGTGGGCAAGTGGTTACTATTTTAGTGATCTCGTAGGCATTAAGTGTGGCAATATTTGCCATTGCTTGCATTTGAAAAAGGAACTCATTACCTGCTCGTTTTGCAGGGTCTCCAGTACAGCTTTCCTCAGTTCCAAGTATGGCATATTTTATTCCAACATTGTTTAATATTTTGACAAAGGCTTTTGTTATTTTTTGGGCTCTTTCGTCAAAACTTCCTGCGCAACCCACCCAAAACAAAACATCTGGTTTTTCTCCTTTTGCGGTTAATTCTGCTACTGTTGGTACGTGTAATGGTTCACTCATTTCGGGTTGCAATTTATATTTTTTTACGTGACTAGTAATTGTATTCTGATTCTGTTTTACCTTTTTTATTGGGCTTATTGATTTTATACGTCAGGGTTCCCATTACATAACGTTGTATGGCATTACTTTGACTTTGCGTAAACCCATTGTTACTCCACCATCTCCAAAGATTCTGATTTTTATCCAAAATATCGTATGCTTTTGCACCAATGCTCCATTTTTGATCTTTATCTATAAAGAAGGAAATTTCTGAACTTAATATAGGTATACTCTTAGCACCCACGGCATTGTTTGCTCCATATATTTCTAAATACAATGACGTACTCCACTCTAATCTTTCCATGGGAGTAAGAACAAATTCTGCATCAATTTCGTGATAGAAATAGCCGTTATTGCTAACGCCTCCGATACTTCCAGTTTGTCTATTCACCATATAATTCGCATCTAAACTCCACATATCAAACTCATTAAACTGTATCCTCGGTCCTACCGATATGGTATGATTTAGACTTCTTATTTCAATAGAATTTTGAATAAAATAAGCCTGCCCAAAGTCGTAGTCAACGTCTACACCTAGAGTCGCTTTTATTGCGCTAATGGGCCATGTAACACCCGCTGACTGATTTGAATAAACTCTATTCTTAAAATTGAGAACACTAGATACGGCATAATTCTCTGGTGTAATTTCATTGCTATTGATTACGGGATTAATACTTAATGAATTCCACCCGTTAAAAAAGACTGTTTTACCTAAACCCAATATACGCTGATAACGATAATTGGATGAGTAGTTCATAGAATTTTGCAACTTGATATTACCAACCGTAGTTTTATAGGGATTTGTATTGTCAATCACAGGCAAAATTTGACTAATATCCGGTCTATTCAAATTAGCACGTAAATTTAAGGAGAAATCATATTTATGTCCTTTTGCAGATTTTAAAAACATATAAGGAATGAAATAAAACTGCTGGAACGAGTAAGCATTTTCTTGGTCCGTAGTAAAACTTCTATTTTCAATAACTTGATTTAGTTCTGGGATCACATATAAGGTCGTAAACGAATCTAGCTTGTAACTTATGTGTATGTAATATTCTAAATTTTGTGCTTTTACCGTACCCTGAGGACTGTTATTGAGCAACTTCTCTTGCGATGCTGGTAACCACGAAAAATTATGATTATACTCACTTATCATCCAATTAACACCTGGTTTTATGGTCCATTTTTTGTTTAACTGAAACTGGTACATTGCGGTTGTGGCTATCGTATTTTCCGATGAGGTAAGCTCTTTGCGAAGTGAATCCGGCTCATTCGTCGGAAAATCGAGTATATAGGGTACTGTATTAAAAAAACTGCTCGCATTA
Source organism: Bacteroidetes bacterium UBA4009 (assembly GCA_002384205.1). Lineage (GTDB taxonomy): Bacteria > Bacteroidota > Bacteroidia > NS11-12g > UBA9320 > UBA9320. The sequence continues at coordinate 4,705 of DGBH01000078.1, forward strand.
TTCCCACTTTTTGATGCGCCGTAATACAATGATGCTAGCAGCATATTCCCTGTTTTCTCGCTGCTTTTTTTCGTCCAGTGAATTTTAGAAATTGATTTTTCATTACCTAAATCCTTTACATTTCTCGTAACTCCTGTATTAAGTACGCGCCTTAAGCTATCCATATTCAACGTAAGGGAACCGTCAAAATTTTGTCCCACTTCCTTACTGAG
>DGBH01000080.1:0-4227 GCA_002384205.1 Bacteroidetes bacterium UBA4009
TCCATAGAAAAAGAACCATCGGTAACGATTACTCTGTTTCGCTGAGCTTGGGCATCTTGTAATTGCTTTTCCAAGTCTTCCATATCGTTATGATTATACCGGTATCGTACTGCTTTACATAATCTCACGCCATCAATTATACTGGCGTGATTAAGCGCATCTGAAATTATAGCGTCCTCTGCATCAAAAAGCGGTTCGAATACGCCTCCGTTGGCATCAAATGCAGCAGCATAAAGAATGGTGTCTTCCGTGCCTAAGAATTCAGAAATCTTTTGCTCTAATTCCTTATGAATGTCTTGCGTACCACAAATAAAACGTACCGAACTCATGCCATAACCATGCGTATCAATAGCATCTTTTGCCGCTTGTATTACTTTAGGATGAGAACTTAAACCTAGGTAATTATTAGCACAAAAATTAACGACCTCCCCAGCAGTATCCGTCTTAATATCGGCACCTTGAGGCGTGGTGATAATTCGCTCATTTTTATATAATCCAGCTTCTCTGATCTCGGCTAGTTCTTGGTCAAGTTTTGCTTTTAGTGAATCGTACATTTTATTCGTTTTTTAGTATGGGGCAAACATACAAGTCTTTGCGGTGTAGTACAATAGTTCATCCGTTCTCTGCCAATTGAGAATCATTTTAATGCCAAAGTTTCTGTTCTTAGCATAGAACTCGACCAAATAACGACAAAACGATAAAATTACCTAAACTATTTAAGTGGCATAATCGTTGTATCACTATACTTGTAACGACGAAAAAAAATAGATGTCTGAAGATAAAAATAAAGGTAAAACACCTGAAAATCAAAACGGTACACCGAATCCTTTTGATAATAAAAAAGCACAAACCAAGAAACCTAAGTTTAACCCGATATGGATCTATGCCATATTAGCAGCTATCTTTTTAGGTATTACTTTTTTAAATCCTAGCGGAGGACTTAAAAAAGATACCGGCGAAGTGCTCCAAATGATAAAAAATGGAGACGTAGCAAAGCTAAATGTCGTTAATAGAAACAGAGCAGAGGTATATCTTACGAAAGAAGCCAAAGAAAAAGATACCTATAAAAAGGATATTCGCAAGCCTAACTTCCCTGGCGGGGAAGATATTTACACTTACTATCTATCAGATATAGGACCTGCAGATAAGTTCCAAGAAACGATTGATGCTGCACAAATCGATCTAAAACCAGAGCAACGCATTGTAACCAATTGGATAGCAGAGTCAGATCCTTGGGCAAGTCCTATACTTCAAATGTTACTTTGGGTAGGTATTCTTGTACTTGTTTGGATGTTTGTGATGCGCAGAATGAGTGGATCCGGTGGCGCAGGTGGCGGACAATTATTTAGTATTGGCAAGAGCAAAGCACAACTCTTTGATAAAGACACGAAAGTAAATGTGACATTTAAAGATGTTGCGGGACTTGAAGGTGCTAAAGAAGAAGTAATGGAAATTGTAGATTTCCTCAAAAACCCTACAAAATACAGTAATCTAGGTGGCAAAATACCAAAAGGAGCATTGCTAGTAGGCCCTCCAGGTACCGGTAAAACATTACTAGCTAAAGCGGTAGCTGGCGAAGCTGACGTACCCTTTTTCTCTTTATCAGGATCTGATTTTGTGGAAATGTTTGTGGGAGTAGGAGCAAGTAGAGTGAGAGACTTATTCCGTCAAGCAAAGGAAAAAGCGCCTTGTATCATATTTATTGATGAGATAGATGCAATAGGCAGAGCAAGAGGCAAAAATGCCATGCAAGGGGGTAATGACGAACGTGAAAACACCCTAAACCAACTACTTACAGAAATGGATGGTTTTGGTACCGATTCTGGAGTTATAATGCTTGCGGCGACCAATAGAGTAGATATTTTAGACTCTGCATTGCTTAGAGCTGGAAGATTTGATAGACAGATATATGCAGATATGCCTGACTTAAATGAGCGTAGAGCTATCTTTCTAGTACACTTGAAACCTATTAAGGCGGAGGAGAATCTTGACATCGATTTCTTAGCACGTCAGACTCCTGGTTTTAGTGGTGCTGATATTGCAAACATGTGTAACGAAGCAGCGCTTATTGCCGCTCGTTATGACAAAAAAGTAGTAGAAAAACAAGATTTTCTTGATGCGGTAGACAGAATAGTAGGCGGACTTGAAAAGAAAAATAAAGTAATCACACCTGATGAGAAACATGCTGTGGCAGTGCACGAAGCGGGACACGCTACCGTAAGTTGGTTATGCGAACATGCGCACCCATTGGTAAAAGTAACGATAGTTCCTAGAGGAAGAAGCTTAGGTGCTGCGTGGTACTTACCCGACGAACGTCAGATTACACGTACCGAGCAATTACTTGACGAAATGTGTGCCACCCTGGGTGGCAGAGCAGCAGAGAAAGTTATTTTTGATAAAATTAGTACCGGCGCACTTAGTGACTTAGAAAAAGTAACGAAGCAAGCTATGGCTATGGTGAGTATATATGGTTTAAATGAGGCCGTAGGAAATGTTTCATATTATAACATGGACCAAAGTTTTAGTAAACCTTTCAGTGAGAAACAAGCTGCGCTCATGGATGACGAAATTAAAAAACTAACCGATGAACAATATCATAGAGCAATAAAAATAATTGCAGATAATAAAGACAAGGTACTTGCGCTAGCTAATCAATTACTGGACAAAGAAGTTATTTTCAAAGAAGATTTAGAAAAGATATTTGGGATGAGTGCAAGTGATGCCATCGCCAAAAAACTGCTAGATGATCAACTATTAATAGCGGATACGGCAGACATAATAGAAGAAACTATTAAAGCAGTAGAAACGGAAGAAATAGTAGAAACTACAGAGGAAACATCATAAGGAACTCCTGAAAATTAACCTAGACTTAGACCCACAAAAAAAGGAGCTAAAATTGTTAGCTCCTTTTTTTTATATCTCTGGAAGTAACTTAATCCTTCACTTTTGTATACATATATTCAGCCACCTCATCGGGCACTAAGTACTTAATGCTACGTCCCATACGCACAAGACCACGCACATAACTTGCTGATATGTTTAGCATAGGTCCTTTCATCACACGTACTTTCTGATTTTTGGCAAACTCGCCTCCTGGGAACCCTTCTCTGAAATAGGAAAGTATATCGTACTCCATTAATATCTCTTCATGATCTTTCCATTTCTCTAGATGTTGAAGATTATCTGTTCCTAAAATAAGTTGAAACTCTATAGAAGGATGTAGCTCTTTTAATTTTTTAAGCGTGTAAGACGAATACGAAGGAATAGGCATATCAAATTCTATATCGCTTACCTTAAACTGATCATTCCCTTTGATTGCTAATTTCACCATATTTAATCGGTGATCAGCATCCATAATGTCTTTTCCTTTTTTTAATGGGTTTTGCGGAGAAACCACAAACCATACTTCATCTAGCTTTGCTTGGTCTAGCATATATTGACCAATAATTAAGTGTCCGTAATGTATGGGGTTAAATGACCCAAAAAATAATCCTACCTTCATTCTAAACTTCTGATTTTAAAAAACTTGCAACTACCTCTTTTGCGGTAACAAAGGTATCACTTAACACATCGTTAACAATAACTTTATCAAACTGATGTTCAAATTTTAGTTCGGTTTTTGCTTTGGCTATCCTTTCTTCTAATTGAGATGCACTTTCGGTAGAGCGATTTCTCAATCTTTCTTCTAAAATTTCAACAGAAGGCGGTTTAAGAAATAAGGCTAAAGCCCTATCCTGGTAATATTTTTTTATGGCTAGACCACCTTGAACGTCTAAATCAAAAATAACGGTTTTTTTAGCTGCCCAAAGCCGATCTACTTCACTTTTAAGTGTGCCGTAAAAAATCCCGTTATACACTTCTTCGTGCTCTATAAATTTATTTTCTTCAACCGCCTCTAAGAATGCTTCTTTAGTATAAAAATAGTAATCTACGCCATGCGTTTCATTGGGTCTTTTGGCTCTCGTTGTGGCGCTTATGGAGAACTCTAGATCTGGTATTGTATTCAGCAAATGACGTACTACAGTTGTTTTACCACTGCCACTGGGTGCCGAAAATATGATTAATTTGTTTGTCACTTCTGTTTTAGTTTCTGCGTCAACCTCTTCTTGTCCTTGAGTCATTATTCGTATTAAAGTAGGTTAAGTGCTTGCTCCTTTATTTTTTCCAATTCTTCTTTCATCGCGACTACTTCTTTTTGAATACCCGCGTGATTAGCCTTACTTCCCA
>DGBH01000080.1:4459-5892 GCA_002384205.1 Bacteroidetes bacterium UBA4009
TAATAAATGAGTTCCTGTTCAAATCTATTTTTATCAAAAGATTCATCTTCTACCAATTGTTTCAGGTTTTTTTGAAGTCTTTCTTTGGTACTCTCTGTGCGTACAGGTTCTAGTATTTCAATAGCAGGTATGCCTTCAGCAATGGTCTCCGCATAGTTATTTAACAAGCTTCTTAACGTTTCACCTTCTTTAAGTCTAAATGCATCAAAATCTAAGTAGGCTAACTCTCCTACTTCTTTAACCAGGCTATATAAGTCTTCATCCAATTTTTCGTCATCTTGATAAATCACATCTTGCATGGTGGTGGTTATTCTAAAGATGTCGTGCTCAGGCGCACCCAGTTTTTTGCTCAAGTCAAGTAGCTTATGATAATAGGTAGAGGCCAATGCTTCATTTATTTGAATGTCATTTTCATTGGTTTTGTGCTTCACCACGTTTATACTGAGCGTAGCACTTCCTCGTTCTATTTTTTTGCCAAACGTGTTTCTAATTTCTATTTCTTTAGGCATTAGGAAGCGAGGCACACGTAGGCTTAAGTCTAGAAACTTTCCGTTTAGACTGCGTAATTCTACTTTTACGCTATAGTTTTCGGTATGCTTTTCGGCCATACCATAGCCGGTCATTGATCGAATCATTATAATGCTGGCAAATATAAGTGCAAGATAATAGCAGTGATTATAGTCTTTCTTTATTACACGTAAAAATCAGCATTTTGCATGTAAGCAATTTATAGTGGTATACATATTATAAGTCCGCTACTAAAGGAGGCTTCACTATAACAGGACTCAGTCTTTGTCATTTTTCTGCTCGTATAACTGGGATAAATGATGAAAATGTGGAAATAAAATGGAGAGTAAAGGGAGACATTGATAATTAGCGTATTTTTAATGGAATACGCATAAATTAAACTTGTAAAAATGATATTAAGACATACACTTACGAACAGTTATGTGATGAATCTGTGAAAATTAAGTTCTGTAAATAATCACCTCCTACTATTCACCAACCAAAGTCCCAAAACGATAAGCAATCCGAAACCAGCTTTACTCCAAGTTAGNNTTTATTACACGTAAAAATCAGCGTTTTGGATGTACGCACTTTACACGTACTTACTAAAAATTTCTTATTATAATTATTTTTCTATTACTTTGTAAATAGCGACCTCTTAATCTCCAAATGCTAGACATAAGGATTGAGAGTATGTAAGCGGATGTCTACACGTTTTTTTGGTAGACAGAATTTAATTGGTTTAAAACAGATTTCTTATGAATAATAAACTTATTGAAAAGTCATGTATTCTTCTTGTTTTTATAGTGAGTATTGTAATGTTCTCGGGTTTTGAGATGACACCAACAAGTTCTTATCAAGTCAAGTCATTGAGTGCAGATGGAACGGAAATTGTTACCTTGGATATAGTTATTAGCTCAACTGGT
>DGBH01000080.1:6106-14261 GCA_002384205.1 Bacteroidetes bacterium UBA4009
ACTGGTCAAGCGAGTATTTCAAAAACTACTGCTCCCTTTTCTCAGACTGATATTATTCAGCAGTCAATTTTAGGTGATGGTGTGAACTTAAATTCTAGTACAGCGGGCAACAATGCTATAATCACAGTGAATGGAATTCCTTCAGGACAAGAACTCTATTGGGTCCCCATAGAACTTGACAATCCACCTANNTAGCTGCCGGCGAGCGTGCTGCTGCTGTTTTGTACTGCCCACACATTGAGTATATAATTTGCAATGGTGACAAATAGCACCACAAAAACCAAGGCAAAAATGGCTTTGTCTTTAAAGCTAGACCAATCTACCGCTACAAACTCGCTATACCCCACAGGCAGCACCAATACAAAACCAATCATAAACATAAAAGCGGTTACGGTAGTAGCCTTGTATTTTTTTAGCAATCTCGCTACGTAGTACAAATGAAAAGCAAAACTAGATGCATTCAGCATAATCAATAAGTCGCCTACAAATCCGTCACTACTCAGCGAAAAAGTGCCCACTTTCATCAATAAGACAGCACCCATAAAAGCAATGAATATACCCAAATACACATTGAACTTTATGTGGGTTTTGCTCCCTATAGCTGTATAAAGAACTACCATTATAGGAGAAATCATCATGAGCACACTGGCATTTATGGCTGAAGTCATGCTTAAACCTTTAAAAAAAGCCAACATATTGAGAGCTACCCCAAAAAATGCACATACCGCCAAGTCAAAAAAATCTCGTTTATTTTCAATTTTTTCTCGGTCTACCCAAAAATAATAGGAACCAAAAAAAAGTGCGCCACAACCCACTCTCAAGGTTATAAATGCAAAAGGTGAAATAAACTCTGGCATCGCCCATTTGGCAATAGAATAATTGGCTGCATAGAACAATGCAACGCTAAACATAGCCACGTGAACCCCTATTTTTTTGTTTAATAACAAGCGTGCAAAAGAAGATTTTTTTTTTCAATGCCACCACTTATTTTAACGGTGGCTGGTCTACTAAATCTCATACTTTCTAAATAAAAAGCGGATTTTCCACATCCTTTATTTTTATGAATGGTATTGGTTTGTTATCCTTGCATTTATGTATGACTTTATAGCAGGTAAGGTAGATAGAATTACGCCGACAGAAGTAGTAATCGATTGCAACGGTTTAGGCTACTTACTGCATATTTCACTAAATACCTTTGAGGTACTAAAAGACCAAAAACAGGTAAAGGTTTTCGCGCACCTCATTGTACGAGAAGACAGTCATACCCTTTATGGATTTGCAACCACCAATGAACGTCAGTTGTATGTCAAACTTGTTGGTGTGAATGGTGTGGGTCCTAGTACCGCTCGAATGATATTGAGCAGTATGCGCGTAGATGACGTAGTGAGTGCTATCTCCAACAATAACATAGCTGTATTAAAAACCATAAAAGGAATTGGACCTAAAGCTGCCCAACGATTGGTCGTGGAGCTCCAAGATAAATTGGGAGGCATAGGCACAGATGCAGCGTATACACTAAGTGGCGGCAGTACACAGATGGATGAAGCCATGGAAGCGCTTATGGCACTTGGTTTTGCTAAACCTGCTATTGCCAAAATACTTCTAAGAATAAGTGCCGATGCAGGCAATAATGCAACTACGGAAGAGTTAATTAAGAAGTCTTTACAATTATTGTAAGTTTGTTAGCTAAAAATTAATCAAAGCATATAAGAAGACTATACTATACAACCAATCAGTATTCGCTTTTGAAAGAAAGAATTTTAAAAACAAATGTACACAGAGCTCTTATAGCTTTGGTGATATTGGCTGTGTATAGTTTTGGAGGTGGCACTGCGTTAGGACAAGATGAACCCAAACGCACACCTATTGATCTTAAAGATCCGCCAAACATTAAGACCACCTATCAATATGATCCTACCACGGGGAATTATCTTGAAATAATTACTGTAGGCGGAAACCCACTTGGCTCACCACGTGTGCTTACTCCAATGGAGTTTTCTAAAGCAAAAGAGCGACAAGATCGCAATGTGTATTACCGAAAAAAAAGCAATGCAGACAATTACATAAAAGGCGGGGGTTTGATTCCTAAAATTGCCGTTACTCCAGAGATATTTGATAAAGTATTCGGCGGAGGTGTTATTGACATCAGGCCCACCGGAAGTGCAGAAGTTACCTTTGGTGGAAATTTTAACAAAGTAGAAAACCCTAATTTTCCGGTACGCCAACAACGTAACGGACAGTTTGACTTCGGCATGAAAATGCAGCTCAACGTTACCGGCCAAATAGGCGACCGGATGAAGCTAAACTGGAATTACGACACCGAAGCAACTTTTGAGTTTGAAAACCAAATGAAACTCAACTGGGCCGGAGAAGAAGACGATATCCTTAAAAACATAGAATTAGGTAACGTGAGCCTGCCCCTTAATGGTAGTTTAATTCAAGGAGGTCGAAATCTATTTGGTGCAAAAACACAACTTCAATTTGGAAAACTCAAAGTAGCCGTAATTGCTACCCAAGACAAAGGAGAAACCAAAGAAACACAAGTTACCGGAGGTGCTCAAATCACCAATTACAATATTCAAGCACACAATTACGACGTAAACAGGCATTATTTCTTATCGCAATATTTTGCAAATAATTATAACAAAGCGCTTTCTAGACTGCCAATTATAGCGTCAAATGTACAGATAAGCTATATTGAGGTTTGGATAACTAACCGTAACAACTCGGTAGGCAACACCCGAAACGTAATGGGCTACATGGACTTAGGCGAAAATGCGGATAATACCTACCGTGATTTCTTAGTGGGCCCTGCCAATGCCTACCCAGATAATTACGCCACCAGTTTATACCGAGATATTGTTGACAGAAGCACCGAGTTTTGTAACCCTATAGACAATAGACTACAATTAGGTACTGACTATGAATGCTTAAGCAATGCACGAAAGTTGAATGAAAACGAATTCTCGTACCACCCTACGCTGGGTTATTTGTCACTAAACCAATCTCTTAACAATGATGAGCTGCTCATGGTATCCTATACCTATACGATTAATGGCGAAAATCATCAAGTAGGAGACCTTACGGTAAATAATTCTATTTCTACTGGCGACAATAGTCACCTCAACCTTAAACTACTTAAAAATTCTACCATCAAAACCAATTTACCTACTTGGAATCTGATGATGAAAAACATCTATTCCTTGAACACGTATAACCTTCAGCAAGAAGATTTTACGATGAACGTAGTATATGCAGATGACCCAAGTGGTGCAGACCTAAACTACCTGCCTGTAGATGCCAGCGAAACACGAATTAAAGAAAAACAACTGATCACAGTTCTGAATCTGGACAAGATAAATAAACAACAAGAAGCAAAGCCTGACGGCGTTTTTGATCTCATAAATGGCGTAACCATCGACGCCACCAAAGGCCGAATTATATTTCCTGTTAGAGAACCTTTTGGGGCATTTTTACGCGAACAATTTATTGATAAAACCAAGGCCGACTATTATGTTTACGACTCGCTCTACCAAACAACCAAATGGAATGCTGAACAAGATTTAAAACACAATAAATTTTTCTTACGCGGAACGTTTAAAGGTTCATCTTCCGATAAAATAAAACTACAATGTTATAACATATCCAAAGGCTCAGTACGTGTTACGGCTAACGGTAATATGCTAAATGAGGGATCAGATTATACCGTAGATTATACCATGGGTAATGTTACCATTGTAAATCAAGGCATACTTAACTCTGGCGCTGCGATCAAAGCGACGTGCGAGAGTAATTCTCTTATCAATATTCAACAAAAATCACTAATTGGTACTCGACTAGATTACAAACATTCTGACAAATTACTGCTAGGTGGAACCTATATGTACATGAATGAGCGGCCACTTACCAATAAAGTAAATATAGGTGAAGAGCCCTTACGTAACTCTATTTGGGGTTTAGACGGTTCGTATAATACCGAGTCGCGCTTCTTAACGCGTATGGTAGACAAGCTTCCTTTTATAGAAACCAAAGAGAAGTCTACCATTAGTATAACAGGAGAATTTGCGCACCTTATCCCCCACAAAGCAAAAACGCAGGGTGACAAAGGGACTTCTTATCTTGACGATTTTGAAGGTGCAGAAACACCCTATGATTTAAAATATGTACGCAGTTGGTATATGGCCAGTACCCCACAAGGGCAACCTGATTTATTCCCGGAAACCACCACATCTTTTAAAGCGGACAGCACATACAATAGTAAACGAGCCAAGCTAGCATGGTATAATATAGATCCTGTTTTCCAATCTAAAAGCAACCTTACTCCTTCTAATATCAACACCTTACAACAGTCTAACCATTGGGTAAGAACGGTAACGCTTAAAGAACTTTTTGATGAGATAGAACTACAACAAGGTCAGCCACAGCAATTACCTACCTTAGATTTGAGCTACTATCCAGACGAAAGAGGTCAGTATAACTTTAATACTGAAAACATGGAAGCCGATGGGACACTCAATAATCCAAAAGAAAATTGGGCGGGTATTATGCGGAGAATAGAAACCAACGACTTTGAAGCTACCAACATAGACTATATAGAAGTGTGGCTTATGGATCCGTTTGTTTACTCAAAACATCAAGGCACCAAACATAATACCGGTCAGCTTTATATAAACCTAGGAAGTGTTTCTGAAGATATAATTCCTGACCGAAAAAGATCTGCCGAAAACGGTTTACCCGTTCCTAATGGCAACTATACCGTAGATTCTGGCAAATACACTTTAACCCCACGTGGCCAGATTATCAATAAGGCCTTTGATAATGATCCTGCTGCTCGTACCGCACAAGATATAGGTCTAGATGGCATGAGCGATGAGGTGGAACGAACAAGACTTAAATTTTACCTTGATGCCATAGCAGTCAAACACGGCACAGCATCTTTGGCATACAAAATTGCAGAAGCCGATCCTTCTGCAGATAATTATATGTACCCTCGAGACCCCATTTATGACGGTAGTAATGCGATGGTACTTCAACGTTATAAAAATTACAACGGTTTTGAGGGCAACAGTACAGTCGATAAATTAGATGACGGAACTCCGAAATCTGCCAATACTATTCCAGATGACGAAGACATTAATCAGGATTACACCGTGAATCTGAATGAAGAATACTATCAATATAAAATAGAAATATCGCCTGATAAGCTCAGAATAGGCGAGAACTTTGTGACCGATTCCGTTTACACAGATGCTAATCAAATAGATCCAGGAGCTGAGCCAAACAAAGTAACCTGGTATCAACTCAAAATACCTATACGCCAATACGATAAAAAAGTAGGAGGTATTCAAGATTTTAAATCGATTCGATTTATGAGAATGTATGTAAGTGGTTTTGAGGACAGTCTGGTGTTGCGATTCGGAAACTTACAATTGGTACGAGCAGATTGGAGACGTTACCTCAACACGTTAAAATTCCCTCCGCGCGTTGGTCCAGCTATAGACCCCAACGACCGCGTTGAGTTGGTGGTTTCGACGGTTAATGTAAACGAAAACAGCAAACGAGTTCCTATACCTTACGTGGTGCCTCCTGGATTTAGTCGCGAGATAGATCCAACACAACAGGCTAATCTTCAACAAAATGAACAATCTCTTTCCATAGCTGTATGTAACTTAGGAAGGGATGACGCTCGTGGAGCATATAGACCAGTGGAATACGATATACGTAACTACAAAAAACTAAAAATGTTTGTACACGCAGAGTCTCAAGATCCCTTGGTTCAAAAAGGAGATGTAGTTGCTATTATGCGTATAGGTACCGACTTAGAAAATAACTTTTACCAATACGAGATTCCGCTTATTATCTCACCCAATGGCAATGCAGACCCCGCTTCGGTGTGGCCTTCTGAAAATGAAATACTCATAGATTTAGAAGAATTTTACCGTGTGAAACTAAATAGACAATTAGCTAATAGTGCTAATCCTAACGGATTCTATTCAGAAACCTTAGCAAACGGACATAAAATTAGTATCATTGGATTACCAGATTTAAGTAACGTAAGAACCATACTCTTAGGTGTAAAAAATCCAAGTAATGGTAGCAGCGATGCGCTCTGTGCGGAAGTATGGTTTAATGAGTTACGCTTGGTGGATTTTGCCAATAAAGGAGGTTATGCTGCAACCACACGAATGGTAGCTAAACTAGCTGATTTTGCTAATGTTGCCGTTTCTGGAAACTACCAATCCATTGGTTTTGGCGGTATAGATAAAAAGCTAAATGAGCGTAACATCACCGAGCAAATACAATACGATATAGCTACAAACCTAGAACTAGGTAAATTTTTCTCCCAGAAATCGGGCATTACGGTACCTATGTTCATAGGCTACAGTGAGAATATTGTTAATCCTAAATTTTATCCTCTAAATCCAGATATATTGCTTCGCACAGCTATTAACAATGCTGAAACGCAAACCGAAAAAGAAGCCATACGTATCGCTGCACAAGACTACAATAGCCGTTATAGCCTGAACTTTACCAACGTAAAGAAAAACAAAACAGGTGCGGGAGAATCACACCTATATGACGTCTCTAATTGGAATTACTCCTTTGCGTATCAACGGCTGTTTAGAAGAAGTCAGATTATAGAACGTAATGATGTTAAAACATACAAAACAAGCTTAGCCTATAACTTTTCTCCAAAGCCTCTTTCCTGGGAACCATTCAAAAAATCTATAAAATCAAAGAAACTAACCCTAATAAAAGATTTTAATCTTGGTTTAAAACCCTCTAATCTTAACTTTAGGATAGAAGTAGATAGAAGATATGCCGTGTTAAAAAATAGAGACAACGATAATTTTAAAAGCATCGTTCCTCTTTTGTATGACAAAACCTTTAACATAGGTCGTATTTATGGCGCTAAATGGAATCTGACCAAATCTTTATCGGTAGACTATGCCTCTTCAGCCAACTCGTGGGTAGAAGAGCCTTTTGGTGCATTAGATACTCGTGAAAAGAAAGATTCTATGTGGAGAGATTTCTCATCACTTGGACAACTCCGGGACTTTAACCAGACCGTAAATGCCAACTACAGTCTTCCCTTACGAAAGATAAAAATGCTGGATTGGATGACGGTAACCACCAGATATACCGGAAACTACCAATGGCAAAATGCACCGCCAGCGGCCGTATCATTGGGTAATACCATCCAGAATTCTAGAACCATGGGTATTACCAGTAACTTAAATTTTATCTCTTTCTACAATAAGGTTCCGTTCTTGAAAAAAGTAAATAAACCTGCCGCAAGAAGATCGCCCGCTAGAGATGAAGATGACCCCGATGCCGTAAATGCTAAAAAAGACAAAGATGAGTTGAGTGCCACTACAAAAGCTATTTTTCAGTTTCTGATGATGCTAAAACAAGCCCAAGGCACTTTTACCTTTACCGATGGAACAACACTTCCTGGATTTAACAAAACCATCGATTACCTTGGTCAGAACTTTAAAAATAATGCTCCGGGTTTGCCATTTATCTTAGGAGGTCAAAGTGAAAACTTTAGAAAGACCATAGCAAGCAACGGATTTTTAACCCAAGACACCAACCAAATATCACGCTATGTAAACTTGCATGGGGTAGATATTAATGGTAGTGCTACCGTTGAGCCCATCAAAGGATTTAGAATCAACGTTAGTTTTAACAAACGACAAAGTCTAAACATCAATAGTAATTTCAAATATTCAGAAGCACGTGGTACTTTTGAAGATGAATTTTATACAGAAGTAGGAACATTCACTACCTCCTATGGTTCTTGGGCTACCATGTTTGATAAGCTGAACAAAGACTTTTCTTCTGATGCATTTAACCAGTTTAAAAACAACAGAAATGTTATAGCACAGCGTTTACAAAGTAGAGACCTGGGTGCAGGCGGAGTATACGAACAATTGTATGGTGCGCAATTAAACGATAAGGATACTTCTGGATACCCACTTGGTTATTCAGCCGGTCACCCTGAAGTGCTACTTCACTCCTTCTTAGCCGCTTATACGGGTAAGAATGCAGGCAATTCTAGCCTTGATGCATTTAGAAAAATTCCTATTCCCAATTGGAGAGTTACTTATAATGGACTGTCACAATTAGACGTTTTTAAAGATATTTTTAGTAA
>DGBH01000080.1:14481-15346 GCA_002384205.1 Bacteroidetes bacterium UBA4009
ATAGATATAACTACCAAAGAAGGAATAAGCGCCAAGTTTGAATACAAAACCGACCGTAACTTGCAAATGAACCTAATTACGCGTACCATGGTAGAAATGCGTAACAAAGAATTTGTAATTGGTGCAGGTTACCGAGCTTCAGGGATTCGTTTACCCATCAAGCTAGACGGGAAAAACATATTACTTCGTAACGATTTAAACATCCGTTTTGACTTCTCTATTCGCGATGGCGTTACCATCGTAAGAACCATTGATGGAAACGGACCTGGTCAAGACTCCTATATTCCAACCGGCGGTATAAAAACAGTGAGCATAAGACCGTCCATCGATTACAAGATAAGTGATGCACTTAATTTTAGAATGTTCTACAATCGAAATGCAAATAATCCGGTTACCAGTAACTCATTCCCATCGGCATTAACAGACTTTGGGGTAACACTTAGATACAACTTGCAATAGACCAAAAGAAATATTACCAAAAAGGCGAAGCATTAGCTCCGCCTTTTTTTATTTCCTATGTTTTAATGTAGATAAGTTAAACTGCTTATTCTATTCTTACGCGAATGGTTCTGGTTATGGCAAACAGCCCTAATCCTCCTGTTATATTATTGGGCAAAGGTCTCGGTTCTGCAAATGGATTATCCGGATTGTAGGTTTGCAGTGCTTTGCCGTAGGCATAATACTCCTTCGAAATTCTAGTTACATTCACAAATAAATCTGCGCTTCCCCCCTGATCATCTTTCCATTTATATAGACTGGATTTTAATTTTATGGGAAGATCTAAATTCTCTTCATTGGTAAAATACTCATTGGAGGCATACGCTGGGAAGGTATCACTGGCAAAGCCTGTAAATCCTTCCAATCT
>DGBH01000063.1 GCA_002384205.1 Bacteroidetes bacterium UBA4009
AGTATTGGACTTCATATTGATATGAGTCAGTGCTGTGGAAGCATAGAGAACCTGGGCATTTCCCATACTGCTAAAATAGAAATTAGTTCCTGTTGTCATCCGCAAAAATCAGCTTCTTGCCAAGAAGAAAAAGAGATTGTTCAATCTCCTGTTTATCAAGATTTAGCGAGTGAAGGTAGCTTTGAGTTACAGAACGCCCCCATTTTTGACCTGCCGGTTAAACTAAATTGCCAAGAACTTTTAGTCTCAGAAATCACTTATCAAACCCCATTTTTCTCGTTTGATAACGTCAGACTAAAACCCAGTTTTCTGCAGGTGTTTTTGTGTTAGGAGTTAGATTTTTTTTGAACCGTGCGTTCAATTAATTTTCTAATTTCCAATCATACAAAAACATACATAATGAAAAAAATAATTTTAATGGTCACCATGCTAAGTAGTCTTTGGGTACAAGGGCAACACGAGCAACATGACATAAGTGGGACAGTTACATACACCATTGGTGATAAGATACGTCCTATAGCGGGAGCCTTTGTGCACTGGCAAGAAAACCCCAGCGGCGTTTATGCCGATAGTTCAGGGCATTTTGTGATAGAACATCATCACGAAGCGCCTTACCTAATTGCATCATTTGCTTCGTATAAATCTGACACTATCTACGTAAAAGACCTTAAAACACCGGTAGTATTTACCTTAAAAGATCAAAACGAATTGCAAGGAGCTACCGTCTTTGCAAAAAGACTCAGTTATAGCCTGAGTAAATTAGACCCTAGAACCACCGTACTCATGGGTGAACGCGAGTTTCAAAAAGCGGCGTGCTGTAATCTATCAGAGAGTTTTGAAAATTCACCCGCTATAGATGCCAGTTTTGCCGACGCCGTAACAGGCACCAAGCAAATCAAAATGCTCGGTTTAGATGGATTTTATACCTTAATAGGACAAGAATATATGCCCTCTGTGAGAACACTCAACAGTTATTACGGCTTAAGTTACATCCCTTCTGCGTGGGTAGATGCTATACAGATTACCAAGGGAGCCGGCAGCGTAGTAAATGGATACGAAAGTATCGCGGGTCAAATTAACGTAGAATTAAAAAAGCCATTTGGTAAGGAAAAGTTACTGATAGACCAGTTTGTGAGCAACGGCGGTCGCGCTGAAACCGACTTTATGTACGTAAAGGATATAAATCAAAAAGTAGCGACTTCTGTTTTTGGTAGATACGGCTACCGTGGTTCTAATTTCGATAGAAATAACGACGGATTTTTAGATGTCCCACTGTCGAAAGATTATAAACTCATGAACAGATGGCAATTTATAACCGACGTAGGGCTTGAAGGAATCGCCACGGCAAGCTACCAACGCAACACCCAAGAAGCCGGACAAACCGCGTTTGCCAACGGCGATAAAAATGCTTATGGTATTGGAATAGACGCTGAAGTTTTTGACGTTTCTGCCAAACTGGGCAAGGTTAATAAAAATAAGCCATACAGCAGTTTTGGCTCTCAGTACAACTTTAATCACTCCAATTTAACCAGTACCTATGGATCTGTAGAAGATAATAAATCCTATGAAGCACGTGCCGATCAAGCATACGTCAACTTGCTTTATCAAAGTATTATTGGTAACACTTTTCATCAGTTCCAAACTGGGCTTTCTTTCCTATTTGACAATACCAGTGAGCGTTATGCTGGCTTTTATTTTACCAGACAAGAGGCTGTTCCTGGTGCATTTTTCGAATATACGTATAAACCAAAAGAGACCTTTAGTTTAGTAGGTGGCATTAGAACGGATTACAATTCTATTTACGGACTTTCTATAACGCCTCGTTTTCATGGCAAATACCGATTTAACCAAGAAAAAACCTCACTTCGCATGTCTGCAGGAATGGGCAGAAGAACCAGTAATCCCTTAGCTCAAAACCAACAAGTTTTTGCCAGTGGGCGTACATTGATACTAGAAATGACTAATCCCAATTTGGCTTACGGATTAGAACAAGAAGTAGCACTAAATTCGGGTTTGAGCTTTGAACATGAGTTTAGATTACTTTTTATGCCCGCCACCATCGGCTTAGATTATTTTAATACCACATTTCTGCAAGAAGTTGTAGTGGATAGAGAGACGGAAGGTGTTGCTCGTTTTTACAACATGAAGAATGGCACTCGGGCTCATAGTTTTCAAACCCAATTAGACTTACAACCTGCAAGAAGAACCGACATTAGAATAGCCTATCGTATGTTTGATGTACAAACCAAATACAAAGATTTGGGTACCCTTGCAAAGCCTTTTATCTCACAGCATAGAGCATTTATCAACCTTACACAAAAAACCAGAAAAGACTGGCAATTTAGCTCTACTGCAACATGGTACGGGATGCAGCGTATTGCAGGCAAATTTTACCCTACCGTGCCCATTCCGCCTAACATCAATCCGACTTATAACCCATACTATATAGCTTCTCCTAATTTTATTTTATGGAACGCCCAAATAAGTAAAACCTTCAAGAAACAATTTGAAGTGTATATAGGAGCAGAGAATTTATTGAATTACAAACAAGAAAACCCTATACAAGAAGCCGATAAACCATTTAGCAGTAACTTTGATGCAGGATTGGTATGGGGCCCTATATTTGGTAGAATGATATATGGAGGATTTAGACTAAGACTAAAATCATAATGGAAGAAAAAGAAATAACTATCGCAGGTATTTCCTGCATGAGTTGCGTGAGCAAAATAGAAAAAGCCTTATATAGCAATGCAGCTATACAAAAGGTGAGTATAGATAAAGAAACAGGAAAAGCAATGCTGAGTGGCGCTAGCTTACCACATCAAGATATCATTACATCCTTGGTGGAGTCTGCTGGTGACTACAAAATAGATGCAACGTATGTAGCCGCCAAGGAGTCTAAGACTAGCAAGCAGAGTTACAAACCCTTACTAATTATTGTTCTCTACTTACTAGGTACAACCTTGCTTATTGAATACAGTAGTGGCATGTTCTTGATAGAAACATGGATGGCTAATTCTATGGCAGGTTTTTTTATCATATTTTCGTTCTTTAAGATGCTTGACATTCCTGCGTTTGCTATGGCTTATCGGTCATACGACCTCGTGGCGGCAAAAGCAAAATGGTACGGTTATGCTTTTCCATTTATAGAGCTTGGACTGGGTATAGCTTATTTGCTTTATTCTGACCAAAGCATTACACATTTAATTACCGCAGTAGTTATGTTTGTAAGTCTTGTAGGGGTTATACGTTCGGTAATTAATAAATCTGAGATACAATGTGCCTGTCTCGGTACGGTTTTTAATTTACCTATGAGTTATGTTACCATTATAGAAGATGGCACCATGTTAGTAATGGCACTTTTGATGTATTGAAAATTTTTATAAAAATGAAAAAAACAGTAATCATAGCACTCAGTGCACTTTTGTTAGGCTTTGCTGGATGTAAACCTGATGAGGAAGAACCAAAACCAGATTTGCCGCAAGAAGTATCAGATATGACTGTCACTATTAATCATAAACTAGGAGCAGAAGATCTTGATTTTGTATCTACTTTTACGCTACCAAGTCAGGAAACAGTTTCCTTCGGTAGATATGCCTATATATTGAGTGAGTTTTACCTAACCACGATGGACGATACCAAGGTTTCTTTAGGAAAACAATACGCTTATATACAAGTAAATGGTGACAAAACCAGTTTCACACTTAAAAATGTACCGATGGGAAATTACAAATCACTGGGATTATCCATTGGCTTAGATTCGGTAACCAATCATGGCAACCCGAATGTGTATATGTCAGAACATCCATTGGCACCTATCAACAACTCGCTTTATTGGGGATGGACAGCTGGCTACGTTTACACCGCGATAGAGGGAATTACAACCGCCAATAATGAA
The DNA here is from genome assembly GCA_002384205.1 of Bacteroidetes bacterium UBA4009. Classification (GTDB taxonomy): domain Bacteria; phylum Bacteroidota; class Bacteroidia; order NS11-12g; family UBA9320; genus UBA9320. The sequence continues at coordinate 3,899 of DGBH01000063.1, forward strand.
AGTTTTATTTTTCATTTATCTGGCGTTCACAACAAAACCGATTTTGACTTACCTATTTCCTTTACAAAGAAAGAAGCAGCGCTTAAAGCTATACTTGAGTATGACGTAGCAGAAGTATTTCAAAATCCAGAAACTTATACTATCAGCATAGATGGGGCCAGTACACACAGCATAACAGACCCTGTAACTACAAAACTATTTGCCAATATGGTAGATGTGTTTAGTGTGAAAAGCATAACAGAATAAACCTATGAAAAAACTGGGAGTCATATTGTTTTTAATAGCCAGCATTTATGCGTGTAAAGATGTCGTAAATGAAATTCCAGACACCCCTTTTAGCACTACTCCGTATGTATTCACCTATGATAAGGCACTACTTCCACCGCCTAGAATACCTGCCGACAACCCTATAACAGCAGAAGGTGTATTTCTAGGCAGAATGCTATTTTACGATCCTATTTTAAGTGCAGATAGCTCTCAAAGTTGCGGTAGCTGTCACAACCAATCTAAAGGATTTACGGATAACGGAAAAGAATTTAGCATGGGAATAACGGGGGCTATCGGTAAACGGAACTCAATGCCTATCTTTAATTTAATGTGGCATTTGGATGGTTTCTTTTGGGATGGTCGATCAGATGTATTACGACATCAGGCTATAACGCCAATAACCGATCCTACGGAAATGAATGAAACCGTGGGAAATGTGCTGGCTAAACTAAATAACAGCCCGTTGTATAAAGCACATTTCAAAAAAGCATTTAATGCGCAAGAACTCAGTGAAGAATTGTTGGGTAAGGCACTAGAGCAATTTATGATGAGTATTATTTCTGGCAATTCTAAGTTTGATAGAGTAGCATTGGGCCTTGATAAATTTACAGCCCAAGAGAAGGTTGGTCAAATTATATTTAATTCGGAAGCCATAACAATTGACAATGAAATAGACCCGAAAAATCCTCAAAACTACGGCGCGGATTGTTTCCACTGCCATGGCAATAGTTTATTTATGCGTAGAGAATTTTTAAACAACGGATTGCCCAGTAACGATGATTTGGGACAAGGTGGAGTAACTGGCAACCCGAAAGATGATTGTAAATTTAAAACACCAAGTTTACGAAACATAGAAAAAACTGGCCCTTATATGCATGATGGCAGATTTAAAACGTTAGAGGAAGTAGTGCAGTTCTACTTAGGACCTATGAAAGACAATTGCAATAGTTTAGCCAATAGTCCCAATATGCATGCTCTTAAAGATTCCGTATATTTGAGTCCTTCTCAAAAAGCTGCACTTGTATCTTTTTTAAAGACCTTAACAGACGACGAACTATTAACCAAAGAAGAATATTCAAATCCATTTAAATAACTATAAATAACAACAATTAATAACATGAAGAACATAATTTTAGCAGTATTAATGGCCGCTACACTAGGTGTATCCGCCAAAACGATTACCAAACAAATCTTAGTAAAAGGGGAGTGCGGAATGTGCAAAGAGAAAATTGAAAAAGCATTAGACATGCCAGGTGTATCCTTCGCAGAGTGGAATGCCGAGACTAAAATGCTAAC
>DGBH01000025.1 GCA_002384205.1 Bacteroidetes bacterium UBA4009
GCATCATAAAGTACTTGTGCGTCCATAATATTTACAACAAATAACTAGAAAAAATGATTGCAGCGACAGCCACGGCAAACAATGAACTTATTAGTACGAAACCGGCACTTACGTCTTTTATAATTTTAATATCAAGATCTATTTCTGTGGATAGCTTATTGCAGAGTCGCTCAATAGCGGTATTAATCATTTCAGTGACAATTACTAAGGTAATACAGAGAAGCACCCAAAGCCATTCTGAGGAAGTGATGCTAAAATAATAACTTAGTGCAATAATAAAGAAAGAGGCTACTGCATGTATTTTAGCATGGCGTTCTTTCCAAAAAAATAATCCAATACCATTTATTGCGTAACCAAATGCGCGTATCTGTTGCATAAGCATAAAGCAAATGTATGTAACTAATTTAGGATACATATAAGGTTATTAGCTAAAGCGAATCTTTATTTGGCATTTTATAGTTAAGTGGTATAAGTTTACCGTGACCAAATTGCTACTTTGCAAACTTTAATAGATATACTATGAGTGTAGAACAAGATTTAAGAGATAGAGGAAATGATAGTTGCGAGCTATGTGGCGGCAAAGATGGACTTACTGTTTATGCTGTTGCGCCTAAAGAGGGTAAACTAGCCGATAATTGTGTTATGACCTGCGAAACATGCTATGAACAGTTAGGGGATGAAACCCAGGTAGATCCGAATCATTGGAGATGTTTGAATGATAGTATGTGGTCAGAAGCAAATGCGGTTAAAGTAGTAGCATGGCGCATGTTGACCCAACTAAAAGGACAAGGATGGCCTGATGACTTATTGGATATGATGTATATGGACGAGGAAACAACATTGTGGGCTAAAGAAGGTGTGGAAGCTGCATCCACCAACGGTGTCATTCATAGAGACAGTAATGGCGTAGTTCTATCAACGGGCGACTCTGTGGTGCTCATTAAAGACTTAGATGTAAAAGGCAGTAGTCTTACTGCTAAGCGAGGTGCTGCCGTAAGAAATATTCGATTAGACCCAGATAACGAAGAGTATATAGAAGGAAAGGTAGATGGCCAAACGGTAGTTATTATTACCAAATACGTGAAGAAAATCTAAGCTAGATTTTCTGCTAGCTTTCATCCTTTACTTAGCTTTAAAACTATTAATAGCGTTTTTAGTAAAATCAGAAAGCACCAATTGTCCACTGATAGCGGCACGTTCCGAAAGTAAGGTGTCCCAATCTTCTGTTCCTCTCCAAAACACTTCTTTGAGTAATCGCATTGCTTCCGGATTGCTATTTTTTAGATTTTGAGCTAAGCTGTCAATAGCTGCGTCCATTTCTTCTGTGGTGTCGTACACATTAGCATATAGGCCCTTATCTTTAGCCCACTTTGCTGATTGCCATCCGGTAGCGTCTATTGCAAGTTGACTCATAGCCGATAAGCCTATTTTGCGTTCTACTGCTGGGCCAACTACAAAAGGACCAATCCCCACAGCCAATTCGCTCAGTTTTACGGAAGCTTGAGTGGTGGCAAGTGTATAATCGAATGCAGCTGCTAGTCCAACTCCGCCACCTACCGCCTTACCTTGCACCCGACCAATAATGAGCTTAGGACATTTGCGACACGCATTTATAACATTGGCAAATCCAGAAAAAAATACAGTGCCTTTAGCTAAATTTTCAATGGCTACGAGCTCATCAAAACTGGCGCCTGCACAAAATGCACGATCTCCTTCACTTCTTACGATAATGACTACAGCATCATTATTGGATCCAAGTGTGGTTATTGTATTTGCAAGTTTAGCAAGTACTTTGCCTGGTAACGAGTTGCTTAAAGGATGGTGGAATTGTACGGTAGCAATTCCATTTTCTATGGTGTAATTTACATCACCTTGATCTATTGCATTCATTATTTGGCAAAGCTAAGAAATTTTTTTGGCCATGATTTAGTTTAAAAGTGCACAAGGCTCAGTCGGTCAAAATTTCTTCGTATTTAATCAAATTATAAATAAAGGAATAAATGATTATTAGTTTTGTTCATCCCGATCTTCATATCGTTCATAGAAAAATGGATAACGACAAAATCTAAAAGGACACTTCAGTGGTTTATATAGGGATGAAGACAATTTATTATCTTATTTGTTTATTCTTTGTAGTAGCATGCAATGCACAAACAAGTACCCATAAATCAAGTAAATCTCCACAAACCGAAATGAAATTCAATGTATTAACAGAAGCAGAACAACGCGTAATTTTAAATAAAGGCACAGAATATCCTGGTACAAGTGAGTTTACAGATAGCGAAGCCAACGGAACCTACATCTGTAAACAATGCAATCAGCCACTCTATACTTCAGCTACTAAATTTAACAGTCACTGTGGTTGGCCATCGTTTGATGACGAGATAGCTGGAGCTGTAACCCGAGTGCGAGATGCTGATGGTCGCCGTACCGAGATTGTATGCTCTAATTGTCAAGGACATCTTGGCCATGTTTTTGAAGGTGAAATGATGACACCTAAAAATACGCGTCATTGTGTAAATGGCATATCAATGAACTTTGTGGAAGGTGGAGAGGCCTTACCCGCCGTTATAAAAAACGAACCTTTAGACATGAGTAAACTAGATACAGCAACTTTTGGAGCAGGTTGTTTTTGGTGCGTAGACGTTCTTTTTCAAAAACTAAAAGGCGTGCATCATGTAGAAAATGGTTATGCTGCAGGAAAGCTCAAGAATCCTACATATAAAATGGTTTGTGAAGGCAATACAGGAAGTGTAGAAGTAGCTCAAATTGTATTTGACCCAAGCATTATTACCTACGAAAAACTGGTAGATATCCTCTTTCATGTGCACGACCCTACTACACTTAATCAACAAGGAGGTGATCATGGAACACAATATCGATCTGTTATTTTTTATCATAACGATGAGCAAAAGGCCATTGCAAGTGAAGTGTTAAAGCACATTGATGCCAGCAACCTTTGGAGTAATCCTGTTGTTACAGCCATAGAACCTATTCGGAATTACAGCACCGCAGAGCAGTACCATCAAGACTATTATAACTTAAATAAAGAAACCAACGGGTATTGCAACGCAGTAATTGGTCCCAAGGTAGTAAAGTTTCAGTTAAAGTATAAAGACTTAATCAAAGAGTAACTCTATACCTAACTTTTCTTAGTTGCCTTCTTTACAGAGGTTATATTTTGTTTTATGAATGGTCTTTTTCAAAATGAAGGCTATGAACTTGAATCGAAATTCTATATTTGAATCATGGAATTAGTTAATCAACTCATTGGTTGGATAGGAGCTATTGGCTTACTTACGGCATTTTTTTTAAACTCAACGGGGAAAATGAGCACCACTACGAAATCCTATATTTGGATAAACTTTGGCAGCGCACTGCTTTTAGCATTAAATGCGTATCACCTTAATGCATACCCTTTTCTAGTCGTGAATGTGTTTTGGGCGATAGTGGCATTGTACGGTTTGATTCGTACTAAATAGACTTAATACAGTTACCCAATTAGATAGGGATGGGATTAAGCTTAATACTATCGTTTACTAATTTTATTATTTGAAATGGTTCGTTGAAGATTACACTTATGTCTACCTTCTACCCAGCCTCTTAGTTTATTGTGCTTGGTTACTCTTCCCTGCACTCGCTTTCGCCAAAGTCTAAAACTACTGGGTTTTAATTCTCTGCGCATTAATCGAATTACCTCTTGCTCCGTTATGCCGAATTGTAGTTTAATGGTATCGAAACTAGTGCGGTCTTCCCACGCCATTTCTATGATACGATTTAAGTCTAACGGTGCACTGCTCATCACAACATTACAAACATGAGAATCACTATTTAGTTCATTGGAATACCAATGTATTTTTTTATTAACTTCGTCATCTTAGAATGCAAAAAGTACTTGGAATTTTATCATTGATTATTGGGCTAGGCTTAGTTTATTTTTTTAACAACTCACATACCATAGGAGGGAAACCTATTCCGCCTATAGGTAAACTGTTAAATCCTTATACCGGAGCATGGCAAAACTCCGAAAATAGCAAGAATTATTCAGACTTTAAGCTTACAAGTGAACTTATTAAGGAAGAGGTTACTATCGTTTTTGACGACAGAATGGTCCCTCATATTTATGCAAAAAATTTAGAAGACGCAATGTTTGCACAAGGCTATGTAGAAGCCTATCATCGGCTATTTCAAATGGATATTTCTACCCGCTCTCCAGACGGTAAACTAGCTGAAATTCTCGGACCTAATCTGGTAGAGTATGATAAGAAACAACGTAGATTAGGACTTGGTTTTGCAGCAGATAATGCACTTAAAGGATGGGATAACTTTCCTGAAGAACTAAAAAATGTGAATGCATATACTGCTGGTGTTAACCATTTTATAGATAACTTAGCTCCTAAAGATTATCCAATAGAATACAAACTCTTAGATTTTAAGCCAAGTACGTGGTCCAATAGACATTCTGCGTTGCTGCTTAAGGCAATGACCCAAACATTGGCCGATTATGAGAATGATATTGAAATGAGCAATGCACTCCGCGTATTTGGGAAAGAAGATTTCAAGTTGATCTATCCGGATAGGAATCCGAAAGACATTCCAATAGCCGAAGGACCATATGCTGACGCTGAACGAAGCAAAGATTCCTATCAAGGGGTGGTTTCTAGTCTTAATTTACCCAGCATACAACGGCCTCGGTCTCCAGATGGAGTTGGCAGCAATAACTGGGCGGTGAGTGGCGCTAAAAGTGCTACAGGTTTACCCATGCTTGCCAATGATCCACATCTAGGATTGAGCCTGCCATCAGTGTGGTATGAGATAGCTATTACAACTCCCGAATTTTCTGCACAAGGAGTGACCTTACTTGGAATGCCCGGAATTATGATTGGGTTTAACGAAAACATAGCATGGGGTGAGACGAATGTTGGTCATGATGTTTCAGACTACTACACGATAAAATGGACCGATAAAAGTAAAACCAGTTATATGCTAGACGGTCAACTAAAAAAGGCGGATCTTAAAATAGAAAAGATCTTAGTTAAAGGCGAGAAGGTGGTTTACGATACTGTTAGGTACACTGTTTGGGGTCCAGTAGTGGATGATAAAGCCAACTTAGCCCTCCGTTGGATAGCGCATGATGCGGCACCTACACCTGAGTTTATGGCTTTTGTAAATGGAATGCAATGTGATAATTATGACGATTATTTGAAATCTACTGCGGCATTTTATGCGCCTGCACAAAACTTTATTTATGCAGATAATAAAAATGAAATAGGGATACGTATAAATGGCTCCCTACCTATAAAAAAATATATGCAAGGCGTTACCATTAGCGATGGTTCCAGTTCTGAGAATGGATGGTCAGGTTTTATACCACGCTACGCCAATCCACAAGAACGTAATCCAAAAAGAGGGTATGTTAGCAGTGCAAACCAATACAGTGCGAGTGAGTATTACCCTTATTATTATAACGGAAATTTTGAACCTTATAGAGGCAGAACAGTACATAAGTATCTAGCCAATAAAGAGGTCGTGGACTTAACCTATATGAAAGCCATGCAAAACAGTACGTATAGCATGTTGGCAGATGAGGCTCTTGCTGTTATGCTGCCAAGACTCAACGCAGAAAGTGCTATGCATGCCTATGCTAAGGAATTAGCTAAGTGGGATTATCATTATGATGCTTCTTCTGTAGCGGCAGTTTTGTTTGACCGGTGGTTCAGTACTTTTCATGAAATGCTGTGGGATGAAGCATATGCACAAAATAAAAAAGTTGCTCTTCCCGAACCTGACTATTGGGTTACGGTTAATATGATTGAAAGACAAAGGTCGAGTAAGTTTTACGATGTAGTATCCACTTCAAAAGTAGAATCCTTAGACGATCTAATAAATCAATCGTTTAGGGTTGTAATGGGGTTAGATAGAATCACATTGAGTAAGTCTAAGAACGCTCAAATACTGCATCTTACTCGTTTACCTGCATTCTCAGAAATGGAACTAGTCTTGGGCGGAACTAAGTACAGTTTGAATGCGATGCAACAGAAGTTTGGACCTAGTTGGCGGATGATTGTATTGTTGGGCAAGACCCCAGAAGCGTATGGAACATATCCTGGAGGCCAAAGTGGGAACCCAGCAAGTCCTTTCTATAAAAATCGTATATCCACCTGGGCAAAAGGAGAGTATGACAAACTTGTCTTAGTTCGAAAATCTTCAGAAATATCTAAATCACTTTTTACCATTAGCATAAACCATGAAAAATAGTATTCTCTTAGTCTCCATATGTATACTAACTGCTGTGTGCTCACTGGTTGCGCCTTGGTGGGTACTAGCGCCTATTTCCTTTTCAGTGATATACCTAGGTAAAATGAAATCAGCTGCGGGTTTTGGAATCCCTTTTCTAGCTGTATTTGGTACTTGGCTGATAGCTATTTACCTCAATGATCATGGTGTAGTGGCTGCATTAATGGGTAAGTTGCTTTTGCTGCCCAACTGGTCTACACCCATTCTTAGCGCATGTATAGGCGGATTGGTAGCCGGATTTTTTGGGCTTTCGGGAGCATTGTTTAGCTATCGCAAGAAATCGTGGGTTAATGGGTAGTGAGTTTACTTGTGTAGTTTTTGAAGTGCTTCTTTGATGCTAAGTGGCTGCAATTCATTGTTTTCTACAAAAGAAATCACCCATGATGGATTTACATCGGCATAACTACGAAGTGCACAGCCAATCGCTTGTTCAAAATTCATTTTAGTGCACGAAACGTACGAATTCGGGAATAAAGACGCTAAGAAAAGTAGTTGATCGCTTAGTTTTTTGGGGCATTTATAGCCACACGTATA
>DGBH01000014.1:0-1484 GCA_002384205.1 Bacteroidetes bacterium UBA4009
ACCTTAATGGCTGATTTGAATTTAGGTTGGTTTACCTTGGGTTATCATACTGGTTATTGCGTCGATGTATCCAATAAACTATGGAAGTCGAACAAAACACATCTCAATCTTTCACCAGAAGTGTCCCTTGGAGGATTTTATCAAACATTAAAGCTTGGCGTAAACTTTTAAAAAAGTTGCTGCCATCTCTTTGATATTTTTAGCCCTTGTGTTGAATATTCAAGTTATTGAATAAATTTGACTTGATGAAACATAAAAATAGTATTCTTTTACTCTGCCTCATTGCCGTAGGTAGTTTAATTTCAGGATGTAAAAAGACAGAAACATCTCCATTAGAAGAGCCGTGTGAAGAAAAAACATGGTATCAAGATGCGGATGGCGATGGCCTAGGTAACCCAGAAGTATCTAAAAAAGACTGTGGACGGCCTGATGGTTATGTGGAAAATAGCGAAGATAAAGTAGATCTAAAAGCTTCAAGAGCTGGTGTTCCAATGATTTTTAAAGTAACAGGAGAAACCTGCTACTACTGTGGAGATTGGGGCTGGGAGGCATTTGCCAGCTTAATTGATAGATATAAAGGTGGTAAAGCGCTTACTTGGGGTAATTATGGTACAGGATTCTCTAACAGCTTTTTTAGAAATCAAGAAATCACAGAAACCATGCAAAGTTTACAAACGAGATTTGCACCTAATAGTTCTAAACCGAATTTCGTTACAAACGGAAAAAATTACACGACAAGTTCAGCAGATGCTCAAGCAGCAGCAGATGCGTTCACGCTTACGACTGCCCCAGTGGGAGTAGTGCTAAGTGCCAAAATAGAGGGAAATAAACTCATTATAAATGCTGAAGCAGAGGCCTTTTCTGATGCTTCAGGCGTTTATGTGATGGGAGCATACCTAATAGAAGATAAAGTTTCTGGTCCTCAGTCTGGTCCAATAGGGGCAAGTGGCTACGTAGAGCACCATAATGTAATGAGAGGTTCACTTTCTGCAAATGCATGGGGCGAGGTAATCACAGAAAATGGATTGACTGCTGGGCAGAAATATGAGAAAACTTACAGCGTAACTATTCCCGAAGGATATAACAGCGCTAATTTCTCATATGGTGTAATCATCTGGAAAAAAATTATTACGGTTCATATTTTTGTGAACGCATATAGTTCCAATTAAATTAAAAAAAAGACAATAACTAAAAAAGGGTTCGTGTGCTACACGAACCCTTTTTTAGTTATACAATTAATTGTTTAGTCTTCTAGTTCCATGATGGCTTCAAGTAAGGCATCACATTCCGTGGTAATTGACTTTATACTTGCTGTAGAAGCTGCATACTCTTTACTCAATGACTCAAAGTCTTCTGGCGTTAAATTGGCAGCCTCTGCTAACTTGGCTTCAAGGGAAGCCCCATGAGATTTAGCATTCTTTAATTGCTCTTCTTTGCCATCAAGCTGTTTCTGTAACTTTTTGACCTGTTCTATTTTTTCGTCT
>DGBH01000014.1:1650-6240 GCA_002384205.1 Bacteroidetes bacterium UBA4009
GCTAATTTCTCTATGAAATATCTATTGTGCGATACAAATATAAGCGTTCCCTCATAGCGCTTTAAGGCTTCGATGATAATCTCTATACTATCAATGTCCAGGTGATTTGTAGGCTCATCCAGTAATAAGAAGTTAGCTTCGCTAACGAGTGTTTTAGCTAAGGAAACTCGGGCTTTTTCACCACCGCTTAGCACTTTTATTTTCTTAAAAACATCATCTCCTGCAAATAAGAAACAACCCAGCATGCTACGCAATTCCATGTCCGTTTTATGTGGGGCATCGTATTGTAATTCTTCAAGAATCTCGTACTCCATGTGCAAGCTTTCTAGCTGATGCTGCGCATAAAATGAAGGAACAACATTATGCCCTTGCTTACGCTCTCCTGTAAAAGGAAGCTCATCTGCTATAATGCTAAGAAAAGTAGATTTACCAGTACCATTAGCCCCAATTAGCGCAATTTTATCACCACGTACTATTTCGCGATTTACATCATCAAAAAGAATATTGTTGTTAAATCCTTGCGTAATGTTATTGAGCTCCATGACAACCTTGCCGCTCTGTTTGCCTACTTTAAAGTCTATTTTAAGGTTAGATTTATCTTCTTGAATAACCTCTATTTTTTCGATTTTTTCGACCATTTTTACCCTAGACTGTACCGCTTTTGCTTTACTCGCTTTTGCTTTAAATCTATTGATGAATTTTTCTTGCTCCTTAATATACTGCTCTTGGTTGGCTGCTTGTCTTCCTATTAGGTCATCTCGCTCCACTTTGGCTTGAAGATAAAAGTCATAGTTTCCGTCCCATAAGTAAAGTTTATTGTTACTTAATTCGGCGGTTTTATTGATCATTTTATTCAAAAACTCTCTATCGTGTGATACAATAATCACACTGCCAGGATAGCCACTTAGGTAGTTTTCTAACCATTCAATACTGGGTAAGTCAAGGTGATTGGTAGGCTCATCCATGAGCATAATATCGGGCTCTTCCAACAGCATTTTGGCCAACACTACTCGCATACGCCATCCCCCCGAAAATTCCTGCATAGGACGACTAAGATCAGCGGTTTTAAATCCTAAACCTTCAAGAATCTCTGCCGTTTTATTATCCATGTTGTAGCCGTCGAGTGCATCAAATTCCTCTTGGTAATCGGCCATACGTTGTATGTTTTCGTCACTTGGGTCGGTCTCTAATAAGGTGTATAGTTTTTCTAACTCTAGACCCAAAAACATGGCTCTTTTAAATGCCCCTTTGGCGTGTTCTAAGATGGTTTGATTGCCATCTTCACTGATCATATCTTGAGATAGGTATCCTAGATTTACTCCACCGGCTTTATTGATAGACCCCTCACGTATATCGTATTTGCCCATTATGAGTTTGAGCAATGTAGATTTACCTGCACCGTTCTTACCAATCAGGCCGATACGCTCACGTGGTTTTATAAACCAGTCAATGTCTCTAAAAAGGTAATTACCGCCAAACTCAAAGGATACGTTTTGTAAATGAAGCACGTGTTAAATTAAATGGCTGCAAAGGTAGGCCTATTGCCACTCAAATAAATATTCAACCTAAAAAATATGCAGACAAGTAATAAATGGTGATAGAAACTGCCACTAAGATCACTATGCTAATGGTTCTATTTTTACGGTTTCTGTCTTTAATGTAGATAATAGCGCGTCTTCTGCCTTCTAAAAGTTGCTCCTTGCTAAGATTGCTAGTAGGATGTGCTTCTTGATTTCCGTTTCCTACATATTGTTCTTTTATCTTTTTAAAGCGATTAACTGAACGTTTTCGTAGGAGTCCATTCTCTTTTAACGAATTGTTCATCGAACTTGAATGTCCACCAAAACTCATCTTACAAATATAAGAAGCCTAATTTTTAAACGGGTACTAAATACTTCCGTTGGTGTTATGGTTTATTCTAGACCTATCTTAACTCTAATCTTCTATATCTAACTTGGTTAAGAAATTAGCCACAGAGCGAGGACTAGCAGTTCTTATTCTAAACTTACCGTTGGTCATTTTAGGCCCTTTTTCTTTAATGATTTCATTAAATTCTTTATCGGTACTGGCTACGGTTACACTACCTAAGTAGTAATCGATATAGAACCAATCATACTTGCTCACTTCAAAGTAAAGGGTGTAACGTGCAGTGCTTCGTCGTTTGGTAATGACTATTTTAGCATTAATGGTTTTATTTACTTGATTACCATTTATGGTGGCAATCTGTATAGGCTCAGTTGTAATAAACTGGCGTTTACTAGGTACATAAGCTATAGCCATTTTGCTAATAAAAATATTCCTGTCTAAATTCCCTTGGGGTTTTATTTCACCTGTACTTGCTGTGTTCTCAATAGCTTTATTTAGTTTTTTGTCATCTAAATACTCTGCCATTGCGTTATAAATAAACTCATCACTATTGTCGGCTACAGTATTAGCACTGCCGTTAGTGTTCATTACTTCAATTATTCTGGTGTAGCATTCTTCGGGCAGTTTTATATTAAGCGCCAGTATACTATTTAGTGTAAAGGTTGAATCTGCTTTTTTCTTAACTAAGTTGCCTGCCATCAAGCCACTGAAGTTGTCATCTACTTCTAGCCCAAAGTTTAGTTTACCTTCACTATAGACGTCTCCAGTGGCATCATTAAAGGATAAGAAACTCCCTCTTCTGCTTCCTTCAAAAAGTTTCATACTGTCTCCTACAATAAAACAATTTGAAGTCTCATCATAGTAAAAAACACCTGTGTCTGCAGTGATATCCATGTCAGCATAACTTCGTTTAAAGTTAAACATGGTAGGATAGATGTGGGTGCTATCATTGGCTAAACTAACCGCGGCATACATCTTACGCTGGTCTTCGTTTTTGATTTCTCGGGCGGGAATTATAATATTACTAGGATCAGGCCTTTGGTTGTACCTAAACCAAGCACTTGGCCATTCTGTCAAACTATGGAGCGGTTTAACATAGCCATTAAATACGATATCCTGGTTTATACTACTTAATTCAGTTAGACCTTTAAAACCTATTTTAGGGCTTACATTGAAACCTGAAGAGTCTGCCACCGTTCCAGTTGCGATTATAGAAGAATCGGTTTTGCTTACTACACGAATTTTATCAAAGTACAACACTTGATTGGTTCTGTGCTTGTCTTTGTATTTGTAACTTGCAGCGCCACTTAGCGCATATCTTCCAGCTATTTTAAGTTTTGCATCAAAAAGTTCATGGTTTTTATTGTCGCGAGACGCTAGCATTTTTGCTTTTTGCAAAGTTTGCATATCCGCATTTTCTCTTATTTCTATTTTTTCGTTATATGGAAAAACTCTACTGTCTGCCACGTCTATATGAGGTACATTTTCTGCATAAATAATACCTTTCTTCATGTCAAAAAGGGCTTTGGTACTCTCAAATCTCAAGCCTTGTTGAGCAGGGTCCTTGCTTATGAAAATAGATTTTTCTTTAGCTAGTTTAGGACCTTTATTGAGCTCAATAGTTTGTTTATTCATGTCCCACTTATATTCATCCATGGTGCTCGCATATGCATTGAAAGGGAAATCGGTTAATTTTCCTGTTTCGTTGGCTTTAAATTCACCCATTCTAGAGGTGAAATTAACATCAGAAGCAACATTATAGGAGGCAAAAGCTATTTTATCGCTTGATATTGCACCTATCTCTATTTGAGATATTTTAGCTTTCACTTCATTAGGTTTAAACTTCATGTCGGCAGAGGATAGTTTTGCTTGATCCCATTTTAAGACACCGTTTCCAGCTAATTGTGAACTTGTTTGTATTAAATTGCCTTGAAAATCTTGTTTGTCGCGTAGCACTTTTACAGTATGTCCGTTGGTGTTTATGAGCATACTGTCTTTTGCAGGAAGCCATTTGGTCATTACATTCATAGCATATACATTTGGGTAGCGTGAATTTTCATCTATACTATATGTATCAGCATTTGCCATGGTATAATCTGGCGCAAGCACAATATCTTGGGAGCTTATAGTTGCCCCTTGATATTCAATATTCCCTCTCGCTGTAAATCCTTCTTCGCTTAGTTTTATGGCTATGTCAGCACTACCTTTGCCTCCATACATGGGGTAGGTAGTCATTGATTTTTCGAAACCAAGTGAGTAATCATCCATAATTTTTGCTTCAAATCTAAAGTTAGGCAAAATGCCTCCAGCTATAAACTCACCGGGAAAACTTAACTCTGATGTCGTAAAATTATCCATATTTTCTATGGTGAATGGATCTACTTCAAATCGAAAGCGCTCCTTATCGTAAGCGCCGCCGTGTATGCTTTTTTTGTCATAGGCAATTAAGGCCCCTTTTTTACTGGTAAATCTGGGGTATTCCGGAAAATTTTGAAGTCCAGATTTATTCGTTGATCTATCTATTTCCAGTGTTCCATTTATATCTCTCAATACAGATTTTACGGCAACAAGCCCAGGTCTCCCTGTAAAATCTTCGGTGAAAATTACCATTGAATCTATCTTATTTGAGCTTATATCAAAGTCGTAATAGTCAAATGAAAATTGGCTTGAATAAAAATCAAACTTACCTCCGGTTAATCTTCCACCAAAAGTCATATTTCGATT
>DGBH01000009.1:0-4803 GCA_002384205.1 Bacteroidetes bacterium UBA4009
ACCTTACTCTACTAATTGTTCTGCTCCCTTATCAGTATGCATTTTTTAATTACCTGAAAACCGCCATAGTCGCAAATAGCATAATACGTACCTGGTGGATTTTTACTCAAGTCAATAACGATTTGATGCGACGATGAAATAACGTTACTTTGGTAAACGGTTCTTCCTAGTACATCACGCACCTCTATCGCTTGAAAATATTGCCCTCCCTTTATGTTACATTTACCTGATGTAGGATTTGGATACACAGTGGTTTGAATTTCTAATTCTACATGATTCAGGCTAAGACGGGAAGAATCTTTAACGGTGGTATCTTGGTCTGTCGTGTCTTGATTAGTAGTGGTATCTATCCCATTACATGCTGTAGGCCAAGGATCAATTTCTAAAGGCAACCCTATGCTTATATTTTTATCTATAAATCCACTAAAATCTAAAGCATATTTATGACCCTTATAAACAGGATTTCCTGATGCTGTTTGGCCCTGCTTGGTAAACGAGTTATCTTTAATAGGGCTAATATATTCCCACACTATTTCCTTCGTATCGGGTATAAACTCGGTATACTTTCCCTTAGCTGCCTCTACCGTAAATATATTCCCATTGGGCAACACTTCTGCACTAGATTGACCCGGCGAGAAAAAATCAGTAGCCGTTGTTTTCGTAAAACTATATACTAATTCTTTAGGTAAAAATGTTTGCTGCAAATCTTTCATATAACTTGTCCCTGTCCAAGTTGGACTAATAATATCGATAGATGAAACCCCTGGACTATGTATATTGTTAAAAATAATAATATCATTTTCATAATCGCCATATTCAACCCACGTAGGATCATGTTGTCCACCGAAACGTTGATTTGCAGGTGTCCCATTTTTATAGGCATGCGGATTTCCCCATCGGTATAAAAAATCTCCACCTGCACCTGCTGCTCCCCCAATATGACCTTGACCTTGTGCAGAAGAAGTACTGTGGTCTATAATATAAATCTCACAAAAGGTATGACCACTTACTAAAATTTGATCCAATGCTGCATTATAATCAATGGAGTTAAAATGTAACCAATCGTCATAGTTACCTAAGCCCTGAGGTCTGTAGTTTACATTAAGTAACTCAGGGTGATCTGCCACAATACCATAATTTGCTTTCGTACTATCAAAGTCTTGTATAAGATGATCGGATGCAGTCCATTTCCACACTACAGATGCTTGACTAGGTCCCACAGGCATGAGTTCTAAGATAACTTCATCCCAAACATCCGCCGTAGCTGCAGCTAAGGTAGTATCTCTGCCTAAGGCTATTGTTTTTTGTCTTGATAACCGCTGCCATCCCATGCACATAATATTGCCATTGGGTAGGAGTTCTATGTCGTGATGTAATATTAAAGAATCGGTAGAAATCTTATACTCCCACTGCTTTTCTCCGTCCCATCCAAAACGACTTATTATGCCATGTTGGCCATTTGCTCCAAATACGTTATCTGGATCTGGAGATGTTTTTATGAGATCTCCATTGTCGCTTAAATATGCAGTTACTGTGGTGTTTTCTGTTTGCCATTCGTGTACTTTTAATCCACAATTGTCTACTAAATAAACCCCATTACTCGTAAAAGAAAACACCAAAGCATAACCCTCTAACGCATAGTCACTATTTGTAAATGTGCCCACTGTTTGGGTTTGTGCTTTTGCTGTAACTGCTATGATCAAAAGTGCTATACAAGCAAATTTTTTTATTTTTTTAATCCATTTTTTCATCTGGTATAATACTACTATTTATAAATGAAGCTATGGTTGCAGTAGGACTAGCCTTCTCGTAACTTTGGTTGTGTGTGATAGGAACGTGATAAAATACGTCCCCTCCGAAAAGTCTCTTAAATCTACGATCAACTCTTTGTTTTGATCTATATTATTATTCATATAAATAATGTCTCCTAGAATATTCCTAACTTCTACCGCTTGTGTATTTTGCAATCCCTTCAAGGTAAATTTTCCAGAAGATGGATTTGGATAAATGGTAGTCCCTATTTCAAATGTAATTTTATTTAAACCTAGGTTAGAACTATCTTTTATCGTAGTATCTTGGTTTGTCGTGTCTTGATTAGTAGTTGTATCTATCCCATTACATGCTGTAGGCCAAGGATCCAGTTCTAGTGGTAATCCAGGAGTTAATGTTCTTCCTGTAAATGCACTGTAATCTTTACTGTATTTATAGGTTCTAAAGGTCACGTTTAGCGAGGGAGCGTCTCCTTGTTTCGTAAAGCTTGAGTTAGTCATCGGATTAGTATACTCCCAAACCACAGAGTCTGCTTTTAAATCATATTCCGTATATTTACCTTTGGTTGCTTCGGTAAAATAAAGATTACCCGTAGGTAAAATCTCAGCAGAAGACATAATACCAGAAAAGAAATCTTGAGAAATTTCTTTGGTAAATCTAAAATCAGGTTCTGATGGGGTATAACGACCATTAGATCCCAAAGTATAACCCATGCCATCCCAACTAGGGGTTATAATGTCTACCGCAGAGAAGTTAGAACCCGCCATGTTATTAAAAATAATGAGACTATTAGTAAAATCACCATTTTTGACCCAATGTGCATCATGTTGCCCATTAAACACTTGATCGGTATCACCACCTTGGTTATATGCAGCAGGATTCCCCCATCTATAAAGTATATCACCACCTTTACCCTGTGCTCCACCAAAATGACCAGAACTTTGACTGTTTGACGTACTGTGATCTATAATGTAAATTTCATCAAACGTGTGTCCACTTAAGGCAATTTGATCTAATTCAGCGTTATACGATACAGAATTAAAATGCAGCCAATCCTTAAAAGTACCTATACCTTCTGGTCTGTAGTTTAAATTTAACAATTCTGGCGCGTTTGCTACTTCTCCATAATTCGGCAATTTTGTATCAATATCTTGTACAATATGCTCCGATGCTTTCCATTGCCAAACAAGATCAGCGCCTGTGGTACCCGTAGGTTGCAATTCCAGCACTAAATCATCCCATATTTCTCCCAAACCCATTTCATTATTGGGGTCTCTACCCATATTACGAACTTGAGGCGCTGGAATTTTTTTCCAAACGTTGCATAATATGTTGCCATTAGACATTATTTCTATATCGTGATGCAAGGTCATAGTATCGTTAGATAATTTATACTTCCATTGCAAAGCTCCGCTCCAGTTGTATCGTTCTATAAAACCTTGAGAACCTCCACCCACAAAAACAGTTGAAGGGTCTATTGATGTTTTGATAAGATCTCCATTAGGCTGCAAATAGGCAATTAAGGTATTCCCACTAGTAGTCCATTGATGAATTTTTTGGCCACAGTTATTAATTAAATAGACTGTCGGACTGTTATAAGTATAAATCAAGGTATAACTATCAAAAGCAGTTGGTGAATTAACCGTAGTGCCAACGGTTTGCGTTTGTGCAATAGCTGCTGTTGTAAACAGACTCAGGCCTATTAACACTGAGCGATGAAGTAATTTTAAAAATGTAATCATGATAATATAAATTCAATTTTAGAAGATCTGAAATTAAAGTTTGTGTCACATTTACATGACATTACTTGATATGGTTACACAAAACAAAAATACAGGAACTATTCCTAAAGGACTCCCTTTTGACATATGCTCATTCGTCTTGTGGTTTACTCAACCATCTAAAAGACTTTTTTTAAATCCGATTGGTGCTTTTGTTTCCTGTATGCACCAAGGAATACTGTGCTTAATCTATTCATAATACATCTGCAAAAAGTATATTACTTTTGACGCAAATGAAGTGGAACATAAATTTGCTTAAATGTATTTTGATAACGTTTTGCAGCTCTTTGTTGGGCTCGGCAGAAGCTCAAAGTACTAAAATTACGTGGGACAGTATTAATACGAATGCGATAAAAATGCGTAGTGTAGGTCCTGCTTTTATGGCGGGCCGAATAGCAGATATTGCGATAGACCCAAAAGACGAAAGCCACTATTACGTTGGTGTAGCTTCTGGCGGCGTGTGGGAAACCGTGAATGCAGGAATTACCTTTTCTCCTGTTTTTGATGGACAAAAAGTATACAGCATAGGTTGTATTACGATTGATGCAAACACCGGCAACCTATGGGTAGGCACCGGCGAAAATGTAGGTGGAAGACACATAAGCTACGGCGATGGCATATATCTAAGTAAGGATGGCGGCAAGTCTTGGCATAATATGGGACTCAAAACCTCTGAACATATTTCTAAAATAGTAGTACATCCTACTAATCCAGATATTGTATGGGTAGCTAGTCAAGGTCCGTTATGGACCAAAGGTGGCGAACGCGGCGTATACATGACCACTGATGGCGGTAAGAAATGGAAACGCACCCTGGGCGATAGCGATTGGACAGGCGCTACCGACATCCTTATTGATCCCAGAAATCCAGAAGTGTTATACGCCGCAACGTGGCAAAGACACAGAACGGTGGCAGCGTACATGGGCGGCGGTCCAGAGTCTGCTATTTATAAAAGTACCGATGGAGGTAAAGAATGGGAAAAACTAAAAACCGGCCTGCCAACCGGCAATATGGGTAAAATAGGAATGGCTATATCACCACAAAATCCAGATGTTATATACGCTGCCATAGAGCTGGATTTGAAGAAAGGTGGTTTTTACCGCAGCAGTAACAAAGGTGCAAGCTGGCAAAAAATGAGTGATATGGTAGCCGGTGGCACAGGACCACATTATTACCAAGAAATATATGCCAGTCCGCACGAGTTTGATAAGGTATATTTTGCCAACAACTATCTTATGGTAACCGCAGATGG
>DGBH01000009.1:4978-9855 GCA_002384205.1 Bacteroidetes bacterium UBA4009
TGGTAGGTACCGATGGTGGGGTGTATGAAAGTTTTGATAGGGCCAACTCATGGCGACACTTGGGTAATATGCCCATTACCCAATATTACAAAATTGCATTAGATGATGCCAAGCCGTTTTACACTATATACGGCGGTACTCAAGATAATAATACCCAAGGTGGACCCAGTAGAACCAATACTAATAGTGGCATGACCAATGCCGACTGGAAAGTGGTGCTAGGCGGTGACGGTCATCAACCCGCTACCGAACCTGGCAATCCTAATATAGTATATGCACAAAGCCAAGAAGGATATTTTACACGAATAGACATGGCCAGCGGCGATAAAGTAGCCATACGACCTCAACCAGCATACGGCGAATCGTATGAGCGATATAACTGGGATGCCCCTATTTTGGTAAGTGCTCACAGTCCTAGCAGAATTTATGTAGCATCCAACCGTCTCTGGAAATCGGACGACCGAGGAGATACATGGAATGCTATTTCCGGGGATTTGACCCGAAACGAAGAGCGGTTTAATTTACCAATTATGGGTCGCAAACAAGGACTTACCAACGCCTGGGATGTATATGCTATGAGTAATTACAATACCATTAGTAGTATAGCAGAAAGCCCCAAAAACGAACAATTAATGTATATTGGTACAGATGACGGATTCATACAAATAACAGAAAACGGTGGCAAAACGTGGGATGCTACTGAGGTCAAAAAGTTGCCCGGAGCTCCAGATCGGGGCTATATAAATGATATAAAAGCAGATTTATTTGATGAAAATACCGCATACCTCGCCTTAGACAATCATAAAAATGGAGACTATAAACCGTACCTGTATATGACTACAAACAAAGGCAAGTCGTGGAAGTGTATCTCTAGCAATATCCCCGAAAATAATTACGTATGGCGTATTGTTCAAGACCATATAAATCCGAATTTGCTTTTTGTAGGCACAGAGTTTGGCTTGTACTTTACCGTAGACGGTGGCGAGCATTGGAAACAAATAAAAAGCGGAGTGCCTACTATTTCGTTTCGTGATTTAGCTATACAACGCAGAGAGAACGACTTGGTGGCTGCCAGTTTTGGTCGAAGTATTTACATTCTGGATGATTATTCTTTTTTGCGTGACCTCACACCTGAGCTAGTAGAAAAAGATGCTGCTATGTTAGCTATGCGCAATGCTTACCTATACACCCCGGTAAATGACGGCAGAGGTAAAGACGGTTACTTGGGTAGTCAAGAGTATGTAGCCGAAAACCCAGAATACGGCGCAGTATTCACTTACTACCTAAAAGGAGAACAAACGCTAAAAACCGCAGAGCGAACTAAAAAGGAGAAAGAGCTGAATAAGGCAGGAACAGATATTGATTTTGCAGGATGGGATGTATTACTTGCCGAAAAGAATGAAACTAAAGAACAACATTGGGTAGTAATAACCGACGTTGAGAATAAAGTAGTGCGTAAAATGCAAGTTCCCTCTGGTAAAGGATTGCATCGCTTTACGTGGGATTTTAGTGCTGAAAATGCCATGCCCATAAACACAGGCGAAAAGTTAAACGAAAATAAAAACGGAGGATTTAGAGTGGGTCCAGGGACGTATCGTATTACGCTTTATTACGTACACCAAGGCAAAGCAACTCCATTAACTACCCCAAAAAGTTTTGACGTTATCCCATTATATCCAGGAACGTTACCCTCCAAAAACGATGGCGTTAAAAACACCTTTATCGCACAATATGTGGCCGTTTCTTCTCGCAAAAGCCTTTTGGAATATGATTTTAACCAAGCCAAAAAACAAGCATCTGCTATGGAATTGGCCTTAAAAAGATCTCCCAATTCTCTTGGCGCCTTAGAGTCTGAATTAGTCGACCTAAATAATGAACTAAGAAACCTAGATCTTCTCTTAGAAGGCAATCCACTCAAAGATGAAGTGGGTGAAAAAAATATTCCAACTATAAACGAGCGAATATGGGCCGCCAGCAGTGCTTTGTGGGGCGGAAACGGTTACGGCCCAACTACTACAGCACAGCAAAGTTTGGATATAGCAGAACGTATGTTAGCTGACTTTGATGCTAAGCTCGCAGTTATAAAACTGAAAGCTGCTACTATTTACGAAGAATTGAAAAAATCTGGTGCTCCTGTAATAAGAGGAATGGAGTAATCATGTGAAAAGGTAGCAAAAAAAAAGGGAAGCCATTGGCTTCCCTTTTTTAATAGTATAATTTACCACTTACCTTGTGATCACAACGGCTTTTGAAGTACTAGACTTCCCGTTTGATATTTTTACAAAATAGGTGCCTTCATATACCGTTTGCACATCAAAATACGCTATCGTTTGTCCTTTATTTATACGGGTACTGCTTATTAATTTTCCCGTTACATCTAGGAGTTCTATGGTCATGTCTTCCGTCACTAAGTTTCCTATTTGTATAGCAATTAAATCCGTTGCTGGACTAGGAAATACATTGATGTCTAGACGATTAACATCATTTACATTTCCTGTACTAAGAGTGTAAACCGTAGTAGTCTCGCCTACAGATGTCACCTTTGCATTGGTTCTTGTCCCATAAAATGTTGGCCCAACTGCATAAGGATATGTAGAGTTCCAATTTTCATCTACCGTACAGAAATAAGCATACGTTCCATTAGGATACTCAGGAGTAATACAGAATCTACCATTGTGCTCATCTAGGTAAGTCTCGTCAGCGTTAGTTGTAAATACATAATCTTCTCTAAAATAACCCAAAAAATAAGTGGCACTAATTGCAGGCCCCGTTGCTGAAGCACTGCCATCTGGCTTGGTAGTTCGTGTAGTTATATTTCTAAGGCTGTAGCCCGATTTCATTCGGCTTATACCTCCTGTTCCGTCTTTTTTGGTATAGCCATACGCTCCGTAAATCGGAAATCCATCATAGGCAAAACCTATCAATGGGGCGTGTTTGGTATCGTCTATTACATACAATCCATCAGCATCGTAAAGATTACAAATGTCTGATATTACCGTTTTGTCCAGTTTGAAAGCAGATGGATTTTGGTGGTGGTGATAATTACCCATGGCCGGATGGCCTTTAGCGCAATCAAATCCGGCTTTTTCGGCAGGTATGGCATCTCTGTTCCAGTCTTGGGTTGCATTAGGTCCTCCAGGGCAAGGCGAGTTACCCGGACCACCACAAAGTGATTGCGTATTGGGGTTCCATGCCACGCCGTCTCGGTAATCAAATAGTGCAACACCATTTATAAAAAGACCGATATTCCCTCCTGTGGTGACCATAGGTGTTCCGCTATTGGCCGCTGGATTTAATGGGAACTTGTAAATCCCATTTTGGTTAGTTGCATTGCTTGGATTGCCATCGTTAAACGGCCCTGTTGGATACGAAGGAATTCCCGTTGCGGTGACATACACAAAATCAGCAGAGTACTCTACTTTTTGGCAGTTATACAAAATATTGTTTTGGGTTAAGGTTGGATTTCCTTTAGGATAATAGGTGCCTGTTCCTGTGGTATTTTGCATCCACGAGCCAATGGCTGGACTTAGTTGAGCTAAAGCAGATGAAGCCAAAAGCAGAAAGCAGAATTGTGATAAAATTATTTTTTTCATGTAGTTAAGGTTTTTAAGATAGACGTATTTAAAATGTTATTCCTTCTTGGATTGCCCTATTCCTAGAGGATATTTAGTATCAGGGTTAAAAATAAATTCTTGGTCATTAAGCGTAAGTAGAAAAGCAATGATATCCGCTTTTTCGTTGGAACTAAGTTTTATTCCTTGTTGCAATTCTGGTGCAAGGGTTTCACTTCTTATTATCCCTGCGGCATAGTGGGCTAAAACATCATTCAACTTTTTGAATCTACCATCATGCATATACGGAAAGGTATAAGACAAATTACGGAGCGAAGGAACTTTAAAAAGCAAGCTGTCTTGTGGTCTTTGCGTAACCTTCCATCTCCCATAATCACGCAATGTTGCATCAATAGCTAAACCGTTATTTGCAAAGGAATGATTGGTAAATAAAGGCTCGGAATGGCAGGTATTACAATGTGTTTTAAATAAACTATACCCTGAAAATTCTTGCGCAGTAAATTGTTCTTCGCCTTTTTGCACACGATCGTACTTTGCATTTGCGGAAATAAGGGTAAGCTGAAAAGCCGTTAAGGCCTTTAGTATACGCTTACTCGTAATCTCATTATCGCCATATGCATTTGAAAATAACGTAGCGTACCCATACTTTAAACGAAGCTTTTCGATAATATTTCCGATGCTTTCATTCATTTCTCCAGGATGCGTGATAGGTGCTAAGGCTTGCACATCCAAATGATTACTTGCGCCGTCCCACATTAAGTTTTTTTGCCAAGCTAAGTTGAAAAGTGCTGGGGCATTTCGTGTACCTATTTCGTCATTTATACCATGACTTAAATCGTGGTCTGTATGCGCAAAGGCATTATACGGCGAGTGGCAAGAAGCGCACGAAATAGTATTATCATAGGATAAAATAGGATCATAAAACAGCGCTCGTCCCAGTAAAATTTGATCATCTGAAGCAGAATCGAGAGCATAGACAGGTTTTGGAAAGTAACTCGGGAACTTTTGTGTAACCAGAAGGTTTCCTGCAAAACAGAAAAAGGAAAGTATTAGCATTATCAGCGTCTTACTTCTACTCATTGGATACTAAAAAAAGAAGCGAGTAATTTTGACAGTTCAACCGCATTTGCACTGGGGCTCATCGTATGGTTATTGTTGTGAATATCTACCTTATCGAAAAACGGTGCGATATCCCATAAGAGGACAATATCTGCCTTGTTAGAGAGATTCAACTTGACTTTTTGCAAGGCATTATAAGGTGATAAATAACCTCCTAAGTGAAATTGGAACTGATTGTTTCGAGCG
>DGBH01000094.1 GCA_002384205.1 Bacteroidetes bacterium UBA4009
CCTGACGAGGTCACAATAAGGGGGATTGGTTTACTACCGATTCTCCTTTTTTTTTGGATAAGACTACTATTTGTAAGGTAAAAAATTAATAAAAAAAGGATTATCACACGAATAGCTGAACAAACATGCGCGCTTCAGCCAGGTACTATTTTTAGTGGTTAGCGTTAAACCGTTAATTCCCGTTTGCCTGTTTAATACTTTTTTGAATTTATAGAATTAAAAATAAACAAAATTGGTCAATTTTGAATATTGAGCTTCTTTTTAGTCTAATTTTGTCTAATAATTTAGATTTAAAAATAAAAAAAAATTCATCAAATATTATCGGATAACTTTCACTCTTTTTCAACTTGGACTATACTGAAACGCTATTAAAAATAAAGTGTTTCAAAAGTGTGTATTAAGGTATAGCCGATCTTAAAAATGGACCAATCCAAAATGACATATTTTACCGATTTAAAAATAAAATCACATCATGGGCATGCCCTTAAATGCCTTTCATTTATCCTTTTATTCTCCGTTCCTTTCTCTGCACTATGTCAGGACAGCGCGTACTACTCATCTGCATTTAATCGAAAGGCGGATGATTTAAAAATGCAACTGCATTCCCTTATTAAGAATCATAAGGAATATCCTTACACCAGTACATCTACGGACGTATGGGATATCCTTAAGGAAACGGACAAAGATCCTACTAATCCCAATAACGTTATTTTTCTTTATTCTGGACGTTCTGTAGATGCAGCGCAAGAATACAATAGTGGCGCAGGATGGACTAGAGAGCATGTATGGGCAAAATCGCGCGGAAATTTTGGAACAGATGCCGGTGCAGGAACAGATGTACACCATCTTAGACCGCTGGACAATTCGGTAAATAGTACGCGAAATAACCGGGTTTTTGATAACTGTAAAGACTGTAAAGAGGTTACTGATAATGGCTTTAATACAGGATCAAAAACAGATGCCACCTTATATACTTTTGAGCCCAGGGATGAAGTAAAAGGAGATGTTGCTCGTATGATTTTTTATATGGCAGTGCGCTACGAGGGAGATGTAGCAGAGCCTGATTTAGAGCTTACCGAAACGATAATGAGTAACACAGATCAAAGCCCAGTGCACGGGGTAAAATCTACGCTATTAGAATGGAATCGTTTGGATCCTGTAAATGATTGGGAACGCAATCGAAATACGATTATTTATGAAAAGTATCAAGGCAACCGAAATCCATTTATTGATTATCCAGAGCTGGCAGATTACATTTTTGGTGACTCTACCAGTTATGTTTGGAAACCAGCGGCTATAAGCGGAATCCAAACGCTATCTAAGCAGTTAAAAGTTTATCCGAACCCAACTCTTAACGCTATTCATGTGGTGGTTGATGCTGAATTAGCATCTGCGAGTTACACTGTTTTTAATAGTGCAGGGGTAACGTTTATTTCGGGTAAATTAGCTGGCAAAAACAGTATAGTAGATCTTAAAAATCTGCCCGAAGGAGTATACTACATAAAAGTAGATGGAGACCTCTTACAGACCTTTAAGATAGTTAAAAAATAAACAAAGAGTAGCTCAGTTGAAAGCAGCTTGGATGTGTAGTTCCATGTAAATGTGATTCGTTCAAAGACTACTTATTCTTCTTCTAGTTCAAGTACTTCTTTTGGATTTTCAAAGTTGTCGATCTCTTTCAACTTAGCCCTGCACTCGTCAAGTAAACCATCTTCTTCGTTGGTATAGTTATCCATGATGCTTTGAATCGTAGCTTTAGCCTGGAAGTAATCTTTTTCGGTAACGTAAATATCGCTTAGAAGGATAAATCCTTTAACCACCCAATACTCGTAGGCAGAAAAATCTTCGTTTAATTTATAAATATCAGATCTAGCACTGTCCAAATCCATTTGAATAAATAGGATGGCTGCTCTGCGATAAAGCGCCTCTGCAGTAAGCTCGTTACGGCTTCCGTTTATAACATAATCAAAGTGGTATTTAGCTGTACGTAACTTATTGTCTTTTAGTTGAATTCTACCTAAGTACATATTTGCTTCCACTAAGTATTCTTTAGGTGTCTCTTCTATAGGTAAAAGTTGAACTGCTTTTTGTTTGGCATCTTCCAATTTTTCCATTGCATAGTTACATCTCATCTGGCCTACAATAGCCTCAATATACGTACTTTTTGAAGAAGCAATGGGCTCCATCCGTGCGAAATGTTCCAGTGCTTTTTCATAATTTTTGTTATAAAAGTAAGTGCTAGAAAGTTTGATTAAGGCTTTTTCCAAGAACTCATTGTGGTCTTGTGCTGCAACATATTCATAATGCTTCATGGCCTCATTTTCATTATCGGTGTAGTAATCTGCTTCTGCTTTGTAATAATTGGCTGGGAGGATAAAGTAGCCTTTTTCCCCAAATTTAGTTATGTATGATTCCAGTTCGCTAGATGCACCTCTAAAGTTTTTGGCAGTATAGGTCTTCATAGCTCTATTATAGAAAACACTGTCTTGGTAGGATAGTCGTATCCCTGAACCTATTTGTTCAGCGTATTTAAAGTATTCTTCTGGCTTATTTTGGCTGGTGTAAATGATTTCTATAAACGATAATGCCTCTTGACTTGAGGTGGTTTTAGGGAATCGTTCAACTACGGTTTTGTAATAACGCAAGGCGTAATCATCATTGCTTTGATTGTAATTGATTAGTCCTAGCTTAAGATAACTGTCTGCTAAATAAGGTGAATAGTCGTGTTGAGAGATGATCAGTTTAAAGAAATTTTCTGCGGTACTATTGTTGCCAAGCGAAAGATACTCGCGACCTATTTGATATAGTGCATCGTCAAAATAGATGCTTTTGGTAAAATCGCTTTGAATACTTTTCAGGACATTTATTTTTTCGGCGTGTCGATCTTGTAAGCCGTATAGCATTCCTTGTTGAAAAATGGCGTAATCGGCATTTTTATAATTATTTTTAATAATAAAACCATATTCATTAATTGCTTTATTATACTGCTTGTTTAGGAAGTAGCAGTCTGCTAATCGTTGTGAATTATCTAAATAAGTTGCTTTATTTTGATCATCGAAAGTCTCATTCTGCTTGTATTTTTCAAAATAATTTTGAGCCTTTGGGTAGTCTTTCTTTTTAAGATAGTTATATCCCATGCTATAGTAGCCGTAAGACTTATTTTTACTTTTACTCGATTCACCGTTACTCATAAAACGGTTCATTAAATTTAGACTCTCGTCATAGTCATCTACTTTAAAGGCGATTTCAGCCATCCAGAAATAAGCTAGGGCCTCTATTCTAGCATCCTTAGGATACTTCAGTGATTTTTTGAAAAATAATTGCGCATCTTGATACTCATTGTTTAAGAAAAGTTCCTCACCACGATGAAACGTAAGTTCTTGGTATGCTAATTTAGTCTCGCTGGTTAACTCATCAATATCTTCCAATACTTCGATTGCGGCTTTGTAATTTTTAGTGCTCAGAAAAATGTCGGCCATAAGCGATTTAGCCTGATTGCTGTATTCTGATTTAGGGAATTCTTGTAAAAAGTCTTTAATAGCGGTAACGGCAGTCGAATTTTGTTGTAAGTCAGCAGCAAGTTTGGCGTAATTAAAGGCAGCAGCCTCCATTATTTTTTTATCAAAATCCTTTCTCTTAGCTTCTCCAAAAGCGTTAATTGCACGTTCTTTATGATTAGATTTAACATCAGAAACTCCGAGACAATAGCTTGATGCTTGCCCAAGTGCAGAGTTCTCATTGGCAATAAGTATAAAATAAGATGTTGATTTTTCGTATCGGCCAGCCTCATAATTGGCATTTGCAAATTGAAAAATCTCTTGAGGATCTAGTTTACTCACATCTCCGATATACTTGTCAAAGTGAATTAGGGCAACACTTCTATTGCCTAATTGGTATTGTATTTTTCCAGTGAGCAGCTCAATTTCATCTTGTTGTTTGGTTAAGCTTACGTTTTTTATAACATCGAATGCTTTATTGTATTCCTCTTGCTCATAATAAATCTGAGCAATATAAAGCTGCATTGTTTTGGGGCCTTTATTTCCTATTTTTGAGAATGTAGCGAGGGCGCATGGGTAGTCTTTTAAGATATAACATTGGTAGCCATAATAATAATTTGCTTCAATGGCATACTCGCTTTCACCATTCATTACTTTGATAAATTCTTTTTTTGCTTTCTCGTATTCGTTGGTTTTAAAATAACAGTANNCTTTATTGTATTCCTCTTGCTCGTAATAGATTTGAGCAATATAAAGCTGCATGGTTTTTGGTCCTTTATCACCTATTTTATTAAATGTAGCAAGTGCACAAGCGTAATCTTTGAGGATGTAACATTGGTAACCATAATAATAATTTGCTTCAACGGCATACTCGCTTTCACCGTTCATCACTTTAGTGAATTCNNCGTTGGTTTTAAAATAACAGTATCCTAATTTAAAGGCTAACTCATCTCGCTGATCCTTATTTATGTCAGTTGCGTTAATGGTATCTAAGTATTTTAAAGCTCGACTATATTTTGTGTCGTTAAAATAAAATAACCCAAGTTCGAAGTTAAGTTCTTTAGTGAGTGCATGTGCAGGTTGATCGCGGATAATTTGGGAAAGGTCTCTAGAGGCATTTTGTTTCTCCAGCTTAAGTCTACAAAGTGCGACGTAGGCATTCGTCTCATATTCAAAGTTAGGGCCTGGTTTTAGGGTTAAAAAAGTCTTGAATTCCTGGATTGCAGGCACATATTCTTGTTTAGCATACAGCATTTTGCCGTGCTCAAAATGGGTGATAGCATCTGTATATTCTTTCGTTTTTTGACTAAAGGCTTGCAGAGTCAGACAAAGAATGGCTGCTGATATAACGAACTTTACTACTTTTCTCATTAATTGTACTTAAATACTTTTCAAAATAACTGCTAATTATGGTAGTATAGTATTCAAATTGCCCACAATATATTAAGGAATGAGGCCGGATTAACTATTTTATAAATATCTAAATATTATCTTTCAAATATTTGGTGTAATTGTATATTTGCAGCCGCTTAAGAGAATTGAGAATAGTCGATTTTATCTTTTAGCACAATGGTGGTTGTAGCTCAGCTGGTTAGAGCATCGGTTTGTGGTACCGAGGGTCG
>DGBH01000092.1 GCA_002384205.1 Bacteroidetes bacterium UBA4009
GCTTTGGATATAGGTTCGGCTTCCAAGGTCAAGAAGGTGACGATGAGGTGAAGGGTAATGGTAACTCGTATGCTTTCAAGTTTAGAATACACGACTCTAGATTGGGCAGGTTCTTGAGTGTAGATCCTTTAGCCCAACAGTATTCTTGGAATAGTCCATATGCATTTAGTGAGAATAGGGTAATTGATGGTGTTGATTTGGAAGGGGCTGAATGGCAGGACTACTTAGCGAAAATAAACAAGATATATAAAACCGTTCTTAAGGTAAAAAAGGCCTACGAAATTGTTTTAGGAGCTTTTAAGACGGTAAATGATGCTATTGAAGTTGCCAACCAATATGATGTTAAAGTTTCTGGTAAGTTTACTGCTCAAGTAAAAATAGGTCTAGCGGGAGGTTTGGATATCAAACATGTTGGAGGTATTAGTACTGATGTTATGTCAGTACAATTGGTGAAAGTTTCAGGTGAAATAAATTACTTAACTGGGGAAGTCGATGGAGAAATAAACTTCATTGGTGAAGATGGAGAGAAAGTAATCACAAAAGGTTTTTCTGGAACTATTGCTTTGGAAGAAATGGGAATCCCAGCGTCAGTTGGAGGAGATGTTAGTTCAGAAACAACCAGAGATGCAATAACTGACGAGGTTAAAAAACATGAAGGAAGTATTAGTGCTTCGGTTGGTGCATTAATAGGGGCTACGTTAGAATCTTCTATGAGTAAAACTGATGAAACTACAAAGGAAACAACAAGCATTAAAGTTGGGTTAGGGGCAGAAGGTGGTGTACTCATTGTAGGAAAGGTAGACCTAGACATTGTCGACGTTAGCTTAACTAAAACATCAGATTCAGAATAAATGAAATTTAACAAAGTATACGGCAGCAATATTTATTTTAGGGTTGTTCAGCTATTGGTTACTTCTATACCTTTACTATTTGTGACGATCAATATTGCAACTAGTAAACGTGATGAGTTAAACATGAAAGGTTTTGCACTTTTCTTCATACTGTACTTTTGTTTTGCTTATATGTATTGGAAGTTTAATGTTTTTGATTGGAGTATATATTCTTCCAAAAATGAGATAAAGCTTAAAAATATAACATCTCAAGTTGTATATAATAAGACACAAGAGTTGCAAGTTGAGAAAATTCCTATTTTGTCTTTGGTAGCCAAAATATATCGCTTAAGGATAAAAGAAGGTAAATATTACTTTAAGGTAATTAAAGGGTATTCGTTTTTTAATCGTGTTTTTAATCAAGACAATATTTTGAAAGAAGTAAATCAAAAATTGAATTCATTATGACTGTATATTAAATAGGCAGAACGAATAAGCCTAGGTGATATTCGCCGCGGCGAACTGAACAGAAAAACTAAGAATACTCTACAGTAGTGTAGGTACATCTCGATATGGCTCGTGCCTCGCCTACTCGATGAGATAACGGCTATACGAAATAGCAATAAACCTTGTAATACAGATTAAGAAAAAACACTATTTTTGAGATAGTACAAGTGAGCATTGCAATACCAAATAGAGCTATAAACAAGCACACCAAGCACTACCCGTTTGGGATGCTGATACAAGAACGCACTTACACCGCTACTGTGGAGGGATATAGATTTGGGTTTAATGGCATGGAGAAGGTCGACGAGGTGAGTGGTAGTGGTAATGCGTATGACTTCGGTGCTAGGATTTATGATAGTAGGTTGGGGAGGTGGATGAGTGTGGATCCTTTGCAAAAAAAGTATCCTAGTCTATCTCCATATAATTTTGTTGCAAATAGTCCAATCCTATTTATCGACCCTGATGGAAGAGTAATTGATTTAGGTAATCTAACTCCTGAACAAAAGATACAATACAAAGCACTTTTAGATAAGCTATCAAAAAGTGAGCTACACAACTATGTGCAAAATGCTTTAGAGAGTTCATCAAACACCTATATTATCGTTATTGATAATGATATGAAAGCTGGAGGAAGTTTTAATCCTGAAACGGGGGTGATTAAAATGAACTTGACAGTTATGAATAATGTCCCAGAAATTGCTTCTGAAGAAATGTTTCACGCATACCAAAAAGATAGATTAGGGGAAAACCATTCGGAAGTAAGCAAGCAGAATATTGAAGCAGAAGGAGATTTGTATGTTTTATACGTACAAAATGAGCTTTACGGAGAATTGGGATTACGTGTTGATTTTGGACATTTAGATAATGATTTAGTAGCAGATTTAGGAGTGAATGACGGGACTACCACAAGTGAAGATATGAGTACAGAAGACTATCAAAGTTTGTATGGGCAATTGGTTCAAAAAAGATATGAAAAATATAAAGATGACCCTAAAGCACCCTCTTCGTATAAGAAAGAACCCTCAGGGGATGCATCAAGTACTTTAATTAAAGCGACGAAAGAGAAAGAAGCAAATGAGCAAAAATTAGAAGGTCCAAAATTAGAAAATGTAGATTACTATGGTTCGTAAATTATTTTACACCTTTGTATTGCTTTCTGCTTTTTCTCAAATCAAAGCACAAGTAATAGATTCCTGTAATACTCAAATTCAAATTCAAATTGAATTAGTCATTAAAAATGTATTACCACTTGACAGTTTATGTTCTTACATATCGGATGAGAACAACAGAATAACCCTCATTTTCTGTTTTGATGATAATTTCAACATTGACAAAGTAGAAATACATACAAAAGCTAGTTTTAATGCACTTCATATATCAAGTTTTCAAGAAGAACTTAAAAAAATGAAAATTGATAATATTTGTATTGAAAATTTAAAAGAGATAAGGAAATATAATAAGGAAGCAAATCTTAGGTTTATTTTTAAACCTAAGATTTGACAACCTAATTTAAGAACTTTTACACACTTGCACCCGATAACTATCGATACACCGCAAAGCCCTGTCCTCAATCACTCTACGCCACTTTCACCCCTTTCCACACCGCCACCCACCACCTCTGTATTTAGGGCGGTTTTAGAGGGGAGCGGAAAAAGCGGAAAAGCACCCTGTCCGACCCCACTACCCCCGATTTGAAATCGAGAAGGTATATAAGGGGCTTTTGTAAACGCGTAAAGAAACGAAAGCCGCTTAGGATTAGTAGAAAGAAACTTATCTTTGCTAGTAAAGGTATCAGAAACAGACAGCGTGATAGACTACACCTACACCCAAAACAGCCTAAAATCCTTTTACAGAGGGCAAAAACGATACGAGCTAAGCAACCACTTAGGGAACGTCTTAGCAGTAATCACCGACAGACGAATCCAAGCCTGTGGAGCAGGTGATGTCATGCACT
>DGBH01000113.1 GCA_002384205.1 Bacteroidetes bacterium UBA4009
TAAACTCTTAAACTTTTAAACTTCTCCAGTGCTTCGCTGTATAATGGATTCTAGTATCCCACTAAACTTTTAACCTTCTAAACTTCTAACCATTTACTTCATAAATCCGTATAAATTTGCTAGCTATAAATGAAGCTATCTTTTGACGATACCCAACATGCCTTCGCGCATAAGTCAAACTTCGACTTGCAAAAAGCATATCGCTTGTTTCAAACCTTTTCCTATCCATGGTTAGTTAGCAATGGACCTAAATTGGCCAATTTCGCATTATCCATAGGTCTACCCATCAAAGGATTAATCAAAAAGACTATTTTTCATCAGTTTTGTGGAGGGGAAACGATAACCGAAAGTGCAAAATCTGCGATTGAATTGCACGCCAATGGGATAGGGGCCATCTTAGATTACAGCGTAGAGGGCGGGGCAGATAATCAAGCCTATGCCGCCGCATTTGAAGAGCTCAAAAAAGTGATTTTGGAAGCAGCAAATCAACCTGCGTATCCTTTTGCCGTGTTTAAATGTACAGGTATTGGTTCTTTTAGCGCGTTAGTAGCCGCATCTGAAGGCGTTAGCTTAAGCACCAAGCAAAATAACGAACTATCCGATGTGTCCAGTAGAGTACATCAACTATGTGCACTCGCTGCCCAACATAACGTCAAAATTTTGATAGATGCGGAAGAGACTTGGATACAGAAAGCCATTGATGAATTAGCGGTTGCCAACATGCAAGAATTCAATCAAGAGCAGGCGATTGTATACAACACCATTCAGCTGTATCGCACGGGAAGAATAGCCGAAATACAGCATCAAATAGCAGCTGCACGCGCAGGTGAGTATAAACTAGGGTTTAAGCTGGTACGTGGCGCCTATATGGAAAAAGAACGTTTGAGAGCTATTGAAAAAGGCTATGTGAGTCCCATACAAGTGTCTAAAGAAAATACGGATCGTGATTACAACGAGGCACTTACGCTGTGTTTTGAAAACAGAGATGTAGTGAGTGTGATGGCAGGTACCCATAACGAAGGAAGTTCGTATTTACTCGCCCAACTCATAGCAGAGGCTAAGTTGGATAAAAAGGATGATCGATTTTGGTTTGCGCAGCTTTATGGCATGAGTGATCATATTAGTTTTAACCTGGCGCATGCGGGCTATAATGTAGCCAAGTATTTGCCGTATGGCCCGGTAAAAGAAGTATTACCTTACTTAAGTCGGCGTGCACAAGAAAACAGCAGTGTAAAAGGTCAAGCAGGGAGAGAACTCTCGCTGATTATTACAGAAATGAAACGCAGAAAACTAGCCTAAGTTTAGTTTTACGGTTTTCTATGCTTCGCCGTAGTTTGTTTAGAATAAACGAGCATCATCAGCACTCACCCCATAACCCACATCGGCTTTTAAGTTTTTGCCTTCGGCGGCAGCTTTTGCCAATTGGTCACAGATTTCATTTTCGGGAACCCCACTATGGCCTTTCACCCAATGAAAATGAATGGTATAGTTGGGATATATCGCTAAGAATTGGCGCCAAAGATCAGGGTTGGCTTTGTCTTTAAATCCTTTTTTCTCCCATCCGAAAACCCATTTTTTCTGCACGGCATCTATTACATATTTAGAGTCGGAGTATATATGTACTTCTTTGTTGTTGGCGGCCTCATTCAATAAATGCAGTGCTTGTATAACCGCCATAAGTTCCATGCGGTTATTGGTAGTTTTGGCAAAACCCTCGCTGGCTGTTTTACGCTGCCCTTTATACTTGAGCACGATACCGTAACCACCGGGACCAGGGTTTCCGAGTGAGCTACCGTCTGTATATATTTCAATTATTTCCAAGGGAGTTTATGTTCAGCTTTAAGTTGTAATAAATCGGCCACTACAAAATTACTCCCTCCAATGAAAAGTAAGGAAGATTCAGCATGACCTGAAGCAGAGATTTGGATTAAACTCTCGTTTACAGCTTCTAAAAGAGTGGCTTGCTGCGTAGTCGGAATACCAAAAGAAGTAAAAGCCTCGGCAGCGATATCCGTTTCCATACCTCGTATAACTTGTGGTTTTACCAAGTG
This sequence comes from Bacteroidetes bacterium UBA4009, assembly GCA_002384205.1. Taxonomy (GTDB): domain Bacteria; phylum Bacteroidota; class Bacteroidia; order NS11-12g; family UBA9320; genus UBA9320. Next base: position 2,052 of record DGBH01000113.1, read on the forward strand.
AATAGACTGCGCGGGTGGGAGTAGAGGTACGATTTTATTCAACTCTTTATCAGAGACAAAGCCCAATATAAAATAAACACGTAGACCTAAATTTCGAATTTCATCGGCTATTAACCCAATTCCTTCTTCGTTGTGCGCCACATCGCAAATGACCAAGGGTGAATCATGCAACTTTTGCCATCTTCCTTCAAAGTGTGTACTGCTACAAACATGAGCAAGCGCATACGCTGTTTTTGCGGGTTGGGTAGGGAATTGATCTTGTAAAATAGCTTCTACTTGCAAAGCACATCCGATATTCCACGATTGATGTTTTCCTTTTAAATCAGAAGCAAACGAATGTGTTGCGTAGCTAAAGTGTTTTGCCTCCTGTTCTTTCGCTTTCGCTAAAATTACCTGTAACGGACTTTCTGAAATATTTCCCGTAACTACCGGAACGTTTGGTTTTATGATACCTGCTTTTTCGCCGGCAATAAGTTCGAGGGTATCGCCCAACATATCCTTGTGATCATAGCCTATAGAGGTAATGACACATGCAAGCGGTTGAATGATATTGGTACTATCTAATCGACCTCCCAAACCCGTTTCAATGATGGCGATATCCACCTTTTGTTCAGCAAAATAGCTGAAGGCCATGGCAACTGTTATTTCAAAAAAGGAAGGTTTTAGTTGCTCAATGAGCGGAGCAATAACGGCGGTAAATTGGATTACAAATTCTGGAGAGCACAATTCTCCGTTAATTTTGATGCGTTCTCTAAAATCTACCAAATGGGGCGAAGTGTACAATCCTACTTTATAGCCATTGTTTTGATACAGGGAAGATAGGATATGAGATGTCGACCCTTTGCCATTGGTGCCGGCCACGTGTACAGATTTAAAAGCATGTTGAGGATTGCCCAAGGCAGCGCAAAGTGCCAGGGTATTGGTAAGGTCTTTTTTGTAGGCAACGGCTCCTATGCGTTGGTACATAGGTAATTTGGCAAAGAGATAGGCTAAGGTTTGCTCGTAGGTCAAGCTGCTGATTAGTTTACTTGGAAGGTGTACGTAAAGTGACCACAACCTCCGTCAGAACCACTTACATTCTTAAAAGAAGATTGCTTGATGGAACTTATAGCTTTTTCGATTAATCTAGAATTGGTCGTAGTGCCAGGGGCTCCACGTAAAGGATCATGTTTTACGGTAGTAACAGTGCCGTTTTCATTTACACATACGTATAATCGTACGACTCCATTATCTTGAATACCGCCTGAAGGAGGATTTATTTTGGCATCAAAACCACCAATTAATCCCACAACGGGACCGCTTGTTGGTCCGCTACCTGTTCCTGTTCCTAGTTTACCTTTACCACCATTCCCATTTGGGTCGCCATCTGGTGTTCCGTCTGGGCTGCCTTTGTATCCTCCGCTTCGGGTATCGTCTCCTGAGCCCTTGCCCGTCTTATCTTTTCCAATGTTAATCTTAGGAGCACTTTTGGTAGGTGCTGGTTCTGCGGGTTTGGTAGGTTCTGTTTTAGGAGTTTGCTCAGTGGGAGTTGTTTTAGGCTTTACTTTACGAGCAGGTTTTGTTTTTTGAACCACAGGGGCTTCGGCATCGTCACTGGTGAGTTGACTTTGTGGAGTGTATTCTGGAACACTTGGCGGAGGCGTGCTTTCTTCTTGCGCAGAACTATTGTCAGGCCCACCTTGATCAGGTTGACCCAGACTGATGGCAACTCCACCTGCTTCTTCGTCTTTTGCTTCAGCAGTGGTGCATGACTTACTCAAAATAAAAAGCAATAAAATAAGCAGAATGTAAAACACCGTAGTGCCTGCCATCGCTTGTTTATCTTCTGTTCTATTAAAATCGATCATACTTGAATTCGTTGAGTTAATCTACTTTATCCAGTGCAAGCACGACCTTGGCACCTGCCTGGTCTGCAATCATCACCACATTCATAACGTCATCGTAACGTATATTCTTATCTCCGCGTATACTTACGGTTGCATTCGCATTACTACTCAACACAGAAGCTAGTTCAGTGGGTAGCTGGTCAATGGTTATTTGTTTGTCATCAATAGCATAAGTTAAGTTTTCATCGATAGAAACCACAATTACCTTATTGATGGGATTGACTTTATTTACGCCTTTAGGCAACACTAATTTAAGCGCAGGTTCTTTAACAATTGAACTTATGATGATGAAAAAAATCAATAACAAGAAAACAATGTCCGTCATACTTGAGGCATTGAAATCGGTATTGATTTTACTATTTCTTCTTAAATCCATCGTTATTTTCCAGGTTCGTGCATAATATCTAGAAATTCTACGGTGGTAGCTTCCATGATATACACTACTTTATTGATAAAACTGCTTAGAAGGTTATAACCGATATAGGCAAAAATACCTACTACGAGTCCTGCAACAGTAGTCATCATGGCTTCTCCAATACCTCCACTTAATAAATCAGCGGTAATTTGTTGTCCGGCCTCTTGCATTTGGTTAAACGTACGAATCATACCCGTTACCGTACCCAAGAAACCTAGCATAGGAGCAGCTCCCGAGATAGTTGCCAAAAGCGCCATTCCTTTTTCCAATTTATACACTTCTAGTTTACCTATATTTTCTACGGCTACACTAATATCTTTTAGAGGCTTACCTATTCGGGAAAGACCTTTATCGATCATGAGCCCAATAGGAGTTCCATTGGCTACGCATAGTCTTTGAGCGCCTTTTACGTCACCTTCGGTTACCATAGATTTAATATTTCCCATAAATTGAGAGTCAAGCACACTTGCTTTTTTGATGGTAAGGTAGCGTTCAATGCTAAGGTAAACGGCAATTACACCTAAAATACCGATAGGTATCATCACGATTCCACCTTTCCATATTAAACTAAATATGTCCATTCCTCCACCTTCATTAGTAGTCTCAGCTACGGTTTCTGCAACTGCGGCTCCACCTTGCACTATTTGTAATAGTATGCTCATTTTATTTTTGTTCTATAACTAGTTTATGGTTCATTTTATTTTGTAAGAGTGCTTGGTATTCTTTAGCCAGTTCTTCACTGTCAAAAGAAATCACAAATACATTCGAAGTGCCATCGTCATTATTTACCGATGTCACATCGCTATACATTTCACCTAATTCGCTTTTTAGTTGTTCAGCGATTTGAGCAGATTCTACCTGTGCATAGATGCCATATACGTCATGGGTTTCTATGGGTAGGATTGCGGTAGGATCCTCTTCTTCGGTTACATTTACGAGATTTGGTTCAAATGAATCAAAAGATAAATAAGGAGTTTCCAATAAGGATGCAATCTGACTGTCTAGTTCGGCACTAGAAGCTAGATTCATTTCAAAATTCAATAAAGCAGCTATAATACCGATTAAGAATAAAGATCCAATACTATTGATAATGGTTAGGCTGGATAATTTTTTAGTACCCTGCCTTGTTGCTTTGATTTGTTTAGCTCGTTTTTTTACCTCGGCAGCTTGTTGTCTGGCTAGTCTTCTAGTTGCTGAGGCAACAGGCTCACTTGCTTTGGATTCCGTGATGACTTCTACCGTTGGCAATAAAGTCTTTTGCGCCTGTTCCGCGATTAAAGGTTTTTGCGCGATTACGGTGGTAGCGGGTTTAGGCTCTGCAACTAATTGTTTTAAACGTAATTTAGGTAATCCGAAGGATTCACGACTAAAATTAACTAGATAATGCGGAACAAATACGAGTTTAGACTCTTGGGTATAATAGAAAGTACCTACTTCAGCTATTTCTACATTGCGTTTTGATTCGAGCTCAACCCATAGTTCAGAAATATAATTTTCGACTGCTTTCAGTCCTTCTTCGTAGGAGCATTGTAAATGCTGACTTAAGTGGTTGGCAACTAAGCCATCATTATTGATTATTTGCTTGTTGAAGTTAATTACTTCCTGCTTAGGCATTGCATACTGTGCAACTACATTTTTTTCTGCCCGTTTTTCATTAATCAAGAACGCACCGAATCCTGGCAGTATAACACAGTTGTGTTTATACAGTAAAAATGATATTTCTTTTGCCAAATTCATCTGATGCAATATTACTAATTATATAGCTTTTTTTTGAGCTAAATGTGCTAAAAATTATTAAAGTGAAAATGTAATACCAGCAAGGGCATTTAAGCCTTGAGCTCGGTAGTTATTCCATAGTTCGTATCGTTGGTTTAGTATGTTGTTTACCCGTATAAAACCGGAAATATTTTTCTTGTATCGGTATTCAAAACCTAAATTTACATCATTGATAGCCGCAAGAACAAATTCTTTGCTATTTAAATCGCGCGCATTTCTAGCGCTGGTTGCAAAATATCCACCACGTATATAAATCCGATCGGCTAAGCGCACTGTAGAAAACAGTGCCGCGTCATAGGAGGGAAGGTGCCAAGCTTCTTTTTCAGCCGTTAGACTGTAGGAATACACATTTCCTCTAAATCCAATTTCAATGTGTTGGTTCACGTTAAATTTTAATTCGCCTGAGAAAGTAAGGCGGCTCATATCGTCTTTAACGGTGGTGAAATTACGTAGTGCGTTAGTGTCTGAAACGAAGAAGTATTGATCCTTAATGAACTCTTGAGAAATATTGATCCCAAACGCTACAAATCTTTTGAAGCTGCCATTCATTCCGCCTTGAAATTTCAAGACATAAGTATTGGCATATTGAATAGTATTGCCAAGGAATAGATTCTCATAACTCAAGGATTTTAAGGTATTTTTTTGAAAGTCTCCTGTTATTCCAAAATAGCCTCTCAGAATTTTGGGAACCAAGTACGTCTCTGCCTTGAGATAAGGTGCAGGTTTAATAACACCTCCATTGGTATCTGACAAGTAATTCAAGTTGGCACCTATATCTAAATTCCATTTTTTATAGGTCAATTCGTAGTGAGGTTTAAAGTCGATAAAAAGACGGTTATACTTGGCTGTTTCGGTAAGTTGCGTGTAGGTTGCTCCTAGATCTAGGTGAAGTCTACCTTTTCCAGCACTAAAGTCATTTTTATTGATTACCCTAAATGTGTTCTCGCTTTCACTCAATTTATCAAATAGATTGAAGCCTAAGTTTACGTCACTTTTTAAATTCAATCTATTGTTTACTTTAGATTGCTGTCTTGACCATTGTGCCTTGGCATTCACGTCATTGTAAATCTGATGAATATCATCCAAACTTCTTTCGGAAGTATCGGCCAAATAACCGTAGTAGTGCACCACATTACGTTGGTAGTCCATTTCTCCAAACAAGTCATTCCCTTTTTCTCTGCTGCCAAACGCGGTGATTTGATTTTGGCTAAAAAGAGCTTGGTTTGGATCCTTAGAGGCATTGGCTGCATGGTGTTTTACATTCAACCCATACATATAGTATTTATCCTGAGTATTGTGGATACTTGCGTTCAGGTACGAGGTTAAGTAATTGCCACCGCCTACTTCTAGGTAGTTATCACTAAGTTCTTCTTTCTCTTCAGGTTTAATGAATATAGGATCAATGGGTGAATAAACAGCCTTTGGCTTATAGGCCACATTAGGGAAAACGTATTGGTATACAGGTGGTTTTACTTTAGGGTCTTCCATAATGGGAAGTATATCTATTTTTTTGGTTTCTTGTACGTCAGGCAAATAAGCAGTAACAATGATTACGCTAGTGTCTCCAGAAGTAATCTGTGCTTTGGCTGTGGCTAACCCAGTAAAACAAGCAATGAAAAGAATGATTTTTTTCAAAATAATGGATGATCTACGTTATAAATATCCAACGAAGTTACGTGTAGTGTAGTATATGTTTTGGGGAGATTAACGATTTATATCAACACATTTTCCAATTGTTGTTTTTTGAGTTGCATTAGTATATATTTGGGAATAATAGTTTAGATAATAATAATGTCAAAAAGCGAAAACGAAGAAAAACTGAAATCACTTAAACTCACCATAGACAAACTTGAAAAGTCTTATGGTAAGGGAGTGGTTATGCGAATGGATGATGAGAATATTGTAAAAGTAGATACGATTTCTACAGGTTCTCTAGGATTGGATATAGCCTTAGGTGTAGGCGGTTTTCCTAAAGGAAGAGTAATTGAAATATATGGCCCGGAGTCTTCAGGTAAAACAACCTTGGCTATGCATTGCATCGCCGAAGCGCAAAAACTAGGAGGTATTTGTGCATTTGTGGATGCAGAACACGCGTTCGATAAATTTTATGCAGAAAAAGTAGGTATCGATACCAATGAATTACTAATCTCTCAGCCAGATGATGGTGAGCAAGCTTTGGAAATTGCCGATAACTTAATACGCTCAGGTGCTATTGACGTCATTGTAATTGACTCGGTAGCGGCTCTTGTACCTCGTGCAGAATTAGAAGGAGATATGGGTGATTCTAAAATGGGTTTACACGCTCGTTTAATGTCTCAAGCACTACGTAAACTTACAGGTACAATTAGTAAAACAGGCTGTATTTGCATATTTATCAACCAGTTACGAGAAAAAATAGGCGTTATGTTTGGTAACCCAGAAACAACCACTGGAGGTAATGCACTTAAATTTTATGCATCGGTAAGGCTTGATATTCGTCGTACGGGTAGTATAAAAGATGGGGTAGACATTGTCGGAAATCGTGTAAAAGTGAAAGTAGCCAAGAATAAGGTAGCTCCACCGTTTAGGGTCGTAGAGTTTGATATCATGTATGGCCAAGGAATTTCAAAAGCGGGAGAAGTAGTAGATCTTGGAGTTGAAAACAACGTAATACAAAAAAGCGGTTCTTGGTTTAGCTACGGCGAAACGAAGTTAGGACAAGGTAGAGATTCAGTAAAACAATTGCTTATAGACAATCCAGAAATGATGGAAGAGATAGAGCAAAAGATTACGGATATAATAAACGGCGTAGAACCAGTAGCATTAGCAGCTGGAAAATAGATTTTTTAAATAACGTAAATTGGAAAACCTTCTGTCTTTGATGGGAGGTTTTTTTATTTACCTCTAAACCTGCGGTATGGCGCTGCGATGTACATCATCATCAGGCGTGACATACGATAAGAAATAGAAGAGGTGAGTATGGTAAATACGATTACGGTACCTATGTAATATCCTAAATTTACATCATCACTATAAGTGAAAAAGAAAAAACCGATTATGATAAATGAAGCAACACTATACGCGTAGCTAAAATACATCGCACCCCAAAAGAAACCAGGTTCTGATTCGAACTTTACGTTACAACTAGGACAGTGGTCATGCATTTCTCTAAAATGTTTAAGATTTGATGCTTTGTGCGTAAATACATTACCCTCATGACATTGCGGACATTTACCGCCTAAGAAAGAGTGTATAGAACTCATGACTTACTTCCTTCTCTTGTTATACCAAACACCTCCAATAATGGCGATGGCGATATACGGAGTGGCTAATAAGTATAGGATGCCATCATTGAGGCCTCTTCCTTTAGAATTCGGATCTTTCATTCCGCTCTCTACGGAAGCTTTGCACATAGGACATTGTGCATCGGCTGTTAAGGCTGCAGCCGAGATGAGAAATAGAATAAATAATATCTTTTTCATGACCGCAAAGTTAAGGGTGTTTATGGATAAAGAAGAAGTTCTGTATATTACTTGGGTTACTTTGTATCGCTTCTAACTTACCCTGTCGCAAGACCATTGTTTCATAGCCTAAACCCTGCAGATAGTCAAAACAATCTAACCGGTTTTTATTATCCCAAAGCTCACAGTAAATAACGGGCTTGTCGGTTTTTAAAATATTTTCTGCACCCAAGAATACTTCATATTCAAAGTTTTCGACGTCAATCTTGATAGCATCAATTCTCTTTCCTTTTAGTTCGGGTTGATCATCCAATTTTAAGCATTTAGTCTCAAAAATACTCCCGTCATTAAACTCCGTCATTTTTGCATCCACCACGTGACTAAGGCCTTGCTTTTTTACCCCATCTACTTCGGGCAAAACCAGTTGTATTTGCTTATTCTCATTGCCTAGGGCGTTGGTTAATAGCTGTAAATTGCTTAATCCGTACTTGGCTTTTACTTTTTCTATAACCTTATAGTTGTTAGGCATCGGCTCAAACGCAAAAGTTTCTTTGGTGTTTTTGGAAAGATGATACGACATTAAACCTAGATTTGCTCCTATATCTAATGCGATTTGGTCTTTTTGAATCAGAGTAAGAAAATGAAAGAAATCGTTTTCATGCTTGTCGTACTTGAGCGTGCGTAACTTGTACAGGGTAAAATACCATAAGTAGGTATCGTAACCCAGTATTTGTTGCAGTAGCCGTTGTAGGGTAGCTTTCAACTGTTTAGAACGAATAGTAAGGAGAAATAAGTAGGTAAACCAAAACTCCTGTTACAGCTACATAGAGCCAAATAGGGTAGGTGAATCGCACTATTTTTCGGTGCTTAGCTATGTTGTTATTGAGTGCATACCAAAATGCCAACAAGATCATTGGCAAAACAATGGCAGCCAAAAAGATATGCGAAATTAGGATGATGTAGTACACGTATTTCATTGCTCCTTCGCCACCATAACTGGTTTCAGGTACAAAGAAATGATAGGTTA
>DGBH01000142.1:0-17625 GCA_002384205.1 Bacteroidetes bacterium UBA4009
GGATGATATGGGAAAATTGTGCCGCGAGTCTGCGGTAGATATTGCTTTGGATGAGGAACTTATTGGTTTAAATGTACAGCAGGCCGGTAATAAAGTGCTTCGAACAATCCAGCCTCAGTACCTGATACTGAAACCAAACTTAATAGGAGGGGTGTCCGTGGCAGATGACTGGATAAAGATAGCTCAAAAAGCAAGTGTAAAGTGGTGGGCGACTTCAGCATTAGAAGGGAATGTAGGACTTAATGCTATAGCGCAATGGGTGAGCACGTATCCCATAACCTTGCATCAAGGATTAGGTACAGGATCGCTGTTTAGCAATAATTTCGCATCCAACTTAGAAATACACCGTGGTGAAATGAGCTATAAAGCCAAAGTGTAAAAGGTGTTTTGTCTCAATTATCGTGCAGTTATGTGCGCTTATCCACATTTTTATTCATTAAAGTCAAAATTGGATGGGATTTTAAGTATTTTTGTGCCATCTTAAAAGTGAAGAGATTATTTTCTATAGCGGTGACAGTACTTCTTGCAGGGGTTTTAGCCTTTGCAGATGATCGACCTAAGATAGGGCAGAATTACCCTAATCCTGCTAAGGAAAAGACCTTTGTAGATGTGGAGTTTAATTCTTCTGAAGCTACCATTACGCTGTCTAATATTCTTGGCGAGATAATTTACGTACAAAAAGTTCCTCGTTCAGGTACATATACAATTAATGTAACTGAAATACCAGAAGGTGTTTATTTCTACACCTTAGCAGCTGATGGTCAGAAAGTGACTAAAAAGCTTACCGTTAAAAAATAGTTTCAACCTATCTTTCTTGAGTTTATCAAGTTGCTTTCTTGGGATGATTATTTCTATGAAGTAAAGATTATAACGTCACGTATTTAATAACGCGCTTTAGATTTAAAAAAATCTATGGTAGCATCTTTTCCATAATCCATTACGTCTTGAATAACCGATTTTTTAATTCTTCTAACCTTTGGATTTAGGTTGCGGGTATTAATAAAAATAGTTTGTGCTTTTTGCTGATCACCAAGGTGTCTGCGATTTAGATACTCACTACCAAGTTGTCCTGATGCTAACATGAAATCTTTAGTTGTGGCAATGCTATGTGGGGCTATTTCTTCCTCAGAGTCGTCTGTTTCTAGTTTTATCCCTAGGGTATACCTATTGCATTTATAGTAGCTGTGGTTGCCATTATTTACCGTTACAAGCGTGTCAAATACAAAAAAAGGATAGTTGTCTAGGATACCTCCGTCTACCATTACCTTGGTGGTGCTATCTGCATCTTTCTTTTCAATGAGATGACCATCCGGTTGCATAAATGACGCTTCAAAATAAACGGGAATGCTAATCGTTATGCGCACCGCATCCAATAAGCGCATTTTAGGATAATTTTCATGGCAAAAGATTTCCGCCTTTTGGTCAGTAAGGTTTGATCCCATGATATAAAGTAGTTTTACGGGTTTTCCTTCTTTTTTTGCTTGATATAGTTGCTCAAAAGTAAGGTCGGGAGAATAACCCTTGGCTTGCATGAGTTTTCCTAAATCTTCTATAAAACGGTCTGGTTTATAGAAGCCAAAGTTCTTTTTTAGTCGAATAAGGCCTCCAATAAGAGGAATCCCAACTTGATTGTATCTACCAAAATTAGTGTTTAAATTGATGTGGGTTATCTCTTTCCCGGTGTATCCTAAGGCAAACATTAATCCATTCATAGCTCCAGAACTGGTGCCTGCTATCTGCTCTATAGTATTCGAAATGCCAAGACTGTCTAGTACTTCAAAAGCACCTGCATAAGCTAATCCTTTCATTCCTCCGCCTTCGAGTACCAAATTAGTATATTGGCCTTTTACCATGCTGGATGTTAGAACTAGAAAAAGAAAGGAAAGTGTTTTCATAACAAAAAAATGGTTATCCTAGAATGGCATAGCCAATAAGGAAATACATAAGTAAGCCCAAAAGGTCATTACTCGTGGTAATAAAGGGTCCAGTTGCCAGTGCAGGATCTATTTTTAGTCGATCTAAGGCTAAAGGAACGCTAGTGCCAACAATGGCAGCAAGTAAGATTACGGCTATCAATGCTAAACTTACAGTCATCATTATTTCATGATTATTCCCAGAAATAAATCCATAACCCATAAGTAAGGCAGAACAAACTAACCCATTAATCAATGCCACTGCTAATTCTTTGGCAAGCTTAGACCAAAGTCCACTATTGGTAATAGAGTTATTGGCAAGTCCCTGTACCATGATAGAACTAGATTGAACGCCCACGTTGCCGGCCATTGCCATTATAAGTGGCATAAAAAGGGCTAACTGAACATTTTTTGCTAACTCGGCTTCAAAGTTTCCTATTACTAAAGAGCTGGCAATACCTCCAGCTAATCCCACAATAAGCCATGGTAATCTGGCTCGTGTATTCAGCATTACAGAGTCTGTACTTTCTACACTTTCGGAGATACCGGAAAGCATCTGGTAATCCTTTTCTGCTTCGTCTTTTACATAATCCAGTACATCGTCAAAGGTTACACGACCCACAAGTCTATTAAAGGCATCCACAATCGGCAATGCTACTAGATCATATTTTTGCATGGTAGCAGCAACTTCTTCACCAGAGGTGTAAGTGGTTTCGCTAATCACATTGTCGTTAAAAATCTCCGTAATTTTTTGGCTTTCCTTAGATAGCAGTATCCGTTTCAAGGATATCCACCCTATGAGTTCATCAAATTCATCTACTACATAGGCGCTGTATACGTTATCAACTTCTTCCGCTTGCTTTCTAATCTCCTCTGTACATTGCTTAACCGTCCAATTTTCACGTACTTTTATGAGCTCTTTGGCCATAAGAGATCCAGCTGTATTTTCAGGAAATTTAAGTAATGACGCAATATTTTTGCTGTGTTCTTTATCGGCTATTTTTCGTAAGATTTCCTTGCCTTTTTGGGTATCCATGGCATTTAGAATATCTGCTGCGTCATCAGAATCCATGTATGCAAAGAAGGTGTTGGCTATATCTTCTGTTTCGAATCCTTTCAGAAACGTTAACTTGTTTTCGTCATCTAGCTCGGTGAAAACGTCCACTTTTTTTTGTGGCTCCAGTAAGGACGCAACGTACACGGCTTGTTCTAAACTTAGTTCATCAAATAACTCTGCAATATCGGGTGGATATAGCTTCTCCAATACAGGTAGAAGATCTTCCTGATTTTTAGCATTTATTAACTCAATGAGTTCAGCTACAGACTGCTTTGTAATCTCAATTAACGACATTTGCTGCAATAAAAACGCATAACTCTTCAAATTCAAGATGAGTAAGGTTTTCGGGTCGCAAGGTACTAAAAGGATGTGTTTTAAACACTTCTTTTGGTATAATTTGGGAAAGACTATTGCTCAGGGTTTTTCTTCGTTGTCCGAAGGCGGTTTTTACAACGAGTTTGATAAGTACAGGATCCGCTTTAAATTCATGGTTTTTTCGGGTAGCTTTCACCACAATACTATTGACTTTTGGTGGCGGATTAAAAGCGCTAGGAGGCAAAGTCATAATGGTTTCCACCGTATAATAAAAAGGGACTAAAACACTCAATATCCCATAGTCTTTCTTGTCTTTAGGAAGTGAAACTAGTCGGATACCCATCTCCAATTGAAACATCCCTACCCAACGTTCTATCAGGGATGTATTTTCGATTATCTTGAACACGATTTGAGAAGAAATATTATAAGGAAAATTTCCAATTAAGCTGAACTGATCTTGGTAATAATCTCGGATATTAATTTTTAAAAAATCTGCTTTTATGAGTTCGATTTTTTCGAAATGTTCTTCTAAATAAGTAGCGGCTTCTGGATCTATTTCTACCGCTTGAAATCGTTTAGCTGCGGTTACCATAAACTGGGTAATGATTCCCATGCCTGGACCTATTTCGAGCACATCTTGTGAGCTAATATCACCCAAACCGTTTACAATAGTTTGTGCGGTTTCATCGCTTCTTAGAAAATGCTGTCCGAAGTGTTTTTTTGCTTTCAATGTAGGTGTTTGTTTAGCCAAGGAATGAAGTCTGAATCTCCTTCAACGGTATGAAAAATAGCGATGTGTTTAACCTTTCCTTTGCCGTTTAAATGATTGATTTTAATCCAATCTTTTTCGGTACAAACCAGAGTGGCACTTCCTGCTAGCGAGATTAAATCATCTAAATCTTGTTGCTTGAAAGAGAAGTGGTCCGAGTAGGCTTTAAATCCAGCTAGATTATAGGTTTTAGCTAGATGGTTTTTAAAAGTAGAATTATCTGCAAGCCCACTAAAACCATAGATGTGCCCATCAATTATAGGATTTTGATAAACTATTTTTGAGTAAAAAATGGTCTTGCTTTCCCAGGTTAAGGGCATGTAGTGATCAGAGCACTTGGTAAAAATAATAGCATCAGCTCGTTTGGCTCCGCTTATTCGCTCACGAAGTCGGCCGGCGGGAAGCAACAGGTCAAGGTAAAAAGGGTTTGAATAGGTAGAAAGTAGCAATTGTAAGGAAGGTTTAATCGCTCTATGTTGAAAAGCATCATCGAGGATGATGAGATTAATTTTTGGATTTTCTGCTAAAATACGCTGAACTCCCACCACTCTATCTTCACAAACGGCAACGGCTACATCGTTGTATTTTATTTTAATTTGGAGAGGCTCGTCACCCGTTTTTTCAGGAGACAGATTAGCTTCTACCCACACAAAACCACTGGTTTTACGGCCGTAACCACGGCTTAGTATCGCAATATGATATTCATTTTTAAGTTCGCGAATTAAAAATTCTACCAAAGGAGTTTTACCGCTTCCCCCAACGGCTAAATTGCCTACAGATAAAATGGGGATCTCAAATGAAGTGGATTGGAAGACACCGATGTCATAAAATAGATTTCGCAAGGTAGTTGCAACCCAATACAGCAAGGCAAATGGTAATAATAATATGGTTTGCAGCTTTTTAATAAGTGCAAAGAAAGTTAAAACCGAATACTTGGGTGTTTGAAAGTGTGTTTAGTGATTTCTTCGCTATTATTCTGCAATAATTTAATTTTATGCTCAGGGTAAGACCTATCTTTTGTCTGTGCAATAAAACCTCAATTTTGGGTAATTAGTAATTTTTTCTTGGAGTAAATAGTGAGCGTAAAGATTACATTTGCCATATGTTCATTTCCGACGTTATTAGCCACCTAGAAGAAATTGCACCATCAAATTTGCAGGAGAATTATGACAATAGTGGCCTTTTAGTTGGAGAAATAGGGATAGAATTGACTGGGGTGTTGGTTAGCCTAGATTGCATTGAAGCAACTGTACATGAGGCAATAGCTCAAAATTGTAATCTTATTGTCGCTCATCATCCTATTATCTTTAGTGGAATAAAGCGTTTTAATAATGCAAATTATGTACAACGCACTGTTCAGTTAGCCATTAAAAATGATGTAGCTATTTACGCCATTCACACTAATTTAGATAATATTTATAACCACGGAGTAAATAGCAAAATTGCTGAACGGCTAGGTCTTATTAATACACGAATTTTAGTTCCGCGTACAGGAGAATTGGTAAAGTTAGTAACGTATTGCCCTGTAGATGATGCCGAAGCAATAAAAACTGCTCTTTTTAAAAATGGAGCTGGAAATATAGGTAGGTATAGTGAATGTTCGTTTTCTAACTTAGGAAACGGCACTTTTAAAGCGGGCCTAGGAGCTAATCCGTTTAAAGGCGAAATAGGGATAAGGCATACAGAGAATGAAGAAAAGATTGAAGTGATGCTTTATAAGAGCCAATTAAATAAGGTGCTTGATGCATTGCAAGTAGCGCATCCTTATGAAGAGGTAGCTTATGAGACGTATACTTTGCTAAATGACGATCAAAATACCGGAAGTGGAATGATAGGTGAATTACGGCAGGAATTGTCCAAAAACGATTTCTTAGCGCACCTTAAATCGTCTATGAATTTGGAAGTAATTAAGTATACTAACCTAAGTAAATCAATAAAAAAAGTAGCTGTTTGCGGGGGTGCAGGTCAATTTTTATTGTCTAATGCAAAGACCGCAGGTGCTGATGTTTATGTCACCTCTGATTTTAAGTATCATGAGTTTTTTGATGCCGAGAATAGTCTGATGATATGTGACATTGGCCATTATGAAAGTGAAAAGTTTACAATTGACCTTTTATATGATATATTAAGGGAAAAATTTACTACCTTTGCGGTCCTTAAAACGGCAGTTAACACTAATCCAGTAAAGTATTTTATATAAATGGCAGTAAAAACAATCGCACAAAAACTTGAGCAGCTTTATAAACTTCAAACTATTGATTCTCGTTTAGATCAACTCAGAGCCGTGAGAGGTGAGTTGCCTATGGAAGTTTCAGACTTGGAAGATGAGCTTATAGGTTTGAGAACAAGATTAGAAAATTTCAGCTCTGAATTAGAAAATTTTAATGCTCAAATTTTTGCAAATAGAGAGCAAATAAAAACATCTACAGAAGCAATTAGAAAGTATAAAGTACAGCTTAATGATGTGAAAAATAATCGTGAGTTTGATGCCTTAAACAAGGAAATTGAAATACAAGATCTTACAATTCTAGCAGCGGAAAAGAAAATAGGGGATGTAGAGCGTACGCTTGTTTTAAAGCGAGATTTGATCAGTGAAGTACAAGCTCGTTTGGATGAGCGTGAAAAAGATCTCGAAAATAAAAAAAGTGAGCTAGGAGAAATTACTGCTGAAACTGAGAAAGAAGAAGCTCAAATAACAGAAGAAAGAGAAAAAGCAAAAGAAACTATTGACGAAAAAATCATTAAAGCATACGATCGTATTCGCTTAAATTTCAGAAATGGTATTGCTGTTGCTCCTATTCTAAGAGCAGCTTGTGGAGGTTGCTTTGCTAAGGTTCCACCACAGTTACAATCAGATATAAGACAAGCTAAAAAAATCGTAATATGCGAAGCGTGTGGTCGTATTCAAATAGATGCTCGCATGGCTGGTATAAATGAGCATGTGGAAGAAGCAGAAGAAAAGCCAAAAAGAAGAGCAGTTCGTAAGAAATAAACGTTTTCTTCGGGGTTTAGCTTTAATTTTTATAGTTCTGCATTTTGGCGCTCATGCAGCTCCTAATTATTTTTATCTTAATTCAAACTTATTAGTAGCTCAAAAATATAATTATGAGCTCAAATTAGATAAAGCTAGAATAGCTCTAAAAAGTGAATTAGCTGAAAATCCGGACAACTTTGCTGTTCACTACCTCCTTCATTTTAATGCATATCTTAAAGCTTTTGTGAGTGAAGAAGCAGCTGATTACAGATCATATATAGCGGTTCAGCAACGTGCGATAGCCCATATACAAAAATTAAATGACAGCGAGCCGTATAAGAAGTTTGCTTTAGCGGACATTTACTTTTATTCGGCTACCCTGAAAGGAAAGTTTAATGAACTCTATGGCGCAGCGAGAGACATAAACAGAGCACATTCTCTTATCGAGGCAAATCATAAGACATTTCCGGATTTTTTACCTAACAATAAAACAAGAGGTATTCTTAAGGTTTATCTTTCTACGGTGCCAGATAATTACGCTTGGGTAATCAACTTTTTAGGGATTAATGGTAATCTTGAAGAAGGCTTGGGTCTATTGCGTGCAATAGCTTACAATAGGCATAAAACGCTTGAATATCAAGGAATTGCGAAAGAGGCGTCTTATTTATATTCGTTTGCCTTGCATCATGTAGCCAAGCAATCAGATAAGGGATGGATAGAAACATTACGCTGCACAGAGGATTATAAATCTAATTTAGTAAGTGCTTTTTTTAGGAGCAATATGGCTCTTAAGTTAAATCGAAATGAAACCGCCTTGAAAGTGCTATTAGGTAGACCAACGGATAATAATTACGAGCCGTGTATTATTTTTTATTATTTACTTGGCACCGCTAAATTGAATAAGGGGGATCCTACAGCAATTGAAGAATTTAAAAAATTTCAAGAGCAGTATAAAGGTAAAAATTATCTAAAAAGGAATCTTCAAAAAATGAGTTGGTATTATTTTTTGTCAGGAAATAAGAATCAAGCGGAGTTCTATAAAGAATTAATACCAAAGATGGGGGGCTCAATAAATGAAGATGATAAACTGGCTCATCAATACAGTAAAAAACCGTGGCCTAACAAAGAATTATTGCGTTCGCGGTTGCTCTATGATGGCGGGTATTACACTGAAGCAGCTTCCGTAATTGCTAAGATTTTATTAAAAGAATTGCCCAACAGCAATCAAAAAGCAGAGTATTGCTATAGAAGAGGACGTATTAGTGAAAAGTTAGGACATGTAGATTTAGCTATGAAATTTTACGAAGCAAGCTCTTTATATGCCATTCATAGTGACGAGTACTATGGGGCTTATGCAAGTATTTACCTAGGTGAATATTACGCAGATAAAGGGGATAAACCGATGGCAAAAAAATATTTTGAGAGAGCGTTAAATTTTAAGAATAATAAGGAATACATGGACTCTCTGGAACAACGTGCTAAACTGGGCTTGAAAAATCTTAGCTAGGTTCTGGTACTATTTATACTTAGGTGAAAAAACTTCTATCTGACGGTTATTCGCTTACTTAGCAAGCGAAAGGAATAGGAATATCTAGGTAGAATTGGACGTTCTTCTTTCTGTTACAATAATGTTTTTAAGACCATCATGGTTAATAGAAATTAGTAATAAAAATAGAAGGTTAATTTGCCATAAATGGGTCTATTTTTGTGCCTTTAAAAAGCAGTAAGAGTGAGCGAAAGACCAGTTAGAGTAAGATTTGCACCTAGTCCTACCGGGCCATTGCACATAGGTGGAGTAAGAACAGCGTTATACAATTATCTTTTTGCTAAACAGCACGGAGGTAAATTTTTACTTCGAATTGAAGATACGGATCAAAAAAGATTTGTACCTGGAGCAGAAGAGTATATTAATCAAAGTTTGGCATGGCTTGGTCTAAAGGTGGATGAAGGGGTGAAAGAAGGTGGAGATTTTGGACCCTACAAGCAAAGCGAACGAATGGATATATATGCTGCATATGCCCATCAGCTAGTACTTGAGGATAAGGCCTATTATGCATTTGATACTCCAGAGGAAATAAATGCCATGAAAGAAAGACTTATGGCAAATAATATGGCTGCTAAGTATGATGCAATATCCAGAATGAGTATGAAAAACTCCTTGACGCTAAGCAGCGACGAGGTAAAGGAAAAATTGCAAAACGGAGATGATTTTGTAGTTAGAATTAAATTACCGCGAAATGAGGAAATTCGTTTTCATGATATAATAAGAGGATGGATTGTTTTTAATAGCAGTCAGTTGGATGATAAGGTACTACTAAAAGGGGATGGGTTGCCCACCTATCATTTGGCCAATATCGTGGATGATTATAAAATGGACATTAGCCATGTAATCAGGGGCGAAGAATGGCTTCCATCAGCGCCTTTACATGTAATGCTATATAGATATTTAGGCTGGGAAGATAAAATGCCTCAATTTGCTCACTTACCTCTTATTCTGAGACCTGATGGTAAAGGAAAATTAAGTAAGAGAGATGGAGACAAACTAGGAATACCTGTATTCCCTTTGGAATGGCATGCCGCTGATGGTGAAAAAAGCAGCGGATATAGGGAATCTGGTTTTATGCCTAATGCTGTAGTTAATCTACTGGCGATGCTAGGTTGGCACCCTGCAGATAACAAGGAATTATTTACAATAGATGAATTAGTGCAAGCTTTTAGCCTTGAACGTGTGTCTAAAAGTGGAGCTAAGTTTGATATCGATAAGGCAAAATGGTACAATCATCAATATTTATTGTCTGCAACGTCAGATGAACTTTTGATTTTAATAAAAGATGATTTAGAGCCTATGCATACGGCAAATGGTCAAGAATATCTGGTGAAAGTGCTAGATATGCTTAAAGAAAAAGTAAGTTTTGCAAACGAAATACTGCCGCTAGGAGAATATTTTTTTACACTTCCGACCAAGTATGACGAAGGGGTACAAAATAAAAAATGGAATCCAGAAGTGGCGAATCATATACATGATTATGTAAATGAATTGGTAGTTAACAAATACGCAAGTGCCACAGAAATGGAACAACACTTACAGTCTTATGCGGATGATTGCGGCATAAATAAAGGCACCTTAATGCAGCCTCTACGTTGGGCAATTAGCGGTCAAGCTGGTGGGCCACCTATTTTTGAGATGATGGAATTAATAGGTCTTGATAGTATTGCTGAACGGGTTAAGATAGCACGCATGAAGCATGCATTATAATCCTAGTGCATTAATTTATAATAGGTTTAGTGCTTGACAAGCTTTCTCGCTTGCTAGTTGTTCTGCTACTTTTTTGGATTTAGCACGTGCTTTTGCGATTTCGTTACCGTCCAAATTTACGCCAATAATGTAGGTTTTGATTTTGCCCTCCGGCTCGGTATTTAGAATTTTATATTCGAGCTCTTTTTTCTCCTTTTGAGCATATTGATTCAATAGACTTTTGAAGTTTTCTGTAATATCTTTAAGCTCATCAAAATCCAAATGCACACCTATAATTTTTTTACGGATAAATTGGTGTGTAAACTCATATCCTTTGTCCAAGTATATAGCGCCAATAAGAGCTTCTAAGGCATTGCCTCCCATGGTTCGAAGAGCGGCAGGATTTTTACTAATGGCTTGGTCAAACATGAGTAAATTGGACAGTCCCATATCGATAGCTATCTGTGCTAATTTTTTTCTGCTTACGGATTTACTTCTCATTTCTGTGAGGAAACCTTCTCCTCGAAATGGGAATTTCTTAAAAAGCATTTCAGCTATTATAGCATCCAGTATAGCGTCACCTAAAAACTCTAATCTCTCATTGTTTAGTTTTGTCGGGATGCCTTCTTTTATTTGAGCAACAGAATTGTGCAAAAAGGCTTGCTTGTATATTCCAATGTTAGATGGACAGTAACCAAGAACCCTATATAAAAGGGCATAGGTTTCTTTGTTGCTCGAAAAATGGGAATAGTATAGTTTTAAAATACTGCCGAACACAGTATTACTCGCATTTACCCATTATGACGGATGCATTATGTCCTCCAAAACCGAAGGTATTACTTAATGCATATTTAACTTCTCGATGTTGAGCAGTATTAAAAGTAAAATTGAGTTTAGCATCAAACTGCTCATCATCGGTAAAATGATTTATAGTTGGAGGAATAATTCCGGTGTTAATAGCGCTAAGACAAGCTAACGCTTCTACTGCGCCAGCAGCACCCAAAAGGTGTCCTGTCATAGATTTAGTAGAACTAATATTAAGCTTGT
Organism: Bacteroidetes bacterium UBA4009; assembly: GCA_002384205.1. Taxonomy (GTDB): domain Bacteria; phylum Bacteroidota; class Bacteroidia; order NS11-12g; family UBA9320; genus UBA9320. The sequence continues at coordinate 11,311 of DGBH01000142.1, forward strand.
AGGCGTGTTCCCCAAATACGTTCAGTATTGCTTTGCTTTCGCTCACATCACCAAGAGGTGTCGAGGTACCATGTACATTGACATAGTCTAATTGGTCAGGTGTTAAACCTGCATCTCTAAGCGCAATTTTCATAACATTTTGAGCTCCTAAGCCTTCTGGGTGTGGTGCAGTAATGTGGTAAGCATCTGCGGTCATACCCGCGCCTAAAATCTCACCGTATATCCTAGCGCCTCTAGCTTTGGCACTTTCATACTCTTCTAAGATAAGAGATGCTGCACCTTCTCCTAGTACAAATCCATCCCGATCTTTATCAAAAGGACGAGAGGCAGTACTCGGGCTATCATTGCGCTCAGACAATGCTTTCATACTATTAAATCCACCAATAGCAGATTGGGTAACACAAGATTCTGAGCCACCAGTAACAATTGCTCTGGCCATCCCTAGTCTAATGTAATTAAATGCATCAATGATAGCATTATTAGATGAAGCACAAGCGGATATGGTTCCGAAATTAGGCCCCCTGAAGCCATATTTTATGGAAATATACCCAGGAGCTATATCCCCAATCATTTTAGGAATAAAAAAGGGATTAAACCTAGGGGTACCATCTCCCTTGGCAAAATCACCAAGCTCAACAGATAATGTGGTAAGTCCTCCAATTCCAGAACCCCATATTACCCCAATTTCTTCAGGTACAAATTGGGTATCCATAATGCCGCTATCTTTCACAGCCTCATCGACTGCTACCATAGCGTATTGTGTAAAAGGATCCATTTTGCGAGCTTCTTTGCGATCTAAGTGGTCGTCAATACTGAAGTTTTTTAGCTCACACGCAAATCTTGTTTTGAACTTTTCAGCATCAAAACGTGTGATCGGTGCAGCACCGCTTACTCCGTTAGATAGTGCACTCCAATATTCCTGGGCAGTGTTGCCTATTGGTGTTAGAGCGCCTATTCCTGTGACTACTACTCGCTTGAGTTGCATTCGCTATGGTTTTAGGTTAATAGGATTATACGTTTGCAGTAATATAGGTAACTGCGTCACCAACGGTAGCAATTTTTTCTGCTTGTTCGTCAGGTATTGCAATGTTAAATTCTTTTTCGAATTCCATGATTAACTCTACCGTATCAAGAGAGTCAGCACCAAGATCATTAGTGAAGCTTGCTTCCGTAGTTACTTCAGATTCTTCTACACCTAACTTATCTACGATGATTGCGATTACTTTTTCAGCTATTTCAGACATGATTTTTATTTATTTAAGTGCTGCAAAGAACTATTTTTTAGATAAAAACTACAACATTAATTTACATTAAACTTGCACTCGTACTTTATACACTACATGAGCAACCATTTTACACTTGAGGAACTAGAGCTTGAATACCCTATTATATATGGTGTTTCAACACCTTTACGCCATATTAAATTAGGATTTGAGATAGAATGCCATCCAGATTTTTTAGTGGAATTTCATGAGGATATTGAAAGTTATGTTGGTAAAAGTGCTCATACAAGTTTCTTGATAACTTATTTAGAGGATAAAACACAGCTGCTTGTGATCAGAAATAAAGGCACAAAATCTCTTTTCTATCCTCGGTACAAAAAAGTGGACTATTTACTATGTGCAATCGGCGAAGATGAGCTGAATCCAGAAATCATTAAGATAATTACCAAACTAAAGGGAATATCTATTTGTTTTGCACTTGATAAACCACAACAGAAAGAAATACTAAATTTCAGCCAATTACAATGAGTAAAAATATTAAATACAACAAGACCAAAATTATTGCGACCATGGGCCCCGCTTCGTCTAGCGTTCCTATGCTAAAAAAATTAATAAAAGCGGGACTTGATGTTTGTCGTATAAACTTTTCACATGGAGATTGGGATACGCATTTACAAGTAGTTAAGAATATCAGACAAGTCAATGCTGAACTTGGCACTAATGTGGGGATTTTAGGGGACTTACAAGGTCCTAAACTTAGAATAGGCAAAGTAGAAAATAATCAAATGCTTCTCGAAACAGGTGCAACAATGACACTTACTACGAAAGCTACAGTAAGTTCAGGTAATACTATATATGTTAAGTATTCAACCTTAGCTCGCGATGTTAAAGTAGGCGAGAGGGTGTTGCTGGACGATGGTAAATTGGAACTTGAATTTTCCAAAAGAGTCGATGAAAACACTGTTGAAGCAGTTGTAATTAATGGCGGATTTTTGAGTTCTAATAAAGGTTTTAACTTACCTTCTTCTGATATGTCTGTGACTTGCCTTACTCCTAAAGACAGGAATGATCTCGAGTTTGTAATGGAACATAAACTGGATTGGGTTGCACTATCATTTGTAAGAGAAGCACAAGATATAATTGAGCTGAGAGAAATATTAAATGCAAACGAATGCCATGCTCACATTGTAGCAAAAATAGAAAAGCCGCAAGCTGTTAAAAATATTGAAGCAATTATATCCGTAACAGATGCCATCATGGTTGCACGCGGAGATTTAGGTGTTGAAATGCCTATGGAGCAAGTGCCTATGATACAAAAACGAATTGTGTCCCTCTGCATCGATGCCTCGACACCTGTAATAATAGCAACTCAAATGATGGAGAGTATGATTACTTCTCCAACGCCAACACGCGCAGAAACTAGTGACGTGGCAAATGCCGTAATGGATGGTGCTGATGCAGTAATGCTTAGTGCAGAAACTTCTGTAGGAGAGTATCCTCTTAAAGCAGTTGAAGCCGTAGAAAAAATACTGGGAAGTACTGAGCAAGGTTGGAATATTTATAATAAATTTAAAAAACCTGATCCATCATCACCTTCTTTTATCTCGGATAGAATATGCTATTCATCGGTGAATATGAGCGAAGGTTTAAATGCCAAGGCAATTATATCGATGACACAAAGTGGATACACAGCTTATAAAATAGCGAGTGGCAGACCCAATTGTGATGTCTTTATTTTTACGGCAAATAGACACTTATTAGCAAGACTAAGCTTGGTTTGGAATGTAAGAGCATTCTATTATGATAGCATGACAAATACAGATCTTACCATTAAAGAAGTTATTGGCATTCTAAAGGAGAAAGGCTTACTGGTAGACGGTGATGTGGTCATAAATACCGCAGCGATGCCCGTGTCTGAAAACGGGAAAACAAATGCATTAAAAATAAGTACAGTAGGAGAATAATGGAAGAAGAGAAAATCATAAATAGAGTAGCTCAAAGTGGGATTGTATCCATAGACCTAGAGGATCTTGTACCCTATCGTGATTCAAAGTCTGTAGATATTGCTGAGCAACTTTTTCAGGGTTTAATTTTAAAAGAAGCTGATTTTAGAGCTTGGATTAAAGAATCTGACTGGTTAGCATATAAAGATTGCGATGTGGCAATACACTGCTCTGTAGATGCAGTAGTGCCTACATGGGCATATATGCTAGTAGCATCAGCATTACAAGACTACACCTCAAGTGTTTATTTTTGCTCACCTGCGCAGCTTAATGCCATGGTAGTAGAAAGAGAGCTTTCAGTGATACGCCCAGAGGATTATTTAGACAAGCGTGTGGTTATTAAAGGATGCGGAAATCGAGCGATTAGCAATCACGCTTATATTCTGTTAACTAGCAAGCTAGTGCCGGTAGTAAAGTCACTAATGTTTGGTGAGCCTTGCAGTACAGTTCCTGTATACAAGCAACGGAAATAATAGAATTATCGTGCTAGTATTTTAAATTCTACGCGTCTATTTTCTTTTTGTCCTCCTTCAGTATCGTTTGCAGCTATTGGAAATTGAGAACCAAAACCAACCGTTTCTATCCGATTATCAAGTATTCCATTAAGGTTTAAAAACTTTTTAACGGCTTCTGCTCTTTTTAAACTCAATCTTAAATTGTGGTTAACACCACCAATAGTACTGGTGTGACCAGATATTTCTACTTTAACTTTGAGGTTTTCTGTAAGATAAAGCAATACATCGTAAAGCGCTTTGTAAGATTCTGGGAGTAATTCGGATTCGTCATTTTCAAAATGAATGTTATCTAAAACTACTTTTTGACCTACTTTAAGTGTATCAAATTTAGCCTTGTTTTCATCTTCATAAGTCAATTCTTGCGCTGAATTCTTTCTTTCATCTTCAAAATTACAGGCACAATTTTCTTCTTTTTCAATAGGCACAAGGCTCACATCCTCCATATAATAGTAGCTTTCTATAACTTGACCTGGGACTTCTACTAATTGTAATTCCTTGTGATTTTGAAAACTTCCTATAACTAAATATTTCTCTCCACCTTGAGCTTTATACGTACACTGTACTTTCATCCAGCGTGTTTTATAGTTAAGTATTTGCGTGTTGAGATGCTTACTCGGTTTAATTCGTAAAAGGTGATCTGTGTTAATTTGCTGCGGCTCTACTGAGAGTAAAAACCCAAAGGCGTTGGTTGCGTACTTACTGCCCGGAGAGAGCCGTAGGGAAGCACTAAAGCAGTAAATAGAATCTTTTTTTAATGGTTGTTTTAATTCATTTTGAAGGTATTCAATATCTTTTTTTAAACTAAAAACTCTAAATCCAACAAATGAACTGCCGCTTAAAGCTGATTCTGGAGAAATATATAAATCAGGAGATTCAGACGCAATACTCCAATACTCCATTTGAGTGGTAAAAGACATAATAGAAAATTGAGCCTTAGGATGCACTTCAAACTCAGGATTATTAACGTAGTTATATTGCGCCTTTGTAGTGTATGTAGCGGGTTGTATAAGTGTAGGATCTCCGTATTCAGCTTCTTGCCGCAAGTACTCCGGGTTTTTTAAAATTTGTTTTGGGTCCTCTAACGTAGATTTCCAAATAGAAGTAAAATCTCCCTTACCCGAATAATCGCGGGTGTATTCGGCAATAGTATAGGAAGCAAAGTCTAAATAACTATGGTAAATGGTATTACCATATATGATGATAGCAGGGCGGTAAGCAAATTGTTGTTTTAGTTTCCCTTTTTCGAACTCGCGTATTAGAATGGTGTCTCCATGTATAGGGTCTAAGAAAATTTCTAGACCATCTTTTGTCGTACTCTGTTTTTTCTTATTAGCACTGTAGTGCACCTCAACTAGGACGTTATTCAGTGAGTCTACTCCAAGCCATTTACCATCCTGTAAGTAGGCCGTCATTTTGGCTCCGGTTACAGACGATTTGTAGTTGAAAGGTATACTTTCTCCTAGTTTATCGGTTACTAAGCGGTTATAGTTAATGGTGTCTTGACCATAACTCATGGTGTACAGTATAATTAAAAAGAGGGAGTAAAGTCTCATTTTGCTCATGACCGAAAAACTGTTGCGGTAAAAGTACTAACTAACGCACGGGTATAACTTAAAATTGCTGACCTATGAAAAAGTGAAAAATGCCAGTTTGATCATTTTTGGTTGCATCCATAGGCCAAGCGTAATCAACACCAAGCAATCCAAACATCGGAAGGAATAATCTAACACCTACACCGCCTGCTCTTCTCACCTCAAAGGGATTGAAATCTTGGAAGCTGTTGTATGCATTTCCTGCCTCTAAAAAGGTTTGAACATATATAGTACTTGACTGACCAACCGTTAACGGATATCGTATTTCAATACTGTATTTGGTGTAAATGGGTAGGGCAGTTTGTCCATTTTGAGGGTCACTTATTTTACCTTCATCATAGCCTCTTTGTGCAACTATATCTGTACCATATAATACGAAATTAGACAAGCCACTTCCTCCTACTCTAAATAGTTCGAAAGGCGAATAGCCGATATCTTTATTCCAAGGAGCTACAGCCCCAAATCTATACGCTGGAGCTACAACAAATTGACGTTTTGCGTTAGCAGGGAAACCAATATACCATTGGCCCGAAAATTTGGTTTTAACTAACTCAACCCATTTAAACTTTTCTTGTGCAGTAAGATTAGTATAGTCTTTCTTATCGTTAATAAGTGAATACGGTGGCGTAAATTGAATACTAGCTGAGAAAGAACTTCCTTCTGTTGGGTAAATCGGGTGATTGGTACTATTACGTCCCAGTATGGTAGAAAAGCTAAGATTATTAGCATAACCATTGGTAAATCCAAGTTCAGCAGCGCCAAAATTCGCCCAATCGTGTAAACCATATCTTTGGTAGGTTAACGAAGTGCTAAAAGAGAAATAATCGTCAGGGAATTTCAATTGTTTGCCAAACCCAATACTACCTCCAGACGTTGTGAATTTAGGTCTGTCTTTTAAAAAACTGTAAGTAGATTGCACATTGTGAAATAAGCTAATAGTTAGTGAATTAGGTTTTTTACCTCCTAACCAAGGCTCTGTAAA
>DGBH01000142.1:17823-22727 GCA_002384205.1 Bacteroidetes bacterium UBA4009
GGAATGGGATTCCAACCTCCTTTTTGTAGCATTTTACGAGAGCTAAAATTATTTAAGGTAAGGCCTAAGGTTCCTACAAATCCGCCAAAGCCACCCCATCCGCCAGATGCTTCTATTTGGTCACTTGGTTTTTCAGCTACTTTATATTCTATGTCAACTGTTCCGTTTTGTGGATTAGGTTTAGGATTTACATCAAGACCTTCTGGGTCAAAGAATCCAAGTTGGGATAACTCACGCATACTTCTCTGTATGTCTGATCTACTAAATTTATCGCCGGGTCTGGTACGAATAACCCGCAGCGCCACAAAATCACTGGTTTTGTCGTTTCCAATGATAGTAACTCTGTTTACAGTAGCTTGTTTGCCTTCATAAATCCTCATTTCCAAATCTATACTGTCGTTTTCTACGAGCACTTCAACAGGATTAATATTAAAGAAAAGGTACCCGTCGTCCATATACAAACTTGAAACATCAAATCCATTTTCGCTCATAAAGAGTTTGTTATCTAAACGAGATTGGTCGTATACTTCACCTTTTTTAATGCCTAATAAGGTGTCTAATAAGGTGGTTCTATATTTAGTATTGCCGGTCCAAGTTATATTTCTGAAGTAATATTTTTTCCCCTCACTAATTCCTATTCTAAGATTGACTCGGTCTGGGCTTATTTGTTCTACGGTATCATAGAGTAGATGTGCATCTCTATACCCAAGTGAGCTGTATTTTGCTAATATGGCGGGTCTAGATTCTTCATACGTTTCAGCGACATACTTTGAGGAAGCAAAAACGTTAATTTTCTTATATCGGCGCTTTGGCTTTAGAAGTTTGCGAAGTTTAGCATCTTCTATATTGGCATTTCCTTCAAAAATGATATTTTCAACCTTTACTTTTTTGCCTTTACTAATGTCTATACGTAGTATTTCATAATTTGGTTTTTCTGGGTCTGCTTCCTTTATAAAGGAAGATTTTATACCATAAAAACCTTTGTCAAAAAAGTATGCTTCAATTTCACGATTGGTTTTGTTAACCAGGTCTTCGGTAATCAACTGATTTTTATCTAAAGTGATCTCATCGCGTATATTATTGGTTTCGCCTTTTTTAAGACCTTTAATTGAATATTTGGATAATCGTGGTCTTTCCTTTACGGAGATTATTAGGGATAGTTTAGTTCCGTCTACTTTAGATAATCCTAACTCTATGTCACTAAAAAGTTTTTGTTTCCAAAGTTTTTCTAAGGCTGTTCGGGTTTCTTCACCAGGTAAAGTAATAGTTTGCCCAGCTTGTAGCTCTGACATAAGCACGATGATGTTGGCATCGGTAAAGTTGTTTCCAGTTACTGTTATTTGAGCGATTTCAAATTTTTGAGGGTTTTCGTAGTCTATAATTATGTTGCTTAAAGTAGTATCTAATACCTGCCCATAAGAGCATATATTGATAAGTATAAAAGCTATTAGGCCTATTCTATTCATTTTACGTTTTCTTTTTTTACACTAATTGCTCGCTTGTTTTACCAAATCTGCGTTCTCTACTTTGGTATTCCATAATGGCTTCGTATAGATGTTCTTTGCGATAGTCAGGCCAAAGAACGGTGGTAAAATATAATTCGCTATAGGCGATTTCCCATAACAAAAAGTTGCTAATTCTGAGTTCGCCGCTTGTTCGTATCATCAATTCTGGATGTGGATATTTGTGGGTGGTCAGGGTCCTGTCTATTAATTCTTCGTTAACGTCTTCTAAGGCTATTTCGCCATTCAATGCTTTTTGAGCTATGGTACGAGTAGCATTTACAATATCCCATTTTGCACTGTAACTTAACGCAAGTATCAAGGTCATTCGAGTATTGTCTTTAGTTGCATTTATTGCTTCATCAAGTTCTTTAAGACATTCGGAAGGGAGAGTGGTCCTGTCTCCTATGGCATCTAGTTTAATGCCATTTTTCATTAGGGTTTGCGTTTCGCTTCTTATTGTTTTCACAAGAAGCGTCATGAGCGCATTTACTTCGATTTTTGGTCGATTCCAATTTTCGGTGCTGAACGCGTATAAAGTTAAGTACTCCACGCCAAGTTCTGCGCATCCTTCAGAAACCTCTCTTACGGCTTTCACCCCATTTTGATGTCCAAATATTCTGAATTTACCTTTTTCTTTGGCCCATCTACCATTTCCATCCATGATGATGGCTATATGTTTCGGTAATTTGTTTCGGTTTATTTGGTCTTTACTCATTTTATACGGTATTAAAACGGACATTTAATGGGAGTGAATCGGTATGAAATGGTAAAAGCAGTTTGGAAATACCAATCTTTCAAATTGGGATCTCCGCGCATGTCACCTTGACTTGCTTTGGATAATCCATCTTCCGAAACTTCCCAAGATCTATCGCTTAAAGTTCGACTATTTGGCGGCAAAGATGGGTAAACCGTGCTAACATCGTCTAAATGATCCGTAAAAGTTTTGCGCCAACCGGCTTCAAAACCTACTATAATATTATCATTAACTGCATGTTTAACACCAGCTCCCATAGGTATGGCAAGTTGAAAGCTCTTGTAACCTTTGGCTTCTGTGTGCAATGGTTTTAGCTCAACCCATTGCTTGTTAAAAAAAGCCTCCGGCTTATGATAAAAAGCAGCAATACCTGCCAAGGCGTAAACAGTAGTTCTATCATGCATTCTTTGATTACTAAAGGGACGAAAGTTTAGTTCCATCACATTAGATATTTCGTATATATTATTTCTGAAACTTAAATTTCGGAGCTTGTACTCGCTAAAATTACTATCTGCACCCGATATTTGAAGATAAGAGATGGTAGGACGCATGGTCCAGAATTCGCTAAAATTTATTCTTCCAAAAATGCCACCCGAAGCTTTAGTTTCATTTGGAACAATATGATACGCTAAATCCCCGTGGTAGTTTGATCCGCCTAACATTCCCCCAATCTCAAAAGACTGAGCTCTGGATGCCAAAGAGCATACGGTGAGTGTGAATATTAAGCTAAGTTTATGCAATGTGTTTTGGGTATTGCTTATTAATACGCAAAATTAACTAAGATGTTACCCTAGGTCGCAAATAAATGATAGAATAGTTATAAAAAAGTTGGGCAAGCGGGCTTGTTACCGTATATGCGATACATAATAGTAACGCCAAATATTCCATACATATCGTTTGTTTTGGGATTTCCTCTCTCTGAGCCTTCTATTTTAGTTTGATCGTAGGTCTCGCTTCGTATTGCCATTGCTGGTGACATTGGCCCATACTGAGCTTGCAACCTGCTGGGGTCTACATAGGTTCCGCTTACGTCATCTAAGTGGTCGGTGAATGTTATTCTTGCACCGTATTCTACACCGATCATCCAGTTGTGACTCACTTTAAATTTAAATCCTGCTCCAATAGGAATGGCAACTTGCGTAAGAGCATAGCGTTTACGGTCATTAAATTCAGTTGTTTCTTGTCCTTCCGTACCCAACGGCTGTAATTCAACTAACTCTCCATCTCGACTCGCCAGATTGTCGTAAGATGGACCTAGATATTTGGCTAATTGTGAATTGGGGTTGTAATTAAAAACAGCTTTAGGATTAAACTTGAATATACTTGCTCCGATAAATGCGTAAGGAATAACTCCCGTTTTTTGTCTAGAATCTACGTAGTTAAAGTTAAACTCTGCAGCACCTGTAAAATCCCAAATATCCGATTGAAAATTTAAGTTTCTAGCCTGCATTTCAGGCTCGGTATGCCACTTGTCATCTCCTTCTAGTTTTCCATATTGAGCACTTAGTCTGAAAGTTACTAAGCTGTTGGGTGTATATCGTGTGATAATTCCCGCACTAGGTTTTAAGGCTCTAGCGTCAAAATACGATGGAGTTAACTCCCCTGAATAATGAGAAAATCCACCGATCAAACCAAATTCTAATGCGCTGGTTTTAAACCAACGTTTTTGTGCACTAGTATTTAGTGTACCTAAGCAGAGTAAAAAGGTTACCAGTGATACTGACGTTATGATTCTTTTGAGCATTTTAAAGTAAAAAATTTATGTTCTAAGCCACATAGTAGCAAACAAAAATACTAATTATTAACGAAAAAAATGATTCATTTTTTTTGAGGCCATGTTTTTAGTTCGTTTAGGTCAACGTATAAAATTCTGTTTTTTCATGGGTATGGTTTCTAATAACCCCCGCGCTAATTAAATTTACTAGTATTTTGGCAGCGCGCCATTTGGAGATATTGACCATTTTTCGAAATTCCTGGAGGTAGATTCTTTCGTTTTCTTCAAGATATTTAAGTAGGGCTTCCTCATTTTTTCCGTAGCTGATCATAGTGCCAAGATTACTTGATTGCCGTTTGAGGACATCTACCACAATTTTACTAGCGAGTAAACTTTTGTCTTTGTTTCGGATATAAACCCACCATTTTTCGTCTTCACCTTTAGCATAATAAGGTTTTCCGTCACCTTCGGGTACAATGCATTCCAGCACTACTTTATCGCCAATCTGATGCTCAATAATAGCTAAGATTATTTCTGGTTTACAGTAAAAAGATGCGGCAAGATCCAACATGTATTTCTCGTCTTCGGTTCTTATACCTGCAATGGTCCTATTATCCCTTACACCTACTAATAGTGTTCCGCCTTTATGATTGGCAAAGCTGACCATCGTTTTTGCAATTTTATGGGCACTGGTAATTTCTTGCTTGTAGTCAAGCATGTCACCTTCACCTTTTATGAGATATTGCTTTATACGGTCAATCACTTTTAGTATTCTTCCAATTGGGTATTCGCTATTTTGCTCAGCATAACATTGTATTCCTTTACCATTTCAACTATTATTTCTCCAGCAGTTTTTATATGGTTAATAGAGCCGCTTATTTGGCCTATTTCCAATTCTCCTTCTACCATATCGCCTTCAAACATTCCTTTT
>DGBH01000160.1 GCA_002384205.1 Bacteroidetes bacterium UBA4009
GAATCACGTAATTCACTTTCATTTCCGTAAACTCCTGATGTTGAAGGGCGAAAACCTGTCATTAATGCGGCTCGGGAAGGGTTACATAGTGGAGCTGCACAATTGGCATTTTCAAAAACAATTCCCTGCTGTGCAAGCTTGTCCATATTGGGCGTTTGTGTTTGCGGATGTCCACCAGCAAATCCTGTCCAGTCGTTTAAGTCGTCAACGGCTATAAAGAGGACGTTGTAGGGTTGCTTTTTCTGCTCTTTTGGTGTAGAGCTTTTCGATTTGCAAGATGTAATGAATACAACTACTACTAAAGCTAAAAAAATAATTTTCACCTTATTAAAATTGTTCATTTGTTTATTGTTTATTTTAGATTTCATAGTTTAACTATTTTAATTTTCATGTAAGGTCTTTTTTTATCACATTTAGAAAGTTCAAAAGGTATTAAAAGGTGTAAAACAAAGACAATTCCAACCCCGTTTACTCTATTCGGGAACAATTACAGTCCGTAATTTTCGATAAAGTCCTTGGAAATCATTGTCCAATCTTTTTCATACTTTCATAATTTTAATGTCCAATTGCGTATTGTTTAAGTTAATCAGGTGATTTTGGATTGGCTTTTTGTTGCCTATTATAAATACACATTAACATACTTTCGTGTTTTATTTTGAAATAATTAATCCTTCTTGGTTTTTTTCTTCTTCGTTTTTTTCTTATCTGTTTTTTTCTTCTGAGGGGTTTCAGATTTCTTAATATAATTCTCCATAGCAATAGCATTCAACTCCTTAACTACATTTGCATATTCAGGGTTAGCTATTAAATTAATAAGTTCTTTGGGGTCTTTGGTCAAATTAAACAATTGCGCTTTACTATCCTCATACCAGCAATACTTCCAATTACCTTTGCGCACCATAAATGCACCTGCTCCTCTTCGATAATTCTCTGAAATAGCTACCCTATTTTTTCCTTTATCCTTTCCTTTCATTAGACTCACCATACTACTTCCACCCAGATTTTGGGGAATAGAGATATTGCACATCTCAGCCAGTGTTGGAAATATATCCATATTCATCACAGGAGTAGTAATGGTTTTATTGGTTGGTAGAGCTTTGGGGTATGACCAAATAAAGGGAACTCCGACAGATCCTTCGTAAAAACTATTTTTATACCACAAGCCATGTTCTCCAATAAGATCGCCATGGTCAGAAGTATAAAGGATAATGGTATTTTCTCTTAACCCTTGCTTGTCTAACTCATCCAATACGAGCCCGATCATTTCATCTACATAGGTTACCATGCCGTAATAGATTTCACGTGCTTTCTGGATTTGCTCCTCGGTCATATTATCCAATTTATATTGTTCACGTTCTTTTTGAGAAGTTGTGGACAAATTGGCTATCATAGCCTTTGTTACTTCTGGATTTTTGAGTTTCCCTTTGTACAAATCATAAAACTCTTGTTGCACCTCATATGGGAAATGGGGTCGAACAAATGACACCCCTAAGAAAAATGGATTTTTGCTCTTTTTTTGTTGTTTTAAGAATTTTACAGCATATTCGGCAGTAACATAATCCCCACTGTTTTTTTTGTCGAAAGTGCTTATCGTTGCATTTTGTGGCGAACGACCTACCTCATTTTGAAACACATCCTCCTCCTTAGAACGTGTTTTTGCTTCAATATTCCTTTCTTCATTTAGTCTTCCAAAACCTAGCTCATATCCAGGCGTAAGCCAGTGCTCTTTACCTACCCATTCGGTGTTATAACCTGCCTGAGAAAAGGCATCAGCCATAGTGTAAGTGCTGGCAGCTAGTATGTTGCTATTGCCAAACACTTTTAAGTGTGATGCCATTCTACCAGTAAGCAACGATACCCTGGAAGGCACACAGACAGGATTTTGACAATAGGCACTTGTGAATTTTATACCTTCTCCTGCAATTGCATCAAGGTTAGGTGTTTTTATTATTTCATCGCCATAAGATCCTAATACTTGAGGTGAGTGTTCGTCTGTCATCAACAATAATACATTAGGGCGCTCTGTTTTTTTAGATTTTTGAGCGAATGAGATAGTTGACACGCATAGAAGTGTCATAAATAGTATTCTTTTCATTTTTTTTATTTTAAATCTTCTAGCCAAGTTTTATATTTCTCATAGTCCATCGGAGCTGTAAAAGCTACATAGTGGTTATTATAAGTTTGACCATCAACTTTATATTCGATTAGCCAAAGTTCATTACTATTTACTTTAGGCAATTCGCCTACTTTCAATTTTCCGTTAGGCTCTACCTCTACAACTTTTGACAAGAGTTTTCTACCTGAGTCTTTATCTATAATGGTGATTTCTACTTTCTGTTTGTTTCTTGTATCATTAACTACTACCACAGGATGCCCAATGTTTCCTTCGCGAATATCACTAACCATAACACAAACATCGGTCTGTACATTCTTAATATAATCATACGCCAATTTTTTACCTCCATAGTAATCTACAATAGCATCGGACACTATAGGCCATCCATCACGCAGGTTCCACCAAAGAATACCATTACGCTGACCTTTGTTCATACGCCAGAATTCTATAAAATATTTTTTAGCTTCGGCCTGTACAATTTGAGAAGCGGTAACAAAATCTTCCAATTCCATCGGGCATTCACCGAATACCTCGCGTATTTGATTAACCATTAAAAAGTTACGTTCTTTATTCGTTTGTGAATTAGGATGAGATCTTGTGGCTTTGCATTGCCACTCGTCATTCCAGACTAGCTTTTCTGCCTTTTTTACTTCACCATCAACCGTAACAACATCGTCTGTTTCAGCCTTTGCTCCATTTACCCATGGATATACATTGTCTGGAGTCATCATTTTTTTGAGGCTTTCTACATTTGGCGCACCATGATATCCTATTTCACTAACAAATCGTGCATTATTTTCAGTATAGAATAATGCTTTATAAAAACCCCGTGGACCCCAAAGGTGCATTTCAGGAGATAAATCCTTACTGATTTTGTTATGAACCTTGAATACTTCTTCACTAATAAATGGAGAACTAGGTAAGTATGGTGTTTTAGGATCCCATTCACGAACAGAAAGTGGCAACACCTGACGGCTTATTACATCGGTATTTGGATCAATATGAGGCTGATCATCACCCCATTGGAGCGAGACATCATTTTCGTTATTACCTGCCCACAAAACAATAGAAGCATGGTTTCTTAATCTTCTTAATACTTTATCGGCTTCATTTTTTACTTTCTGCTTGAACTCCTCATCTTGAGGGTAGGTAGTACAACCAAAAGTAAAATCATGCCAAACCATAATGCCATTTTCATCACAAAGATCATAAAAACGATCGCTCTCATACACGTTACCGCCCCACATACGAATCATGTTACAATTCAAATCGGTGAGCATGCCAACAGCTTCATCAACATGTTGAATATCGCGGCTGTGCAAGGCATCGAGTGGCACCCAATTGGTTCCTTTTATAAAGATGTATTCGCCATTTACTTCAAAATGGAAATCACCAGGTTCTTCTTCAGTATTTATTGGAGTTAAGATTAACTCCGCTGTTCGTATTCCTATTTTTTGTTTATTCTCACATAGGATATTACCATTGGCATCTCTAACCTTTATGCTTGCATTGTACAGCGCTTGTTCGCCAAATCCCCTGGGCCACCAAAGATCTACATCTTCCATTCCCCAAATACGCTCACGCCCAATTGTAGTAATTACTGGAACCTCCGCACTATATGCTATTCTTCCGTTTCGTTCTAACTCAAACGAAATGGTTAGATCGTCAATATTGAGTCTATCGGTATTAAACTGCCAATCTATATAGAGGTTCGCTTTTTTAGCATCAGGATAAACAGATTTTGTTACCCAGTAAACCGAACTGAAATAAGTTTTAGGAATTATTTCCAGCTTCACATCTTTCCAGATTCCTGCACTCATCAAACGAGGCATGATATCCCAACCAAACATGTGAGGTGCTTTACGGATGGCTGAGGCTTCACCTAACTGATCATACCTAACCCCGAAATTATTTCGCAATTGATTACGAGCCTCTAGTTCTGTAGATTTTATATGAACATACAGTTTGTTACGCTTTTGTAATATATCTGTAATGTCATAATGGTGCTCAACAAACATATTGTTTACGGAAGCAATTTTTTGACCATTAAGCCAAATATCCGCGATACAATCAATCCCATCAAAAGCTAATTCTACGCGTTCGCCCGATTTAATTTTTGGTGTATCAAATTCACGAACGTACCACCAAGCATAGGCTTCAAATTTTCTTAAATCATAAACATTATCACCGATCATCGGATCCTTGATAATTCCCTCTCTTTCTAGGTCTATTTCAACATTACCTGGAACCGTTCCTACAATATTTTTAAAATCTGAATTTTCTAATTCATCAGGCGATTGGGGTGCATTTTTATCCTGTACACCATAATAAAGTGACCAATCGGATGACTTTGTAGAATTTAACGATATTATCGCTTTAGTGGAAGGTTTATTATTTACTTCCTGCAATAAAGTGTTTTGATTTTGCGTGTAGCTATTTACAGTATTCATCAGCAGTATTAAGGTTATAATATTGTTAAAAGTGTTATTCATAATTTCTGGTTGTTACCTAACTTATTTACTCAATGGTTAATGATTCCAAAACTAGCGTCCCTTTAAATTTCTCTTGTGGATTGATACAAAAAATGAATTCCGTTATTGCTTTCATCTTTTCATATTTATCTTCCCACATCGATACATCAGACGCAAGTGGTATTGTTATCTCTTGAATTTCTCCATTTGTAGATGGAAGTGAGATGCTCGAAAATTCACTCCAATTATTCGCACTACTAATTTGATATCCTAATATTAATGGCTGATTGTCTATCGTCTTGTATTTTAGTTTTAAGACTGAATTTTTAGTTGCTTTTACATTTAGATCACTGACCTCAACCTTTTTAAAGTAATTAGCGTCATGCTCCACATCAATATGCAATAGTTGGTTTTTCACAGCTATTCGATAGCCATCAACAAGTCTCCATGACTCTAGCTCGTCACCACTTTTAAACGTCATTGATTTTTTTCTATTAACCTTGATTTTTTTACCTGACCAATTGATATGTGGTGGTGCAATAGGATTATTTGAATTATTTTCTACACCTTCAGGTAATGCTGCTTTCCAGCCAGCATTTAATTTTTGGGATAATTCATTAACAAGGGATTCATTCTCCTTTTTGTACCCAATATTTATACTCTCAATGGCATCATTCTTGTGATCGTATAGTTCGACAGAATCAATCTTCCCTTCTGAAAGTCTCCACTCTGTATAACGATAATCTGCAGTTCGCATACTATAGCCTTCCAGATTTCTTCCTCTTGGAAATTGGCTAAACGCGGCAGTTTTCCATTTTCTATCCGGATTCTCTAACAAAGGTTTCATACTGGTGCCTTCAGTGTATTCAGGTATCTCTATTTCTGTAAGGTCGCAAAGCG
>DGBH01000181.1:0-3245 GCA_002384205.1 Bacteroidetes bacterium UBA4009
CTCTTCTTCGTATCAGCGTATATCTATTTTTATCTCTCCTCGCTCTTAAAAGCATAGTGCGATAATATGAGGCTGTGTTATCTGGGAAAACCTCTGATAGACCAATAGCCAGCTCATCCACGTAAATTTTAAACGTATCAGCACTTGGAACTGTAGCATCCCAACGTATCTCATAAATGGGCATTGACGTAGAAAGTAAGCTGCCGTCGTCCGAATAAATATTACCTCGGGAAGCTGAAATGTCTTGCTGGTGAATTGTAATGCTATCTGAAAGACTCAACCATTTTTCACCTTCGAGCACCTGCACTTTAAACATTTGAAAAAGAATGAGACCAGCAAAAATGACCACCGCTCCCATACCAAATACCACACGCCACAATATATCTCGCTTAATATTGGTCATTTTGCATTAGGAATTAAATTAATAGGTCTATTCGGCTCTTTCACCCCTTGATCAGACAATCTTTCTTCGAGATTGGCACGTGATCTATTTTTCATAATCTCCGCCTTTAACGTGATATTTTCAGCACGTAACTCAATAAGATTTTTTTTAGCTGTCTCTATGTCGCGTACAAAATTATCTGTACGATGCGTCAGATATATATACAGCAGAGCTAAGGCAAACAAGAAGCCTAGGTAGTAAATCCATTCGGCAGTAAGGGTAATTTCTTTGTTCGAAGTGGATTTTTTAGTAGCAGCCATTAGATTTTTTCCGCTATTCGTAATTTGGCACTTCTAGCTCTGGTATTGAGCCCTATCTCATCACTCGTAGCCCCAACCGGCTTCTTAGTTAACGCTTTGTACACTTGCGGCAAATTGCCAAAATGATCTTTAACTCTATCTCCAGCTACGTTACCCGTTTGTATTAAATTTTTTACAATACGATCTTCCAACGAATGGTAAGACATTACCACCAATCGTCCTTGAGGTTTAAGCAGTTTAGTAGCTTGCTCGAGCATTTGCTCTAAAGTCCTTATCTCTGCATTTACTTCAATACGAACCGCTTGATATATCTTAGCTAACGTTTTATTTTTTGTCTTATCATTTAGGAACTTGGACACCGCAACTTCCAAGTCTTCCGTGGTAACTATATCTTTTATTCCTCTATAATCTACTATCGCATTTGCTAACATAGATGCTTTATCCAATTCACCATAGCTACGTAGAACCTTAGCAAGCTTTGGCTGATCATAGGTATTCAATACTTGCTTAGCTGAAATCTCAGACTCCGTATTCATGCGCATATCCAAATCAGACTCACCAAAACGAAAAGAAAACCCTCTACTACGTTCATCCAAATGATGAGAGCTCACTCCTAAATCCGCCAACAGGCCATCCAATTGACCCACATTATGATAGGAACAAAAATTTTCTAAGTACCTAAAATTAGCTTCGCAAAAAAGCAACCGCTTATCCTTTATGTTATTTCGTAAGGCATCCGCATCTTGATCAAAAACAATTAAGGTACCGTCTTCATCTAACGCATCGAGTATGGCTCGGGAATGTCCACCTCCACCATAAGTCACATCTACATATGTTCCCTTAGGATTTATATTTAAGCCTTCTAAACACTCTTTAAGCATCACCGGAACATGATAATTACTCATCATCACCTCCACTTCCGTTACTTCCGGCTCCACCCAATACATCTTCAGCAAGATCCGCAAAATCATCTGCGTCTACTTCCATCATTTGCTCGTACAAGTGTTTACTCCAGATTTCTATTCTATTGCCATACGCATAAAAAATAGCTTCATTTTTAATTTCCGCGTATTCGCATAATTTCTTAGGCACTAACAATCTTGACGCATTGTCTAGCTGCACTTCTGTAGCTCCATTACTGAATTGACGAACGAAAAGTCTATGTTTTTTATTAAAGTGATTTAGAGATGAAAGATTGGTTAATTCTAAATCCCAATCTGCTCGAGTATAAAGCGTTAAGCATTTTTCAAAACCACGATTTACAACCAATTTACCTACTGCATCAGGAGGCAACTGCTTTTTCAAGCCAGCAGGAAGCACCACCCGACCCTTGTCGTCCAGTTTTACTTCAAATTCTCCAATGTACAGCGGCTTATCCAATGCTATTAATTTCTTGGAGACAAAAGTATAACGAAAAATCCCACTTTCTCCCACATCCTCCCACTTATTTGAAATAAGTATTCCACAATTAGTGTTATTAACT
Source organism: Bacteroidetes bacterium UBA4009 (assembly GCA_002384205.1). GTDB lineage: Bacteria > Bacteroidota > Bacteroidia > NS11-12g > UBA9320 > UBA9320. Next base: position 2,186 of record DGBH01000181.1, read on the forward strand.
TGATTACTAGTATTTTAAATAGTGGTAGAAATTCCCGTAAATATACAGAATTAGCGTTTATCGACGCTTAATGACTAGATTTTTGAAGTATTTATGCCCAAAGTGGGACAAAACGAGATTACCTCTTTTTCAGAGTACAGAGACTAGAATGACGCATTTTAAGCAAAAAAAAGGCGAGCCATATGGCTCGCCTTTCAGTTATAAGAATATTAATTTTATCTAATTACTGTAAAATTACTTGAAAGCAGTTTTACAGACGGATCAAAAAAAGAACTGCGTTTCTACTCCATTTGGAGCGTCAGCATTTCTTTTCATCAGTCCTTATCAGATTTTAACGATCGTTGCTTCGTCTATCGTCACGACCTCTTCCGCCGCCACGATTATCTCGTCCGCCGCCTCTGCGATCATCTCTTCCGCCTCTATCACCTTCGCGTTTTTCTCTTGGAGGTCTTTCTATGTAGCCTTCTGGTTTTTCAGTCAATACTTTCATAGAAAGCTTCATTTTACCGCTTCTCTCGTCTATTTCTAGTAACTTCACAGTAACCTCTTGTCCTTCGGCAAGCGGAGCTTTATCCATGGTTTCTATGCGTTCCCAAGATATTTCAGAGATATGAAGCAATCCTTCTTTACCTGGCAATATCTGTACAAATGCACCAAAGTCCATTATCTTAGTAATTTTACCAGTATACTCTGTTCCTGGCTCCGGATCAGTTATAATGCCCATAATCCAAGCTTTTGCAGCTTCTATTGGACCACTTCCTACTCCAGATATTTCTACATTACCAAAATCACCTTCTTCTTCAATGGTTACAATGGCTCCAGTCTCTCTTTGTATTTCCTGAATCACTTTACCTCCAGAACCGATTACTGCTCCAATTTTATCTTTTGGAATTTGCATCATCTCTATTTGCGGCGCATGATCTTTTAGGTTTTCATTTGGCTTAGCAATGGTTTTTTCCATTTCACGTAAAATATGAATTCTACCTTCTTTGGCTTGCAAAAGTGCTTCTTCTAATACATCATAAGAAAGACCTTCTACTTTCATATCCATTTGACAGGC
>DGBH01000181.1:3406-18513 GCA_002384205.1 Bacteroidetes bacterium UBA4009
TCATCACCCAAAATATCTGAAAGAATAGCATAACGACCATCTTTATCTGCTACCATACCCATGGCAATACCACTTAAACCTGATTTTACTTGAATACCCGCATCCATCATTGCCATACTACCAGCACAAACAGTAGCCATAGAGCTACTACCGTTACTTTCAAGTATATCAGACACAATACGAAGTGTATAAGGAAAATCATCTGGAAGCATCTTTTTCAAGCCTCTTTCTGCCAAGTTACCATGACCAATTTCTCTTCTACCTGGACCTCTATTTGGTCTCGCCTCTCCTACTGAGAATGAAGGGAAGTTATAATGTAACATAAACTTGCTAAAGTATTTCTCCATAGCATTGTCTATCATTTGTTGATCTAATTTAGAACCAAGAGTTACTGACGTAAGTGATTGTGTTTCACCTCTTGTGAATAACGCAGAGCCGTGAGCAGAAGGCAAGAAATCTACCTCAGACCAGATCTGTCTTACTTCATTCAATGCACGGCCATCTAAACGCTGCTTAAGATCAAGCATCATATTTCTAACCGCTTCTTTCTTAGACTTACCTAGGTATCTTTTTACCATTGTAAGTGTTTCACCATCTGTATCTTCTGACAATGACTCAATATACTCCTTGTCAATTGCTTTGAATTTTTCAGAACGTTCTTCTTTTACAGAAGGAACTTTTGCCGCATCATAGTACTTTTGATAGGTAGCATCTATTACCGTAGTCTTAAGTTCGTCGCTATTTGTCTCATGATTATAAACACGTGAAGCTTTACGGCCACCCATTTGCTCACAAAGAGCAAGTTGTGCTTCACAATCTTTTTTGATGAACTGATGAGCAAACTTAAGTGCCTCTACCATTTCTTTTTCAGAGATTCCATTCATTTCACCTTCCACCATATTGATGTCAGCTGCTGTTCCTGCCACCATAAGATCTACATCAGAATTTTCCATTTCTGAAGCAGTAGGGTTTATAACCCATTCGCCATTTATGCGACCTACGCGTGGTGATGATACTGGCCCTTCAAAAGGAATATCGGTAATTGTTAAGGCAGCAGAAGCTGCAAGCGCAACCAATGCATCTGGTAAGACATCTGCATCAGCAGACATCAATTGAATCATAACTTGCGTTTCCGCGTGATAATCATTCGGAAAAAGTGGTCGAAGCGTTCTGTCTACAATTCTACATACAAGAATCTCAGCATTAGACAATCTTCCTTCTCTACGAAGAAAACCTCCTGGAATACGTCCACCTGCTGCGAATTTTTCTTGATAGTCAACAGACATAGGTAGAAAATCTACGCCGTCTCTCGCATCTTTGTTTGAAACTACTGTTGCAAGTAACTTCATTTTGCCTTGGGTAAGTACGACAGCACCATGTGCCTGACGTGCCAATTTACCAGTTTCTAGTGTGACATCTTTGCCATCACCGTAAGATAATTTTTGTGTAAATACGTTCATAATGTTGCGGTTTTTCCGCCAATGTTTTAAAAAATGTTTAATCGCCAGCCCAATGCCAACGAGTTATTATTTTTTGTTCTACATTGTTGAAATTAAAAGCTATGCGCACCAATGGCCTGCATGCGAATAATTATTCGACTTTTGAAAACAAAAAGTATAGATGCACAAAAACATCGGCATTAGCCAATGTAGTTATACATGCTAGTTTCTCAACTATACGAACGGGACTTTTTTCCAGAAAGCTTGTTATTCCTGTGTAACACAGGAATACTAGGCCTATTACTTTCTGATGCCTAGTTGCTTGATAAGTTCACGGTAGTGAACAATATCTTTCTTAGCAATATAGTTTAAAAGAGCTCTTCTTTTACCTACTAGCTTAATAAGGGTAAGTTCTGTTGAGTAATCTTTTTTGTTAATTTTAAGGTGTCCAGTAAGGTGCGTAATTCTATGAGTGAATATCGCAACTTGTGCTTCTGCATGGCCAGTATTCTTAGCGTCTCCGCTGTACTGAGCTATTAATTCTGATTTTGTTTCTGCTGTTAAACGCATGTGTATTTGTAAATATTTCTATTTATAGGGCTGCAAAAGTAAGAATATTTATTAATTATGGATGTTAAATTCTTAAATATCTATTCTATTTGTTGTGCCAGTGAATGCAATTCTTATTTAAGCTCCAGACAAGCCTTAATACCCACCAGCCCATTTACGCACAAACCACTCCAAACTAAGTAAGGAGAGCAGCAACCAAAACAGCCATTTGAATTTAATTAAATCTTCAAGCTTATTCTCTTCAGCTATTACAGACTTAAGATTTTCGTTGGCAAGTAACGACTGGCCCAAGCTTTGCATCGCTGTGTAGGGCACAAACTCACCATTTGTTGAGCTAGCCAATTGACGAAGGAGATTAAAATCTGCCGTAAGATTGGCAAGTTCCTTCTGCTGGCCAACTACCGTAAAATAACCTTTATCCGTTAATGAAAGGCCACCTATTGTTGCTTTGGCCTCAAATTGATATGCTCCTGCAGCAAGATTAGGCAATACCAATCTATACTGACTTCCACTGGCGGTCATCGTATGCTTGTATACCTTCCCATCAGCATTTTTTAAATTTACATTGATTTCCTGCCCACTTAACGCATCCAAACTTTGGTTATATAATTCTCCTATGAGTGATACATTATCTCCTATACCGTATTGCTTTGCATTTGGGTACACTTTAAGCAACTTCTTCTCTTCTTTTACGGCTAAGTATTGAACCATTTTTGTAATCAAACTATTCACTCCATCCGTATTGCCATTCTTTTCAAAATCAATAAGACGCCATTGCCACAATCCGGTTCCTGCTAAAATGCCTAACCTCGAATTATTATGGTTATTTAATAAAAGTAATGGCTCTTGTGTACTCACAGAACCTATTTGCTGAAAGAGCAGCACATCACTTGGTACATAGCCTGTGAATTTGCCAAAAGGGACTATAAGTGGTGGCCATTTTTTTATGGACGAAGCCAAGAATGGATCGAGTTCAAAATATTCAAACGCAGGATTCAAACTAGGTAAAGCAGGGATTACGCCCCTTCCGGATACACTAAATTTAATATCCTGACTTCCGTTGTTAAAAATACGGCTATTGAAATTATCGCCTATGATAAGTAACATCGGGACTCCACTACTTTTTAGCTTTTCATATAAATTGAGTTGCGCAGGAGAAGCAAACCAATTATGCAAAATTACCAAATCACAATCAGGTGACACTGCAAATAATCCCAATACAATAGATGCTTCATAATTCTCATGGGCATTTATGGCTGCCCGAAGCATGCCTAAATCAGGATGTGGTGCCTCCGCCCATAATTCCACCTTCTTTTTACCGTCTATCACATCTACGTAAAAAGTGTAGGCGTTGTTCTGCTTATTCTTTTCGTTATCAAACGTAGTAAGTCTAACCTCAATCTTATTCTGTCCGAGAGTTTTGGCTTTAGCGACGACATCTGTCTCCATAAAAAACGATTCCTTATTGATAGCAATGCTCTTTTGAACAATACTAACACCATTATGTAGAACTTGTAAATTGGCTTGTTTCCCTACTAGTTTACTCGCTTTTACTTCAATGCGCATCGGGAACTCATTTCCCAAATACGCTAAGCTATTGTGCGATACATTATGAACACTCAAGTCTGCATACACCATAGAGTCTCCCGTACCGACCGTGTAGATCGGCACTTTATAATTTTCGATTACAAAACCAGGATTACTACCCGCATTGTAAATACCATCTGTAATTAACACCACCGCTCCCAAATTTTGATTAACCTGTTGTTCGGTCGCGTAACGCAGAGCCATTGAAATATCTGTTTCAGTACCTTTAGCCGATAACTTATCTGCAGAAGCAAATGCTGGGACATTGCTAAAAGCCACCACGTTTACATCATACTTTTCGGAAAGATTAGCTTGTAGCTCTGTAACAGATTGAGACAAACTAGTAGCAGACAAACCGTTACTCATCGATTTAGAGTCATCTACGACTAAAGAAATAATAGGTTTCTGGGTAATAAACCCAGAATACTTTAAGACCGGACCAAGCATTAAAAATGCAAGAATACTACCCAATAAAAAACGCAGGCAGGGCAATACGATTAGAACCCATTTATGATCCCCAAAACGCTCACGATATTTCGAATTATAATAAAGTAAACTTGCATACGCGGCGCCGATAATTATGCAGAGTAAAACAAACCACCACGGGTAAGCTATGGAGACATTCCAATTCAATACGGCAATGATAATCAATCTCACGTGTGAAGTGCAAATTGAAACAGCAACAAAAGAATAACATGTAGTGCAGTAAGCCAATCTCAATATTAAGAATAGAGAAAAAACGAAGCTGAAAGGACTAATGACTAAAAAGAACAATTTACAGAGAACTTCATACTTGATTTTGAGCATGAAAAATTACCTTTGCGCCCGTGATAGAAACAGACATCATAATAATAGGTGCCGGTCCTACTGGATTGTTTGCCGTTTTTGAAGCCGGATTACTGAAGCTAAAATGCCATTTAATAGACTACCTTCCACAACCAGGAGGTCAGCTAGCAGAGATATATCCCAAAAAACCGATTTACGATATACCTGGATTCCCCATTATATTAGCAGGGGACTTAGTAGATAATCTCATGGAACAAGTAAAGCCATTTAATCCTGGCTTTACCTTAGGAGAAAGAGCGGAAACCATTGAGAAAACAGAAGATGGCAAGTTTATAGTAACTACCGAAAGGGGCACAAAACATATAGCTCCAAACGTAATGATCGCGGGCGGATTAGGTTGCTTTGCTCCTCGAAAACCAGAACTTGAAAACATTGCCAAGTATGAAGATCATGGCATTGACTACATCATAAAAGATCCTGAAAAATTCAGAGATAAAAAAATAGTAATTGCTGGCGGCGGCGATAGCGCATTAGATTGGTCCATATTCTTGGCAGATGTAGCAAGCGACGTAACACTTGTGCACAGAAGAACTGCTTTTAGAGGAGCCTTAGATTCCGTAGAAAAAGTAGAAAACTTGGTAGCTAGCGGAAGAATGACGTTAATCACCGAGGCAGAAATAACAGAACTCAAAGGCGATAGCGAGTTAACAGGCCTTAGCATATCGCAGGGTAGTGATACGACTCTTCATGTAGACACTGATTACTTCATCCCGCTTTTTGGTCTGAGTCCAAAACTGGGACCTATTAAGGAATGGGGACTTGACCTAGGTAAAGAAGCTATTTTAGTAAACACAACTGATTACCAAACCAATGCACCTGGTATATTTGCTATTGGAGATATAAATCAATACGAAGGAAAGTTAAAATTGATTCTTTGTGGTTTTCATGAAGCTACACTTGCTGTACAATCATGCTACAAACGAATTTTCCCTGACCGAAAACTTGTTTTGAAATATACCACGGTAATGGGAGCTCCAGGTTCTTAACTTTTTATTTTTGAGGTATACGGCTCATTCAAGCCTATACCTAAAACTTTATATGAAAATATACCACAACAATCGGTGCTCCAAAAGCAGACAATGTTTAGCCTTAATGCCCAAAGAAGGTGTTGAAATTATAGACTATATAACTCATCCTTTATCGGCAGATCAATTAACTTCACTTATTCTAAAATTAGGCATTACGCCAATTGAATTAGTACGTAAAGGAGAGGTTATTTGGAAAGAGATTTACAAAGGAAAAGTTTTATCTGATGCAGAAATAACTGCTGCTATGGTAGCTCACCCAAAGTTGATAGAACGTCCGATCGTTGAAACTAAAGAGAAAGCCATAATCTGCAGACCTCCCGAATTAGTGTTGGCATTTTTGTAAACACCCTAATCCATCTTAAAAAACTTTTAAGCTCCTAATACCATCTAGTAAACCACAACATCTGTTGCTAACACAGAAGTGTTCCAAGAAAAAGTGAATCGCTAGATTTTCTTTGAAATCTCCACTTGATGCGGATAGGGTATCTCGATATTATTATCATCCAAGGCCTTTTTTATAGCCTCATTAGAAGCAAAATAGACTTCCCAATAATCTGATGAATGTGCAAAAGGTCGAATGGTCAAGTCAACTGAGCTATCTCCAAAACCTATTACACCCACAAAAGGAGCTGGTTGCGCAAGGACTTTAGGTACATTTTTTATGGCCTCCATAATCACAGCTTTTGCTTTTTCTATATCTTCTCCATAACCTATTCCTACCTTAAGATCTACTCTTCGATTATCCTCTTTGGAGAAATTAATCACCTTATTATTAGCCACGTGACCATTAGGGAGTATGACGGTATTGTCTGATGGAGATGATAAAATGGTATACAAAACAGTAATACTTTTCACTTCTCCTCTTTCTCCATCCGATTCAATAATATCTCCCACTTTAAAGGGTTTAAATAACAAAATCAAAACTCCTCCTGCAAAATTAGATAGACTTCCTTGCAAGGCTAATCCCACGGCTAATCCCGCAGCACCAAGTATAGTTACAAAGCTTGTAGTACCTATACCAAGCATTGAAGCCACCGTTACTAACAATAATACTTTGAGCCCTACATTAACCAAACTGCCCAAAAAAGGAATCAAAGAAACTTCTACCTTATTGGATGTCATCAATCGTTTGAACCAACCATTTACTCTTCCGATCAGCCACCAACCTACAACTAACACCGCTAAAGCTGATAGGAAAAGTGGAACTTGCTCCACCAAAATTTTATTACCTTGAACTATCCAATAGCTTGTGTCTAGATTATGCATAACTGGGGCAAGATTAATAAAAAATGTATAAAATACTCCATACTAAAGGTAAGTTTACAAATACACAATTATCTTCGCTGCAGGTTTAATAATGAAGATATCTTATAATTGGTTACAACAATTCATAAAACTAGATTTGCCCTTAGAGCAAATCTGTGAAAAGCTTACGATGAGTGGCCTAGAAGTGGAGCACATTTTAACCACCGAATCCATAAAAGGCGGACTTAAAAATCTGGTGGTAGGACACGTTCTCTCTAAAGAAAAACATCCTGACGCAGACAAGCTAAACAAAACTACAGTAGACGTAGGTAACGGAACAATACTCAATATTATATGTGGCGCAGCCAATGTAGAAGTTGGTCAAAAAGTAGTCGTAGCTCCTGTAGGCACTATGATTTATATGGCAGATGGCAGTTTTGAAATCAAAGCCTCAAAGATAAGAGGTGAACTTTCGGAAGGAATGATATGTGCAGAAGACGAAATAGGTTTAGGCAGCAGTCATGATGGCATTATGGTTCTTGATTCAGCTGTAGTTCCTGGCACGCCACTTACCGAACTATATGAAGTAGAGACAGACACACAACTCGAAATTGCCATTATACCCAATAGAGGTGATGCCATTTCTCACTTAGGAGTCGCCCGCGAACTCCAGGCACTAACTGGGTTAAAATATAAGAAACCTGCCATCGAAAGCATAGATGCTCGCGGTCAAATGAGAATAGATGTTAGCATCGAAGACGCAAGCGCAGCTCCAAGATACAGCGGCATTACTATAACCGGAGTAAATATTAAAGAATCTCCAGATTGGCTTAAAAAAAGACTTCAAGCTATAGACCTAAAACCGATTAATAATGTTGTTGACATAACTAACTTTATTCAGCATGAGCTTGGTCAACCTCTGCACGCTTTTGACTATAACAAAATAGCCGGACATAAAATAGTGGCCCGTTTTGCTGAAAAAGGCGAAAAAATAACGACCCTTGACGAAGTAGAAAGAGAACTTAATGAGAATCACCTGATTATAGCTGATAACGAAAAACCTCTTGCGCTTGCAGGCGTATTGGGCGGATTAGACTCTGGCGTAAACAGCTACACAAAAACCATTTTTATAGAAAGCGCTTATTTCAACCCTGCGGCCGTGCGCAAAACCGCTAAGAGCTTTGGATTAAACACCGATTCAAGTTATCGGTTTGAGAGAGGAACCGATCCTGAAATGGTGAATTACGCCCTTATTCGAGCAGTTAACCTTATTCAAGAACTGGCAGGCGGGGATGTAGCTTCGGAGGTAGTTGACGTATATCCTGAAATAATCGAACCTATTCAAATCGAAATCAAATTAGATGACCTAGACATCTTTGTAGGTCACGAAATTCCAGAGGATGATGCCTTACGCATTTTACAAAGTCTTGAAATAAAAATAAAAGTCAATAATAATAGAAATTTATTCCTGGAAGTACCCCGTTACCGCCCAGATGTAGAGCGCCCTGTTGATGTGTATGAAGAAATACTTCGCGTGTATGGATTTGACAATATTCCTATTCCTCAAAAAGTAAACTACATCCCATCGATTATTGCTAAAAATGCTCCAAATAAACTAAAAGCAAAAGTGAGCAACTACTTAAGCAATATTGGCTTTAACGAGATAATGAACAACTCATTAGTCTCGAGCAAATGGTACACCGAAGATGAACTAAAAGACGCCGTGCACATGCTTAATCCGCTGAGTCAAGATATGAGCGTTATGCGCATGGAACTGGTTAATTCTGCTTTGAGCACGGTAGCATACAATGTTAACCGTAAAAACAGTGATGTGAAGTTTTATGAATTTGGCAAAACCTACTTCAAACGCAACGGTCAATACGAAGAGTATGAAGTTTTACAACTTACTTTTTCAGGAAATAGACATCCAGAACATTGGAGCACAAAAAGCACTAAAGCAACTCAAGATGAACTTCTTGCGGTAGTTTCCAATGTACTTAGCAAACTAAATATTGCACCTAAGAATCTAGAGAAGTTGACCAAATCTGTGATTATTCATAAAGAGCAATTGAAATCTCATGGTCTAAAGCAAGATGCCGTTACACTATGTGTAGATTGGGACATGTGTGTGCAACTTGCGAATTCAGAGATTAAACTAGCAGAGATCCCAGTATTCCCTATTGTGAGAAGAGATCTTTCTTTGGTCTTAGACAAAAGCGTGAGCTATGCAGAAGTTCAAAAAATAGCCAAGCAAACACTTCAACAAACGCTTACTGATTTATTGCTATTTGATATATATGAAGGTAAACCTTTAGAAGAAAATCAGAAATCATATGCCGTTGCATTCTTTATGTATAATCCTAAAAAGACCATGGAGGACGCAGAAATAGATGGGCTAATGGCTAAATTAATAGCTAACTTTGAATCCAATCTGAACGCCATCATTAGAAAATAATGGAACTTTTTGCTCGCTTAGAAAATATAGAATATCACATTAAACAGCTAAAGAGCCGATGTGAAATACTGGAAACTAGAAACGGGCAATTAACCATAGAGAATCAAGCATTAAAAAAGCAGTTAGAAAACAACACTAAAGAATTACTTAATTTTCAAGAAACAAATAAAATTAGTAACCTTGCACAGAGTGCTAGTTTAGCAACCGACACAACTGAGTTTAAAAAACAAATAGACCAGCTTATACAGGAAATAGACCAGTGCTTAACCTTAGTAAAAAAATAATAAACCAAACAGGCTAGAATGTCTGAACTAGAGATATCCATAAAAGTAAATATATGTGATCGGTTTTACCCGTTGCGCATCAAATCTTCTGAAGAAGGTGAGGTCCGTAATGCGGCTAAAACAATAAATGAAAGAGCAAAATTCTACATAGACAATTTTTCTGTGCAGGACAAGCAAGATGCTCTTTCGATGGTAGCCCTTGAATTTGCCTCTGATAAAAAAGAAAAAAATTCAACCGGTTATGATACAGAAAATATAAGCACTAAATTGAAAGAACTAGAGCAATTGCTCGAAATTTAAACAACCCGGATATTCCTATTTCATACTCCTAGTCATTTTTTATACCTAACAAAAAACGAAAAACAAAAAATGATTGAAGCAATTATAGCAATAGTATCACTTGCCATGGGCGGTGGCGTTGCCTGGATGATAGCATCCAAAAACACCAGTACAAAAGCAATAGAGATAGAAGCAAAGGCAGAATCAATGCTTGCCACTGCACAATCCAAAGCAGATGCCATTAGATCTAAAGCAGAATCATATAAAAGAGAACGCGAGCTAGAAGCTAAAGAAAAATTTCATAAGCTTAAAAACGAGCATAATGAGTCTACACGTGAAAAAGAAAAAGAACTGGACAATCGTTTTAGTGAGCTAAAAAGAAAAGAACAAAGCCTTGATTCTAAGCTACAGCATAACAGTGATAAAGAAAAAGAACTGGAAGTAGCAAAGAAAAACCTGAGCAGCCAAGTAGAGATTGTAAAAGGTAAACAAGAGGAACTAAAAGACCAAATTAGTGCTCAAATTGCACAATTAGAGAAAATAGCCGGACTTTCTAAAGAAGACGCGAAAGCACAAATGATTGATGCCGTGGCTAAAGATGCACGTACCGAAGCACTTACTCAGCAAAAATTAATTCTGGAAGAAGCTAAACTAACAGCAAACAAAGAGGCTAAACGTATGATTTTACAAACCATACAACGTACAGCAGCAGAGCAAGCTATCGAAAATTCTGTTACCGTTTTCAATATCGACAACGATGACATCAAAGGACGTATAATTGGTAGAGAAGGACGAAACATCAGAGCTTTGGAAGCTGCTACAGGTATTGAAATAATTGTAGATGACACTCCAGAAGCTATTATTCTCTCTGGTTTTGATCCTGTGCGAAGAGAGATTGCTAGACTATCTCTACACAGACTGGTTGCAGATGGTAGAATTCATCCCGCACGAATCGAGGAAGTAGTTGAGAAAACCAGAAAAGATGTAGAACAAGAAATAAATGAATACGGTGAAAAAACCGTAATCGATTTAGGAATTAACGGACTTCATCCAGAACTTATCCGCATGGTAGGTAGAATGAGATTCCGTTCTTCTTATGGACAAAACTTATTAAAGCACAGTAGAGAGGTAGCCAATTTATGTGCGACTATGGCAGCAGAGTTTGGTCTAGATGCTAAAAGAGCCAAACGAGCAGGGTTACTACACGATATAGGTAAAGTACCTGATAGCGATAGTGAAATGCCTCACGCATTATTGGGCATGAAACTTTGTGAGAAATTTGGCGAACATCCTGAAGTGTGTAACGCCGTAGGTGCTCACCACGACGAGATAGAAATGACAAACCTTTACTCTCCTATTGTACAAGCATGTGATGCTATAAGCGGATCAAGACCTGGAGCTCGTAGAGAAGACAGTGAAAACTACATCAAGCGTTTACAAGACCTAGAAAAACTAGCACTTAGTTTTGAAGGAGTAGAAAAAGCGTTTGCGATACAGGCAGGAAGAGAACTTCGTGTAATCGTAGACAGCGATGTACTGGACGATAAGAGTGCAGATCTACTTTCTTTTGATATGTCACAAAAAATCATGAAAGAAATGATATATCCCGGACAAATAAAGATTACGGTTATTCGTGAACGTAGAGCTGTAAATTACGCGAAGTAATTGTTGGCGATTAGTTAACTAGTTAATCGATCGACTGGAAAATACAGAATGGAGTTACGCAAGTAACTCCCTTTTTTTTGAAAATATTAATAACGCTGTAAGTCGTACTATTGCAACAGCAATGAACCTACTTCTTAAAAATATAAAGCAACTCATTGGGATTACCGAGAATTCTGATGTTATAAAACGAGGAAAAGCACAAGGTGAAGTTAACACTTTAGATAATGCTTATTTACTCATCCGAAATAACATCATAGATTCTTTTGGACCTATGCACGATTGCCCCAATGTAAGTATGGATACGCATGATTGCAACGGTCGATTGGTATTACCTATGTACGTAGACTCGCATACGCATCTGGTTTTTGCCGAAAGTAGAGCTGCCGAAATGAACATGCGTCTGCATGGTAAATCGTACCAAGAAATAGCTGAAGCAGGAGGAGGTATACTTAACAGTGCTGCTAAACTACATGCTATGAGCGAGCAACAACTATACGACGCTGCTCACCTAAGACTTGAAAATGCAATAAAACAAGGAACTGGCGCTATTGAAATAAAAAGCGGATATGGACTAAATATAGAAGATGAAATGAAGATGCTCAGGGTAATCCGGGTATTAAAATCGCTTTCGCCCATTCCCATAAAAGCAACTTTTTTGGGAGCCCATGCGCTTCCTCAAGAATACAAAAACAATAAAGCCGCCTATATGTACTTGGTTTGCAACGAAATGCTACCTCGCATAGCTGGAGAAGGCCTCGCTGATTATATTGATATTTTTTGCGAAACGGGCTATTTTGATTTAGACGACTTAAAGCAGGTAATAGAATCTGGAGATAAACATGGACTTAAAGCGAAAGTGCATGTAAATCAATTTAGTAGTTTTGGTGCCGTAAAAATGGCCTGTGAAATGGGAGTACTATCGGTAGATCATTTAGAAGTAATGACTGAAGATGACTATGTAGCGCTTTCCAACGCAAATACCATCGCCACAGGATTGCCCCTTTGTTCTATGTTTCTGGATATTCCGTATACCCCTGGGAGACAATTGATAGATAAAAATATTCCCCTAGCGATTGCCAGTGACTTTAATCCGGGCTCTGCTCCTAGTAGTAATTTGAATTTGGCTTTTGGCTTAGCTTGTGCTCAAATGAAACTAACGCCTGAAGAAGCATTTAATGCACTTACCTATAATGCAGCTTTTGCTATAGAGGCCCAGAATGAGGTAGGAAGCATTCAAATCGGAAAAAAGGCCAACCTTATTCTCACCAAACCTGCTAATGGGTTAGAAGACATCCCATATTGGTTCGGGGATAGTATGATCGGGAGCGTAATCGTTTAATACGCTCGATCCTTACTTCCTTCCATATAGTAGACATAACTCCTATTCACCACTTGATTACCTCCTGGCGTAGGATAGTTACCAGAGAAATACCAGTCTCCTTTGTGATTAGGGCAAGAAGCATGTAATCCCGCAATACTTTGAAACGCTATTTCTACCTTAGCTTTCATATTTTCTGGAGTTACAAGTAACGCTATTTCAGTTTCTATTTCTTTATCTGTAAATCTGTCGTACAACATCTTTACTTTGTTTTGCATCTCAGCAACTGGTTTTTCCAATTCTTGTTTACACGCTTCGTACACGGTATTCATAAATGACAATTCACCATTTTTTTCCAATAAGCTTTTTACCGCTTGAAAAGATATGAACTCATTCATACGACTCATATCTATACCATAACAATCTGGGTATTTTATAATAGGAGCTGAAGAAACAACAATTATTTTCTTTGGCTCAAGCCTGTCCAAAATACGAAGAATACTCTTTTTAAGCGTAGTGCCTCTTACTATACTATCATCTACCACAACTAATGTATCCGTAGATTTAACAACGCCGTAAGTTACATCATACCCGTTACCTACCAGATTATCTCTTCCTGCGTCTTGCGCTATAAAAGTTCTAATTTTAGCATCCTTTACCAGCAGTTTTTCTCTTCTTATTTTTACCGAAAGTAACTTGTCTATCTCTGCAGGTTTAGGGTTTTCTCCTAGCTTGATAATTGCCTCACGTTTCCATTTGTCTAGGTATTTATAAATACCATCTACCAAGCCATAGTAAGAAGTTCCCGCCGTATTCGGGATATAGGAGAATACTGTACTTCGTATGTCGTAATCCAAGCGCGTAAGAATTTCTCTCGCCATTTTACGACCGAGCATTTTACGTTCTTGGTGTATTTTACCATCGCTACCACGAGAAAAGTAGATACGTTCGAAACTGCATGATTTTCTCTCCAGTTGCGGTAGTATTTCTTTCTCTTCAAAGTTTCCGTCACGATCAATAATTAGAGCAGATCCTGGAGTAACTTCTTTGAGCTCGTCCATTTGCAAATCAAACGCTGTTTGTATTGCAGGACGTTCACTTGCAACCACAAGAAACTCGTCATTAGACCAATAGTAATTAGGTCTGATTCCATTTGGGTCACGCATTACAAATGCATTACCATCACCTATCAAACCTACCATATTATATCCTCCATCTACATTTTTAAATGCACTTTTTAATACGTTTTGAAGGTTTAAGTTTTTCTTAATAAAGTCAGCAATGGCAAAATTATCCATGCCTTTTTCTTTGCACTCACGATAAAGTCTAGCGTTCTCCTCATCCAAGAAATGACCTATTTTTTCAAGCATGGTCACATTATCACTTATTTCTTTTGGGTGCTGGCCCAATTGAATAAGTTGCTGATACATCTCATTCACATTGGTCATATTATAATTACCTGCCAGAACCAAATTACGGCTCATCCAGTTATTTTGACGTAGGAATGGGTGTATATTTTCTATGCTATCTTTACCATGCGTAGCATAGCGCAAATGCCCAAGTAATAATTCTCCGGCATAGGGGTAATTTTTCTTGAGCCAGTCTGTGTCCTTGGCCTTTTCTTTATCCAACTCACTGAATTTTTGATTAACACGTTCAAAAAGAGTGCTTACAGCATTACTTCCTTTTGCCCTTTCACGAGCAATATATCGGTGTCCAAATTCAGGATTTAATTTTATCACTGCAAGTCCAGAGCCATCTTGTCCACGATTAAGTTGCTTGTTCATTAGCATTTGCAACTTTTCAATCCCAATAAGCTCTGTTCCGTACTTCTCACGGTAGTATTCTAACGGTTTTCTGAGCCTTACTAGGGCAACTCCACATTCGTGTTTTATAGCATCACTCATATACTGCGTTTAAGCCACAAATGTATAACTTTGAAGTGTCATAAGAGCCACCACACGTGAAAATACTGATTATAAATGGGCCTAATTTAAACCTACTGGGAAAGCGAGAACCCAGTATTTACGGGCACCAAACATTCGAAGAGTACTTAGTGCAAGTTAGAAACCAATTTTCAACAGCTCACATAGATTATTTTCAGAATAATGTGGAAGGAGAACTGATCAACAGACTCCATCTGGCAGATGATGAAGGATACAATGGGATTGTACTAAACGCAGGTGGGTATTCACATACTTCTGTGGCATTAGCAGATACTATTGCAGGTATACATACTCCAGTTATCGCTGTCCATATTTCAAATATTTACAACAGAGAAAGCGAGCGACATACCGAACTTCTGGCTCAATATGTCGAAGGGGGAATCTTTGGACTAGGGTTGCAAGGATATTCCTTGGCTATACAATCCTTTCTAAATCGCTAAACTTC
>DGBH01000047.1 GCA_002384205.1 Bacteroidetes bacterium UBA4009
GAATGATATAGCTGCTCTCCCCATGGCGCTTGAAACTGGTAACTATCCCAATAGTTAAGGACAAACTGATATTCTTTATGGGTTAATCTAAGTACTCCTAACTGACCTACTCCGTCTATAATACCGTTCACTTTATCATTGCTTCTGTCTTCATAAAAAGCAGCATGACCAGCTACAAATAAGTTCGTATGTTCATTGAAAAAGTGCGTGTATTCCAGCCCGTATGCAAAATTATATTCAACAGAATTAGGGGTACTATTTACATCTATTTCACCTGCGCTGTGCACTGTCATTCCTTGTGCGTTAAAGCTTAATTTATTTTTTGCATTATGTATAGGATTAAGATATACGTTATACCCAGCAACAAAACGCTCATTTTTTGAGTCTTTGTCGTAAATCATATCGTGCCAATCTATCCAAGCGTCATATGTCAGTACTTCCCCTGGTTTGGTGATTTGTAATCCTTGTTCAAAACGGTCTGTTATCACTTTCTCATAATCATACAGCGGCTCTATCATTTTGTGCTGCAAGGTTCCATTCAAACTACCGAAAACAATATTGTGTTTTAGCACCCCTTCATACGTGAATTTAAAATAAGGCTCAATACTTTTAATCTCTGGATTACCAAAATCATATCGCATGTTAAAACCTCCGTAAATTTGAGCTTTTTCATTAAATGAATATTGAACATACGGCAATATCTGAAAACCAATGTAAGTAGACCCCTTATCTATTCGCGAAAGATACTCCGCATTGCGGAAGTAACTCATTTGGTCTACATGCACTAACATGTGTGAAGAATCAATGCTATGTTCGTACTTATCATTATCAAAAAATGAATTTTCATATTGACCAAAGACATTGGTGCACACTATCAGACTGACCAGGACACTAGAGTATTTATTAAATAACATTAAAATGTAACAGAATTAGATGCAAATAAGCAACTTTGTAGCGTTATATCATAGCAATACGTCTAATGGCATATTAATTGTAACCCTAGCTACACACAGAGTAATATGACCCAACTGAAATTTTTATCTCTTATCTCTCTCCTCGTATTAAGCAGCTCTTATACTTCAGAGAGTGATCAATATACTCAACTTCGTGTTACTAAAAACATTGCCTTTACCTATGGTGAAGAACTAAAGTATAGGGTACACTACGGCTGGATAAACGCCGCGGATATAAGCGTCACAGTGGATGCCAAACCAACTATGATCAAAGGAAGACCGACGTTTAAAGTATCTGCCTTTGGCAAAACCTACAAATCCTTTGATTGGGCGTTTAAAGTAAGAGATAACTTTGTAAGCTACATTGACAGTCAGAGTGTTGCGCCGCTCAAATACTGGAAAAAGGTGCAAGAAGACAACTATAAAGACGAAGACTTGGTGTATTATGACCACGAAAAAAAATGGTTAACCGGCAAAAAAAAGAATATGGAGATGCCGGCCTACTTGCAAGATATTGTAAGTGGTATTTTCTATGCTCGTACCATTGATTTTAGCAAGGCTACCTTAGGACAATCATTCCCATTGGACATTTATCTGGATCAACAGATATACAATCTACAGTTTAAATATATGGGGACCGAAGTAATTAAATCTGACTTAGGCAAAATAAACTGTTACAAGCTAAGACCACAGCTAGTCGTAGATCGTGTTTTCAAAGACGAGGACGATATGACCATTTGGGTAAGCGCTGATGCCAATAAAATACCCATACGGGTAGAAGCAGCCATCTATGTGGGCAGCATAAAAGTAGATATTACAAGTGCTAACGGTTTAAAGAATGATTTTACGAGTAAGCGATAATTTAAATGTAACCGTATAAAAGAATACGAAAAGTCTGCAATCATAAAATTGTGGACTTTTCTTATTTACATACCTTTACCGCCTTAAATAATGAACTACTTAAACGGCGAAAACCTGAGCAAAGATCTTGGCGAGCGCATACTCTTCAAAGACCTAGATATAAGTATTAATAAAGGTGATAAAATAGCGCTAGTTGCCAATAACGGCACAGGTAAAAGTTCGTTACTGAAAATATTGGCTCATGCTGAGCAACCCGATAATGGAATAGTACGGTTGCGAAAAGGACTACGATCTGCCTACTTACCTCAAGAACCTGTTTTTGACGAAGGAACAATTCAAAACCTCATAGACCATAGCAGTTCGCATATAATGGCAACCATACGGGCTTATGAGGCTTCTCTAGAAGCACAAACAGAAGATTACAATACAGAAACCCAAAGAGCCTTTGAGCACGCTTCTGCGGCTATGGATGAGGCCGACGCGTGGGATTTTGAGCGGAAACTAAAAGAACTGCTTACCCGATTTACTATTACCAACTATGACCAGCAGATAAGTTCGCTAAGTGGAGGACAAAAAAAACGACTCGCTATCAGTTTGGCCATACTCCAAAATCCAGATTTACTGCTACTTGATGAGCCTACCAATCACCTAGACTTGGACATGATAGAATGGCTAGAGAAATACTTGAGTAATTCTAACATGAGTATCTTAATGGTAAGTCACGACCGTTATTTTCTAGACTCCGTATGCAACCAAATCGTAGAAATGGTAGACGGCAGATTGCAATATTATACAGGCAACTACGCTTATTATTTAGAGAAAAAAGCCGAAATGGAAGCTGCAAATGCTTCTGAAATAGGAAAGGCTCAACAGCTCATGAACAAAGAGTTGGAATGGATGCGCAGAAGCCCAAAGGCGCGAACTACTAAATCTAAATCGCGAATTTCGGCTTATTACGAAACCGAAGCAAAAGCCAAAAGCGGCAAAAAGACACAAGACCTAGAATTGGCCGTAAAAATGACGCGTATTGGCGGCAAAATACTCGAACTCAAAAAAGTATATAAAAGCTATGGCGACAATGTCATTTTAAAAGGACTGGACTACACCTTTAAAAAAGGAGAACGCATAGGCATAGTAGGCAAAAATGGCTGTGGTAAGTCTACCTTCCTTAATATGATAATGGACTTAGAACAGCCAGACAGTGGAAAGATAAACAGAGGCGATACCATTGTGTTTGGCTACTACAGCCAAGATGGGATGAAGCACCTTAAACCTGAAAAAAGGGTGATAGATGTGCTCAAAGATGTAGCCGAGGTAATCACACTGGCAGACGGAGCTACCGTTACCGCAAGCCAAATGTTAAACCTATTCCTATTTCCACCACAAATGCAACATCAGTTTGTAGAGAAACTGAGTGGTGGAGAGAAGAGACGTTTGTATTTACTCACCGTGCTTATGCTAAATCCAAATTTTCTTATTTTGGATGAGCCTACCAATGATTTAGACATTTTAACACTCAATAAGTTAGAGGATTTTCTAGCTGATTTTGGTGGTTGTATTTTACTGGTAAGTCACGACAGGTATTTCTTAGATCGTATTGTGGAGCACATCTTTGTTTTTGAGGGTCACGGAGAAATAAAAGACTATAACGGTAGCTATACCGAGTACAGATTAGAACAAGAAGAACAAGCCAAGCAAGATAAGAAAGACGCTAAAGCGGCACCCTTAGTGTTAGAAAAAGCCAAGACTGAAGCGCCTAAGCTTAAACTTAGTTTTAAAGAAAAATACGAATTGGAAACCTTGGAAAAAGAATTGGAAGATTTAGAAACCGAGAAAGAGCAATTAGAATCTCAACTAGCAAATAATCCTTCAGATTTTGACATCATTGCTAAAGCAAGTGAACGATTGGGAATAGTACTTCAAGAAATCACCAC
>DGBH01000077.1:0-4248 GCA_002384205.1 Bacteroidetes bacterium UBA4009
TGCACGGCGTAATTGATAGTCCTGATATACCACTTAACGTAAGTAGAAGCAGCTTACAGTCTGATGGTGCGGTGAAGAAAATAACTAGCCATATCAGCAAAAAAGTAGCAGACAAATTAGCAGACTTACACAAAGCTGATTTTGAAGATTACAAGTCGAAATGGGAAAGCATCAGCATATTTGTAAAGTATGGTATGTTATCTGACGATAAATTTTACGACAGAGCTAAGGGAATATGCTTATTGCAAAACACTGAAAAAGAGTATTACAGCATTGACGAGTATATCGCTAAGATAGAACCTAACCAAACCGATAAAGATGGCAACAAGATAGGTTTATATACCAATGATGCAGACAAGCAACACAGTTATGTGGATGCAGCCATAAACAAAGGATATGACGTACTGTTACTAGATGAGTTAATTGATAATCATTTCATAAGCAACCTAGAGCAGAAAAATGATAAGTTTCAACTTAAGCGTGTAGATGCAGATACGGCAGGTAAGCTTATCGACAAAGACGAAAAGAGCGAAAGCGTATTGAGCGAAGATGAGGTAACTAAATTAAAAGCAGCCTTTGAAGGAGTTGTGAACAAAGACAAGTATACCATCGTGTCTGAGGTAATGAGTCCAGAAGAAGCGTTTATCACCATAACACGTAGTGAGTGGGAGAGACGCATGAGTGAAATGGGCGGTATGGGCGGCATGCAGATGTTTGGGCAGATGCCTGAGAAATATTCGGTAGCGGTAAATACAAATCACGCTTTAGCCAATAAAGTACTCAAAGCAGAAGGCGATGCACAAACAGAACTTTTAACCAAATCTATTGATTTAGCCAAATTATCACAGAACTTATTAACGGGTAAAGAGTTAACGGAGTTTGTGAAAAGACAAATGGCAGCTTTATAGCATTTAGGTAAACCAACACCTAAAAAAGGCCCGCGATAGCGGGCCTTTTTTTATGCAATTTTATTTCTAGTAGGATTTTGAAGCCAGTTAAGAATTAATGAAAGAACAAGGAGCCAGAAGTAAAATGACGAGAAGTCGTTTCATTACTGTAAAAATAAAATAACTTTGAACTTAATGAATGTTTCCATAGTGCAATTGGATATAACTGCTAAAAATACGAAAGCTAATTTCGTTAAAATAGAAGCGTTACTCGCCGATTGTACATCAGATTTGGTTGTGCTTCCTGAAATGTTTAGCACCGGATATTTTACAGACGATACAACGCTAGCTCAACCTATGAATGGGGAGATTATAAGCTGGATGCTCGATTATTCACAACGACATTCTACTGCCATTTGCGGCAGTCTGTTATGCCTTGAAAATGGTGAATTGTTTAACCGTTTTGTGATGGTAAGTCAAGGGGAGATTTTAGGGCATTACGATAAGGCTCACCTTTTTTCGATGGCCAATGAA
Organism: Bacteroidetes bacterium UBA4009; assembly: GCA_002384205.1. Lineage (GTDB taxonomy): Bacteria > Bacteroidota > Bacteroidia > NS11-12g > UBA9320 > UBA9320. The sequence goes on from DGBH01000077.1 coordinate 1,422, forward strand.
AATGTGCACTTTACGCCTGGTAATACCAAGGTAGATATGGTGTTGAATGGTTTTAAGATTAGACCGATTATCTGTTATGATTTGCGATTTCCATACTCTTCGTTTAACGACTCGGAATATGACATTTTAATAAACGTAGCCAGTTGGCCAAGCCAACGTATAGGGCATTGGGATGCATTATTGCGTGCCAGAGCAATAGAAAATCAAGCGTATGTCATTGGGTGTAATAGGGTAGGAGAACAGGTATATACAGAGGATAAAAAATCTCATTATCCGGGGCACAGTGGCGTATATAGACCTGATGGTGAGCGTCTTGTACATTCGGTAAAGGAAGAAGTACTAAGGTTAACGATTACCCAAGAGGCTATCGCAACTACACGCAAGCAATTGCCATTTTTAAACGACCGCAGAATGTAGTCCGGCTTGTGAATGTTTTAATGCATTCTATCGCCACGTATGGCTAATGTTTTAACCATTTCTGCTTCAAAAGCGACGTACTCCGACCATCGGTTTAGTACATAGTCTTCATCAGCGTATTTTTTGGCTAGGTTTATAAATGCTTTGTAATGTCCTGCTTCACTTACCATAAATTCGTGATAAAATTTTTGTAATTCGGGATCTTCTACATGCAAACTCAGCAGTCTAAATCGTTCGCAACTGCGTGCTTCTATCATCGCAAAAGCGAGCAAATACTCTACGAGTTGTTTGGTAATATGATCTCCTCCCCGTATGAATCCGTTTAGCTTATTGACGTATTCATCTTTGCGCTGCGGTCCCAGTTCATGGCCACGTTTTTTGAGCTCTTTGAGCACTTTTCTAAAATGCCCCCATTCTTCGGCTACAATAGGAGCAATAATGTCTACCACTTCGGTATAATCACTAAATTTACTAATCATACTAATGCCGTGGGTAGCAGCTTTCTGCTCGCACCAAGCGTGATCGGTAAGAATAAATTCTATGCTTTTTTCGGCTATGTTTACCCAACGAGGGTCGGTAGCCATTTCGAGGCCTAAGGTAGTTTTGGATGTGGGCGACGCCATAGGTGCAAAAGTAATAAATGTAAAGTGGTATAGTATTTAAGATTTATGACTCGAATTGACTAGCCTGAAGTACTGATTTTTTGTTCAGTCTTCGAAAGTGGTCTCCTTCCTCGCCAAACTCAGGATGACAAATAAGTACCGAATTACGACCAGCTCCCTAAAACAGCATCAACACCCCCACAAACACCACCAAACCTATCAACATAAGAATGAGTGTGTAAGGCAAAATATCCTTGGCTTTTAAACCCGTTATACTCAACAGCGGCAACGCCCAAAATGGCTGCATCATATTGGTAAGTTGATCACCGTAGGCCATGGCAAGTATGATTTTGGGTAATGGCACGCCTAGCCTTGTGGCTGCGTCTAGCAGAATAGGACCTTGTATAGCCCATTGCCCGCCTCCGCTCGGCACAAATAGATTTACTAATCCTGCACTTAGAAACGTATACACCGGGAGCGTTTGTGCAGTCGAAATTGTTATAAACCAATCCGAAATAAGGTTAATTAATCCGCCGCTTTGCATTAAGGCGAGTATCCCAAAGTACAGGGGGAATTGAATTAATATTCCCGACGAACCTTTAATGGCATCATCCACGGCACCCAGAAAAGTCTGAAAGTTTTGATGAAGGAGAAGACATAAGGCTAGCATACCAAAATTGATATAGTTGGGTGATATAAATCCTAAGCTCGGTCCCTCAAAAATAACGGCAATGTAAATGGCCAGTACAACCAAACCGACGCCTATAGATTTGCTAATGAAACCGAGGTGATCTATGTATTCAGCACCTTGCAGATGGTTGGGTTTTTCGTGTTTTAGTTTAACGGCTTCAATACTAGGTATAGATGATTTTAAACGTTTACCTAACAGATAAAACGCTATTGGAATAAGAACCAGTAGCAATACAAAGGCTGTAATGTTGAGCGAAGAAAAAACCGTTTCGGCATAGGTTACAGCATTGGGCAGTGAGGTGTTATGGGCTATTTCTTGTAGATGTCCTTTTTCTGCGGCCTTTGCCAATGCAGAACCAGATAACCCGCCATGCCAAACCATTAAACCTACATAGCCAGAGGCTCCTATGAGCGGATAGTTTAAAGGTAACTGTTGTTTGGTAAAACGTTCACCCATTTTTCGAGCGATAATGGCTCCAAAAACCAAGGCCAATCCCCAGTTGATAAAAGCAACCAATATGGTCGTAAATGTAATAATAGCAGCTGCTTTTGCCGTGGTATTAATGGGTTTAATCAGGGATGAAATAAGCGCGTCAAAAAAGCTACTCAAGGCTAAGCTATGTCCTAAGACCAGCATGAGCATCATCTGAAACGCAAATGCGAGTAAATTACTGTTCCATAAGCCTTCTTGCCAATCTAAAAGTAGTTCGGTGGTAGGTTTGGGACTGTATACTAGGGTAAGAAAGAGGGTGAAAAGCGTGAGCAACACCGCAATACTAAAGGGAGAAGGGAGTAACCTCCGAAACCAATTCGCGTAGTGTTGCGTAAAACTCATAGATAACTTACCAGTTCTTCCAAATAGGTGGCATCTACGTTGTCAAATGCACCAAATGCTGTACTGTCTATATCTAACACCGCGTAAACCTCATCATTGCGAACACATGGAATTACAATTTCAGAATTACTAAGCGCACTGCATGCAATGTGTCCAGGAAACTCATGCACATCTGCCACAATTTGTGTTTGTTGAAGTTGCCATGCAGTGCCGCATACACCTCTCCCAAATTGGATGCGCGTGCACGCTATAGGTCCGTTAAAAGGGCCTAATATTAGTTCGT
>DGBH01000077.1:4418-13170 GCA_002384205.1 Bacteroidetes bacterium UBA4009
AATCTGCTGAGGTTCGCCATATTAGCTACATCATCTACCTGCTTATCTACAAGCGATTTGGCTTGTTTCAGTAAATTTTGATATACTTCTTCCTTTTTCAAGATTACAATATTATTACTTATAAAATAGATGTACATTCCAAAACAAATTTAGTTTTGAAAGAAATAAACTGGTAATGAATTTATCTCATCAAAAAATCCTCCTGATTGTATTGGCGATTAATGCCGTGTTCTTACTTGCTTTATTTATTTTCTGGGAATAGGAATAAAGAAGAAGCAGGTTGTTCGTTTGATTTACTTCTTTTTCAAAATGATATAACCCCACACATCTATTACTCCTGTTGCAGCATCATACTTATCAGAAAGGTCTACACCGTAACCTTCCAAAGCAGATTTAGGGTATGAGGCCTCTGCGGTAGAAGCAACATTTACTACAATTCTGTATTCAGCCTTCTCGCCTCGATCTATGGTAATAGTGTTTTTACCTTGCAGTGCTGTAGGAAAAACCATCGCACTATTAATAGCCATGGCTTTATCTGATTTAATTCTGTTTAAGCTCTGATAGAATCCAAAGTAATCTTTAGCATCTTTACCCTTCCAGTCGATCTCATCTTTACCAAAGAAACTTAATCGGTGATTTAATCCTACTTCTTGACCATTGTATATAAGAGGCATACCTCTTAAAGCATAGCTCAAAACGGCCATTGCTTGCCATGATTCACCTAATCGTTCGCCAATGGTTCCGTTCCAGCTATTTTCATCGTGATTGGTGATGAAATTCATAGGAAAGGCTCTAGTTCCATTGATGCTGTCTTTATTTTTAACCACACGGATAATTTCACTTGCGGTAACTTCACCTTTGGCTAGTTTGTTAAACACGTGATGCATTTCCCAACCGTAATAAGCATCAAAGGCCTTGTCAAATTGATCTGGTTTGTGCGTTTCGCTTTCCGCAAGCATAAACATAGGCTTAATAGTTTCTATTGCCGCTCTGGCTTCGTTCCAAAAGTCTGTAGGCACTTCGTTAGCCACATCGCATCTAAAACCGTCTAAATCGCATTCTGTCACCCAAAACTGCATGCTTTTGATCATTTCTGCACGCATTTCTTTGTTTTCATAATTTAAGTCTGCCACATCCGTCCAGCCGTAGCTTTTTCCATCTTCTCCTATTGGGTCCGTTATTTTACCCGTGCTGTCATGCGTGTACCAATCAGGGTGTGCGGTAATCCAAGCATTATCCCAAGCGGTATGGTTCCCCACCCAGTCCAAGATTACTTTGATGCCCATATCATGACATTTAGCAATAATTCGTTTAAAGTCTTCAACCGTTCCGTACTTTGGATTTACCGCCATGTAATCGGAAATAGAGTAGGGACTGCCCCAGTATTTATCGTAATCCGGATTAGGTAAGTCTTGAACAAATGTATCCCCTACTGCTTTTCTATTAAGCTTACCGATGGGTTGTATGGGCATAAACCAAAGTATGTCCACTCCAAGTTCTTTAAGTTGTGGTAATTTGGCTTCAAACGCCGCAAAGGTGCCTTCAGGGGTATATTGCCTAATGTTTACTTCATAAATGGTAGCATTTTGTACCCACTCAGAAGGTGATGCTTCCTCGATAGTGGCTTCTTTGGCAGAATTACAGGCAAATAGGCTAATGGTTAATACGGTCAGAATAGCGAAGTGTTTTTTCATGGTGAACGGTGAATATATATATGTATACAAATAATAAAAATAGTGTAGCGTGTGTAAATATGCCGTAGGCTTCTAAAATATCAGAAATCCTAGAACCTACGAATAACTCAGAACTAAGAGTAATTAGTAATATTGGGATTAGAAATAAGATTCTTAGCTTTTTATCTTGACGTGTAATTATGTACAAATTCAATGTTAAAGGCAATAAAAAAACAAAGTAATATTTCCAAGCTATGGGAGAGAACAAAGGAATAAATGAAATTAGAATAATGTATTGCCATTCAAAAGACAATTTAAAATTATAGGTATAAATGAAGACTATTCCAACAATAAGAGCAATGAGTCCAATAACTCCTAATGAGAAAATTTTTGATTCTTGCAAAGTGAACGACCAAAGGTTATAACTAACCCCAGAAAAACGCTCAACGTTAGAAACTAAACCGGTAACAAATCCCCAAATAGACTGATTGCCATAGTCATAGATATGCTTAGTCAGTACATCCTTGCTCCACCACGTAATGTGATGTTGAATGGTTTCATGGAAACCGAAATACATAAAAACACCAAGCATAAGTACGCTGATCCATCCTAAAACATAGGCTGTTAAAATAAATCGTTTTCTAAAAATAAAGAAGGGTAAGAGCAGAATCGTATATGCTTTGCAAAGAATTGTGATGGCTATTAGAAGTGCTGGAAGTGTTTGTTTGCCCTTAGTAAGCAAGTGTAATGCAAGTAAGCACATCCCCATTAAGTAAATGTTTATCTGAATATTTACTACTTCTTCTACAAAGATTCTTAATCCTAATAAAAAAGGAACAATAAATACCCAGCTTTTTAGAGTTTCGTTTGTTTGATCTGGCTTCTTTAGAGATAACTTGAAATCTTTGTTAAAAAAAATGGCGAGTAACCACTTAAAGCAGAGCACGTAAACTAGTGTAAAACCTGAAAGCCATACAAATTGTAATGCTTTGTGACTTATACTATTCAGTAAGTAGAGTGGGATACTAAATACGGAGAACGAAGGCGGCCAAGTATTTAAATAATGACTGTAAATATCTCCCCGCTCCCAAGCAAGTTTGCCTGCTATTATATAGCCAGAAAAATCGTGCTTTGTTGTGATGCTATCTCTCAGTATTATGAAAATTAAAATTAACGCCAAAATACTAAGTATGGCGTTCTTTAATACATCTNNCTAATACGTTCTGCATCTATCTGGTTTTTTTGCTCGAGCATCATTTTAACTTGTTCAATCATGCCAGCATCACTTTGCCATTCCGCTTTAGGCGGTAGTTTACGCAATCTCGCCTCTAATTCTAAGCTCGCGACAACCATGCCTTTGATACTGTCATCTAATTCTTTAAGCTCTTGCTTTAACTCACCTTGATGCATAGAAGGTTATTTATTTTTGACTTGAATATCATAAGACCATGGGTTACGTGCATCTTTATGCAACGTTACCGTAACTTCATTGCTAAAGTACTTACGTTTATATGTTAAACGGTTTTCAGTGTTTTCTAGGATGGAAAAATCACCATAAAGTAGCGCCATATTATCCTTACGTAACGTGGTAAGTTTAGCGATTTCCTTTTGAAGTGCCATTTCTTCTTTGCTTAGATTTTCAAAGCGCATCATTCTTCTATTGTCAGGGTCACCTGCGCCCGTCATGCCTATTTCGTCACCATAATAAATGATAGGAATACCCGGAATAGTCATGTTAAACGCATTGAACATAGCCATTTTTTTATAGGCTAAATTGTCTTGTACGGTAATGTCTTGCTTCCAGCCAATACGCTTGTACTCTTGACCAGGTAAATCAAAAGGCAAGCTTCCATCGGCATAGCCCATAAAACGTGGTTTATCTTGATTACCTGTAATATTGCCCATCAAGTGATGATAGCCATAAGTAGTTAAGCTAGCTTCTAGTGCATCTGCAAGCTGAGTCATACTTGCTTGTTCTTTAGCAAATACAGGAAGTGCTTTGTCGTACATATTAAAGTCAAACTGTGCATCTAGCATTCCAGTACTAATGTAACTGTTAATAAGATCATGGGTGCCATAGGTTTCACCTATTTGGTAAATGTATTTCTCTTTTTCCTTACTTACTAATTTTACTTTTTTGGAAAGATTACGCCAAAAATTCTCAGGAATATGTTTCGTTGCATCGTGTCTAAATCCATCAAAATCATAATGAGTAACCCAAAATAGCGCTGAGTCAATCATAAAGTCAGCTACTTTCGGATTTTCTAAATTAAGCGTAGGAAGAAAAGTATCAAACCAAGTGGTAAGTCGGTGATCGTCCCAGCGTTCCGTATTCATAGATCCATCAGGAAGATAGAGTGGCGTCACCCAGTCTTTGTGTTGCTGGTACACAGAATGCTGTTCATGTACGTGATTGGCAACGTAATCGAGCAAAACACTGAGCCCATTTTGATGCGCTACGCTAAGCATTTCTTTTACATCAGCTTCAGAACCAAGTCTAAAATCTACAGTGGTAGAGGTAACAGGCCAGTAGCCATGATATCCGCTAAACTTGGTTTCTGGATCATGAAACTGTCCCCAAGCGTCTATTGGATTCTGGGTAATAGGAGAGACCCAAATGGTATTGATATGGAGGTCTCTGAAATAACCACTTTTTATTTTCTGGGTAATTCCCTGAATATCACCACCGTAATATTGGGCTTTGGATAAGATTGCAGGATCATTTACCGGATGATTATTTGATTTATCGCCATCTACAAATCTATCTACCATCATAAAATACATAATGCTGCTATGCCAATCATTGTTATTTAACTTTTTAGCATCGGTAATTACGTTTCCTTTTTCTAGTGGTATCAGTAAGTCATTACTTACAGCGTCTTGGTTGTATCCAAAAATTCGAATATGAGAGCGATTTATATTCCTAGCAAAGACCGGAATTACGAGTTTAAAATTATTACCTTCTTTTTTGGTTTCTATTCTGAAGTTGTTCCAATAGGCATAAATATTATCGGTATGGACCGAAGAAATTACAATTTCATTGGTTGAAAAAGATTCGGTTACAATGGACGGTGTTAGCTCTTTAGGAGGCCCCGAAACCTCAAGCACATTATTAAACCCACCCATGCCGTTACTTATGGTTACGGGGTTACTTGGGTCATCTATTTCTTTACCATCGGCTATAAGCTTGTATTGGTATTTGCCGGGTTTGAGATTTAAAACAATACCATATGGACTACCATGAACGGAAGGGAAGAGCTCTGATTTAGAACTGTTCCAATTGTTAAATTCGCCTTTTATTTTAAGTGTAACATAGTTTGGCTTTATTGAGACATCAAAATGATACTTTTTTGTCTTACTCCCTTTTACTAAAATAGCATAAGGAATACCCTCAGCGTAAACGGTTAGATTACTCAGCGGCTTTGAACTTACGCTAAGTAAATACAAGTTGGTTGTATCAAATGCTATTTGTATAGCATCATCCGAAACGACAGAATCAATATTCAGGGGACTCTCAAAATAATCAGCAATAACTACGACGGTAGTATCACCTACCAACTGAATAGGAGAGGCCAAACCAAAGAGCTTAGAATCCTCCAGAGTAGTTGTATTTTTTGAGCATCCTGTTGCCAAAATAAAAACAGATACTGCAAGACCGATTGATTTGATTAACGTGTACATAGTGTCATTTTTACGCTAAGGCAATTATAGGAAAAAAATATAACAAGGCGTTAACCACTTATTTCTATCCCTTTTTTAGTGATAGCAACATTTTTCACATCTCCATTAAAACGGATTTTAAATGAAAAGCCATCCCAATTTTCTGGTAAGAACGGTTTGAATGTAAGTTCACCGTTTTTAACCCGCATACCTGCAAATCCTTTCACAATGCTTAACCAGGTTCCTGCCATACTGGTAATATGAAGTCCGTCACGCGTATCATTATTGTAATCGTCGAGGTCTAGACGGGCAGTTCTAAGGTAAAATTCATACGCACGTTTTTCATCACCCAGTTTAGCTGCCAAAATACTGTGCACACAAGGGCTTAAGGAGGATTCGTGTACGGTGAGTGGTTCATAAAAGTCATAATGACGCTTATGTTCTTCGTCTGTATACTCATCTTCAAAGAAATAAAACCCTTGTAAGGTATCTGCTTGCTTTATGTAGCAGCTACGCAATATTCTGTCCCAGCTCCAATGCTCAACAATAGGGCGTTGTGATTCAGGAAGGTCTTTTACGGGTATTAACTCCTTGTCTAAAAAGCCATCTTGTTGCAAGAAGACCTGGTATTTTTCAGAATAGGGGTAGTACATATTCGCTGAAATCTCAGCCCATTTTACGGCTTCCTCGGCATTATATTTTGTTTTAGCACGTATTCTGGTATACTCTTTTGGTTGATTTTGCTCTACCCAAGTAAGAGATTCTCGGCAATAATCCATGCACCAAGCTGCTAATTTATTGGTGTACCAGTTATTGTTTACGTTGTTTTCAAATTCATTTGGACCTGTTACTCCCAACATTACGTATTTCTGTTGGTTCTCACTCCAATTAACGCGTTGCGCCCAAAAGCGAGCTATGCCCATAAGCACTTCTAAGCCATACTCTGCTAGGTATTTTTTATCAGCGGTATAATTGATGTAATCATAAATAGCGTAAGCGATAGCACCGTTTCTATGTATTTCTTCAAAGGTTATTTCCCATTCATTATGACATTCTTCGCCGTTCATGGTTACCATGGGATAAAGTGCAGCTCCATCTGTAAAACCAAGTTTTTTGGCATTTTCGATAGCTCTGTCTAGGTGTTTGTATCGGTAAATAAGTAGGTTTCTCGCTACTTCTGGATCAGAAGTGGCCTGATAAAATGGTATGCAATACGCTTCGGTGTCCCAATAGGTGCTTCCTCCATATTTTTCACCAGTAAATCCTTTAGGTCCTATATTTAATCTTTCATCTTCCCCTGTATACGTACAGTTTAATTGAAAAATATTAAAACGAATTGCTTGTTGAGCAGAGATGTCTCCATCTATGACGATGTCACTTTCTTCCCACTTTGCAGCCCACGTAAACTCATGATTTGCTTTTAGGGTTTCAAAAGAGACATGCTTAACACTGGCTATCTCGGTTTCAAGAACAGTTTGAATATCTGCTTTTTCGTAGTCTAAGGATGAGATAATGATAGCTTTTTTCTTGATGCCAACGACAGAATCTTTTTTAAGTTTAAACGTTGTGGTAGTAGAAGCGTATTCCTTAGAGGTCTCTGCATTGTCTGCATGTATTTGCTCTCCATTTGTAACGATTTGCGTTTCGGAAATAACACCAACGTAAAAGTCTGTTTTCTTGGTTTTAGCAATCAAAAGAGCGGTTTCTTTGGTAGCCATTGTATCAACTCCGATCCAAAATTTTTCGTCGTAGTTAGAGTCCGCATTAACGATTGTGCCGTCAATACTAGATTCAATGCTTACAGTTGCATCTTTATCTAGGGAAAATGAATAAGAGATGGCACCTAAGTTACTTTTAGCTAAACTGCAAAAACGCGTGATGTTGGCTGTAACGGCAATGCCATTTACCATTTTTGCTGTAAATGAACGATGTAATAAGCCTTTTTGCATGTCAAGTGTTCTGTTAAATACAGAAACCTCACACATGGCAAGATCTAGTTCTTCATCATTAATGGTAATGTTAATTCCTATCCAATTAGGCGCATTAAGAACCTTGGCGAAGTATTCAGGATAACCATTTTTCCACCAACCTACACGTGTCTTGTCAGGATAGTATACACCGGCTACGTAGTTTCCTTCAAGGGAGTCTCCGCTGTATTTTTCTTCAAAGTTGGCTCTCTGTCCAAATTTACCATTTCCGATACTAAAAATACTTTCGGATACGCGACTGACATGCATGTCAAATCCTTCCTCAATAATATGCCAAGGATGATGCTTTATGTAGTTTTTCATCTACGAATTCTTAAAATAAGGTTTTAAATTTCTCTAAATCGGCTTTAGACCAGTCATCTATTTGAAGATGAGCTCCTTTAAGGCCTTTGTCTTCTCCGTATAATATGCTTTTCATTCCTGCTTTTTTGGCTGCAGTGAGTCCCGCTTGCGAATCCTCTATAACCAAACATTCGCTTGGGTCGCATTGTAATTTTTCGGCTGCTAATAAAAAGATATCAGGTTCAGGCTTGCTATTCTCCGTCATTCCTCCATCTACTATTGCGTGAAATTCTAAGACGAGATCTAGTTTGTCAATAATACGAATAGCATTTCTGCTCGATGATCCAATGGCTACTTTAATGCCTTGCACCTTTGCTAAGTCATTAAATTCTTTAAAACCGGGGAAAACCTCATCTGGAGTCATAGTATCTATAAATTCCAAGTACATGGCATTTTTTTTCAAGAGATACCTTTGTTTATCAGCCTCAGATATTCTATTACCGCTCCACTTAATTATTTTTTCGAGCGATTCTTTTCGTCCAACACCTTTCAGTTTCTGATTTTGCTTCTCTGTTAAGTGGTATTCCAATTGATCTGCAACCCACTTCCAACTTTGATAATGATATTTAGCAGTGTCTGTGATAACACCGTCTAAATCATAAATGCACGCTTTTAAACTCATTTGGCTAGTTGGTATAGATTAATATGATATTCTGCAAGTGGTTCTACTGGGCGTTTTTCTATCTTACCCACGGTAAAGCTATGTTTTTTAGCTACCTCATCCAAAATATTTTTAAAATAATAGGCTACGCTCCCCACAAAATGCACGGGAACTTCACGGTAGTTATCATAGCAAAGCACATGTATCTCGACGAAGCGATCTAATCCTTTATAGAGTAAATCTTTCAGATAGGGATGATTGGGGTTCTTGCTGAAGAAATGCATAAAGCTTGCAAGATATACGTTTGCATCGGGTAAATTATAAGTAGCCTCAAATATTCTTTCTTTGGTCAGCTTATATTCCGTTTGAAAGGCAATAGACAAATCTTCAGGCATACGGTGATATAGCCATTCGGCTAATAGTATTTTGCCAAAATAAGCACCACTTGCTTCATCCCCCAATACATAACCTAGAGCAGGCACTTCTTC
>DGBH01000188.1:0-3598 GCA_002384205.1 Bacteroidetes bacterium UBA4009
ACAGAAGCACTGGCAGGTTTAGATCGTACGCAAGAGCTTATGAATATGACGGAAGAAGATGATCCTGAGGTGCGTAACGTGGTGTTGGGTCAAATCAAAGGCGATATTGTTTTTGACAACGTGAGTTTTAGTTATGAAGAAGATAAAGATGTCTTGCATGATATTTCGTTTAACGCAAATGCAGGAAGTGTAACCGCACTTGTAGGGTCAAGCGGCAGTGGTAAATCTACTATTGCAGGACTAGCAGCCACCTTCTTAAATCCTGTAAGTGGTCACGTAACGTTAGATGGACAAGATTTAGCTCATGTTAATTTAAGCAGTTACAGACGGAACCTAGGAGTGGTCCTTCAAGATGATTTTTTATATGAAGGTACGATTAGAGAAAATATACTTTTCCCAAGACCAAATGCGACAGAAGAACAGCTTTTAGCGGCGGTAAAAGGAGCTTATGTAGACGAGTTTACTGATAGATTTGATAATGGATTAGATACGGTGATAGGAGAGAGGGGTGTAAAATTAAGTGGCGGTCAGCGCCAGCGTATTTCTATTGCACGCGCGTTACTTGCCGATCCTAAAATCATTATTCTGGATGAGGCAACATCAAACTTAGATACGCAAAGCGAAAGCTATATTCAGAAGAGTTTAAATATCTTAATGAAGGATAGAACTACGTTTGTAATAGCCCACAGGCTAAGCACGATTCAGCAAGCGGACCAAATTTTAGTTATCGAGAATGGACATATTGCAGAACGCGGAAAGCACCAAGAGTTGCTGGATAAGAAAGGCAGATACTACGAATTGTATACCTATCAAAGTAGAATATAATTAGGTAATCATTCGTAGACTTTGGAATAGTCTACGAATGATGTTTATACTTTTAACCTACTTAATTGGTTAATAAACCATTTTTCAATGCGAATTTAGTTTTTATGATGTGTTGAATTAAAAGTATTCACTGTTTTTTAGATGGCGTGTTGTAGTCTTATTAAACAAGACAAATGTAGGTAGTCTCAGTGCATTAAAAATCAAACCAACTTCTTCGTCTGTTGAGTTTTAAATCTTTTAGAGTGCTTGATTTCACGCTAATGCCAAAGTCAAACATCTGGCGCTGAATAGGGTACCATTTGAAGGTCATTTGCCAACAATGTAAGTCCCTGAAAAAATCAAAAGAAGTGAAGGATATGTCTTTTTTGGTAATGTCATACCCACTGCTTACCCCAATCTTCCAATTTTCGGTAAGTTTTATGTCTCCTTGGAAAGTTATGCTTTGGCTTACCGTTTTTTCTTTTAACACAGGAGTACGGGAATTTAGATTGTAATTCAGATTAAGACTCCAAGGGAGGTTGAAGTCTACATAGTTTTGTAAGTTATTGTTGATGTACTCTAGTTCATCCTCATTCACCTTGTCTGTCTCTTTCTTTTTAAACGCTTGCGGATTCAGGTTAGTGGAAATGGATACCGCACTTTGGACGAAATGCCCTAGCTTTTTCATGTCATTGATGGCAAATTGATTGTAGCGGGTAGCAACCTCATTAGGGCCTACTAGTGTGTAACTGTAGGGGTCAAATGAAGTGCTAAAATTCATCCTAATTTTATTCAAAATGGTCGTATTACCTGCGATATTTAGGGTTGATAGATTAAAGGAATCAGCTAAGAAGTTATAACCACTTCTGATGTTCAAACTTTCAATTATTTTTACCTTTTTGACACCTCCATTAGCTGTGTCTTTAGTGGATCTAACTTTAATCTCTAGGTTGTTTCCAAATCCAAAATTTAAGGATGCTTGTGGTCCGCCAGTCGGGCGTCCTATTATCCCATTTTCGTATATAGAATAGGATTTTATCATCATTTGAGAATCAATATATGATTTATAGCCATTTTGAGCGCCACTTTGAAAATCGGGATTCCAAACAGCGCTTAGGTTGGGTCTCACAACGTGACGTATAGCGACTATTTTTTTGTCCGTAAAGGATTTTGTCCCGTATAAAATAGTGCTAAATCCTACAGAAGTATTGTAAGACATAGCTCTTGAAAAGCCAGCGATATTATTATTGATAACAACGGAATCCCCTACAGCATCCCAAGTTTTTTCGGTTGTTTTAAAATACCAGTATTCACTAAAACTAAAACTAGGAGAAACCGTCACCCATTTTAAGGCTTTAAATGACGTATTTATGGGTACAACATGACTTACGCCGTTTCTAAAATCATCTCTAAGTCGAGGTGTGCCAAGGGCAGTTTTTGCACCAAAAGTCTCACTTACTGCGGCTACTAAAATGGTGTCTGCCGTTTTAAGCTCATTCTTAAATGTACCTTGGTACGAAATACCGAGATTTCGCATAAAGCTTTTTGCCGTTTCGTTCTTGGAATAGAAGTTTTTAAAAGGCATTTGCCTACTTAAATTAGCGGTAAACTGAGGCAAAGTCATATTCAACTCACCCGTTGAAAGATTTTGTATCATATTGGAGTTTATGCTCACATTTACTTTTTTATCTAATATCGCTCTAGAGTATGAAACACTTGAGTTTGAGTTGGTGCTAATAATGTCTTGATAATTGGTTGTATTGTTTTTAGAGAAATTTCGGGTTAAGAAATTTACGCTTGCGCCAAAACTAGATCCAGGTTTAGCTTTAGCATCTCGGTTATAGGTCCATCCAATTTTGTAATCTTTCCGAACGGAGTAGGTTGGCGACTCGGGTTCACCAATTTTAAAACTTGAGGTTTCAAAATTTAAATTTCCCTGGTACTTATAACGTTTGTTATACCTGGAGCTGACCGATGCTCTCCAACTACCTCTGAAATAAATATCCCCCATGACTTGAACATCCAGAAAGTCATTTACAGGCACGTAGTAACCCAGATTTCGTATGTTAAACCCATACGCTTGAGACTCACCAAAGGTGGGGAATAAGATGCCTTGTTTTCGTTTGTCAGGAACGGGGAAAAACCCAAACGGAACAAAAAGAGGTGTATTGATATCGGCAATTACAAGATTAGCAGGACCCGTAATAATCTGTTTTTTAGGAATTACTTTAATCTTATCGGCTTTTATATAAAAATGAGGTTCGGGTAAATCACAGGTAGTAAACTTGGCGTTTTTAATGTAGATGTTCTCTTGACTATCTCTTAACACTCGTTCACCATGTATAAGTCCATCACTCTCCGTTGTTAATACTCCGAAGGAAATGCCCTTTTTAGACTGGAAGTTGTAGCGCATGGTGTCTGCTTCGTATTTTTTTCCATTGTCTTCTAAGCTTGGTCTTCCGACATAATCTCCGGTGCTATCGCTTACAATTCCTCTAGCCATAACATCTTTCGTATCAAGATCGATTTCGATATAGTGAGCTGCGATATTTATTTCTTGGTACTTTATCTTGGCGTTACCATATAAATAGGCTTTTCTAGATGGCATGTCTAGTATTATTGAGTCATCTGCTTCATAATCTAAAGCAACATCTAGGTCAGATACGTGTTTGTCTATTGAGAATTCTAAACTGTCGTGACCGATACTGTCGAGTTGATATATAGAATCAGCAATTATGCCTGTGGAATCAGGTTGCTGCGCTTGACTAAAAAAAGGTGTATATAATAGAAAACA
>DGBH01000188.1:3773-9801 GCA_002384205.1 Bacteroidetes bacterium UBA4009
TATGTTTTCTTAGAATTGTACAAAAGAAATAATCTGCTTGTTAAAGTAGGTCTATATACGCGTGCAAATGAACAACTTATATGCCACAAATAAAGTCTTCCATGCGAGAATATCATTATTTCTAATGTCGCTTTCGATGGTAATAAGTTCTTATGCTTTAAACAGACTAAAATTATCGATAAAGTTAAGCCCCAGAGAGGTTAAGTACGTAGTTAGAAAAAAGGTAATACCACTGTTTGAAGAGATAAGTATGTCGTCAGGGGTTTCTATAATGTTATTCATAACGCATTTAAAAAAAAGAAATGCTTCTAGTCAATGAAAAGATTTACTAATGAATTGCTTCTGATATATTTGAAGTCTTATTCAATTGTAAGAAAAAATAAAGTCTTAAAATCAATAGTATAAAATAGAAATGAAGATAACAAAGGAAACAAAAGTGGGAATTTTAACGGCAATAGCGATTGCCATATTAGCTTTTGGATACAATTTTATGAAGGGACAGGATATGTTCACCAAATCAAATGAGTACTTTGGAAAGTATGATAGAATAGAGGGGTTATTTAAAAGCAATCCTGTACTTATAAATGGTTACAAAGTAGGGAGTGTTACTTCTATAACTATGGATAGAAACGATAGTTTTAGATTAACTGTGGGGATCACTATTCCCGATGATATTAAGTTGCCTAAAAATTCTATCATGAAAATAGTAAATAACGATATGATAGGAAGTAAAGCCATTGAAATTATTTTCGGAAATAGCACTGAACTAGCTATTACCGGCGATTTTTTGGTGGCCGAGCAAGATCAAGGTATTGCCCAAGCGGTTAGTGGTGTTCTTGAACCGCTTACAAAAAGTGTCAATTCTGTATTGGGGAATATTGATACGGCGATATCGGGGGCTGACTTAGAGGGTACATTAAAAGATGCATCATTAGCCTTAAAAGCATTTAAAGAAACTGCAGATAAGTTAAATAAGCTATTAGATGGTAAAGACCGAGATATATCAGCTATTTTAACCAATGTGCAAACAACAACGGCGGGATTAAAGGGGTTAACTCCTAAGATTGACGGAATCTTGACCGAAATAAATGCCACTACAAAGGAAATTAGTGCGATTGAGTTTAATGCGTTGGCTACGCAAGTGAAAAGCTTGAGTGAGGAACTGGAGAAAACTACTAAGGCAATAAATGGCAAAGACGGAACGCTTGGGATGCTAGTTAATGACAAGGAAATGTATAATAAACTTGATACAACGGTTGGCAAATTAAAGTCACTACTTGAGGATATTGAGCAATACCCGCGCAGATATACGGGTGTAACCGAACGCCAGCGCAAGAAAGGGGATAAAGAGAAAGAAGCAGGTAATTAAATAGAGACTTGTTGATTCTCTTTAAAGGGTTAATTTAAACTTCCCAACTCTTTTACCAAACCGGGACCAGTATATATAAACCCAGTATAAATTTCTATTAAGTTAGCTCCTGCATCCAATTTGGATTGCCCGCTAGTGGCATCTTCTATCCCTCCTACGCCTATAATGGTCATCTCAGATTTAGAACGTATATGCTTCACAAATGAGTTAGATATTCCTAAAATCGGAGCGCCACTTATGCCGCCATCTCCTATTTCTATGACGAGTTTTTTGTTGCTATTTTTAAGAAGAGTTCTATCAATACTGGTGTTTGTAGCGACAATTCCTTCAAAGGCAATCTCTTTTTGTAGTTCCACTATCTCGTCTAGCATATCATAGGTTAAGTCTGGAGCTATTTTGAGATAAAGCGGTTTCCAGTTCTCTTTCGTTTTTCGAATGTCGAGTAATGCCGATATTATTTTCTTTAGTTCTGCTTTGTTTTGAAGTTCTCTTAGATTAGGCGTGTTTGGAGAACTTACATTGACAATAAAAAAATCGGCAAGATGATAGAGCTCGTCATAGCATTTCACATAGTCGTCTACGGCATTCTCATTAGGTGTTGTTTTATTCTTGCCGATGTTTACACCAATTTGCATATCACAATTTGGATGTGTTTTTCGGAACGTCTCTAAGCGTTTTCGTAGTGATTTTAACCCCTCATTATTAAAACCCATTCGATTGATTATCGCTCTATCTTTTGTTAGCCTAAATAAACGTGGCTGCGGATTGCCGCTTTGTGGCTTAGGGGTTACGGTTCCCACTTCTATAAAACCAAAGTTAAGCGTATACAATTCATTCAAAAATTTACCGTCTTTATCAAATCCCGCTGCAAGACCTACTTTATTTTTAAAAGATAGCCCGTCTACAGAAACAGGGTTATCCGCAAACTGAAAGCTAGTTCTAACGAAAGGAAACTTGCTTGCCATCTTAAATAGTCTCATAGTAGTGTAATGAGCTTTTTCTGGAGATAGCAGAAAAAATAGACTTCGAAGTACAGAATACATAGGTGCAAATGTGGTAGCTTTTTAGGCTAAAAAAAAAGTTAACTTCATTCTTGGGAGTAAATGTGAATTACTAATTAAATATACTAGTCTAATAGTTAGTTTTAAGAAGGAAACTATCTTGAGTAATTTCCAACTGCAAGGTGGTGCGTGGATTTTACGCTTGTATTTGTTAAACGGAGAATAGACTAGTAGCCATATAATAAGGGTTTAAGGTATTTAGATATATTCCATACGGAGATAAAGTGTTGTTTTCTTTATTTTTTTTGCAGCCTCTTCTGAACACAATGTTAAATTTGCTGTTATATAAATCAATATATGTCTAGCAAAAAACAAGGTTTGTCGAGTATTGGGAAAAAGGTGGTTATGGCACTCACTGGATTCTTCCTAATGTTTTTTTTACTGCAACATTTAAGTATCAATCTACTCTCTGTATTTAGCGCTGATTCTTTCAATGAAGTTTCGCATTTTATGGGAAATAATCAGTTGGTTCAATGGGTACTTCAGCCAGTACTTATCTTCTCAGTTGTTTTTCATTTTATATGGGGAATGAAGCTAGAATATGAAAATAGTCAAGCGCGAAACATTAAGTATGCAAAGTTTAATGGCGGCGCTAACGCATCTTGGATGAGTCGTAATATGATTATTTCAGGCCTTGCTGTATTGGCATTTTTAGCACTTCATTTTTATGATTTTTGGATACCAGAAATTATCACGAAGTATCGCGTTGGAGACACCAGTGGTTTAATAGAAGGAACTCAAAATTTTAGATATCATGAAGAGTTAGTACACAAATTTGCCCACCAACCATGGAGAGTATTCTTATATGTTCTTTCTTTCGTGATGCTTTCACTTCACCTTTTGCACGGGTTTCAATCGTCATTTCAGTCTGTAGGGTTTAATCATACTAAGTATACTCCGGTAATTAAAATCTTAGGAAATATTTTTGCGATTGCTATACCCTTAGGATTCATCTTTATTGCAATTTATCATTACAACGTTCATCCACATTAATTCATAAGTAGATATTTAATCAAATGGCATTAAACGGAAATATACCATCAGGTCCTATAAAAGATAAATGGACATCCTACAAGGATCATCTCAATCTTGTAAACCCTGCTAATAAAAGGAATATTGATATTATTATAGTAGGTACGGGTCTTGCAGGCGGCAGCGCCGCTGCAACTCTTGCTGAACAAGGATATAATGTAAAAGCATTTTGCTACCAAGATTCACCTAGACGAGCGCATTCTATTGCAGCGCAAGGTGGAATAAATGCAGCCAAAAATTACCAAGGTGACGGCGATTCTACCTACCGCCTTTTTTACGACACCGTAAAGGGAGGAGATTATAGAAGTAGAGAAGCCAATGTGCACAGACTTGCAGAGGTAAGTGCAAATATTATTGATCAATGTGTGGCTCAAGGTGTACCTTTTGCTCGAGATTATGGAGGGTTATTGGATAATCGTTCATTTGGTGGAGTGCTGGTTTCTAGAACTTTTTATGCGAAAGGACAAACTGGTCAACAATTATTATTAGGTGCCTATTCTGCTATGAACCGTCAAATCGCTCGTGGTAAAATAACGATGTATAATCGCCATGAAATGCTGGATGTGGTAGTTGTAGATGGTAAAGCACGTGGTATTATCGCCCGTAATCTAGTGACAGGTGAAATCGAAAGACATTCGGCACACGCCGTTGTATTGGGTACAGGCGGTTACGGAAACGTATTCTTCTTAAGTACCAATGCAATGGGTAGTAACGTAAGTGCGGGATGGAAAGCACACAAAAAAGGTGCCTATTTTGCAAACCCTTGTTACACTCAAATTCACCCTACGTGTATTCCTCGAAGTGGTGATTACCAAAGTAAACTAACCCTTATGTCTGAGTCGCTAAGAAACGACGGTCGTATATGGGTGCCAGCTAAATTAGAAGACGTTGCTGCCATCAAAGCAGGAAAGCTTAAAGCTACTCAGATTGCAGAAGAAGATAGAGATTACTACTTGGAGAGAAGATATCCTGCATTTGGGAACTTGGTGCCTCGTGACGTAGCAAGTAGAGCAGCCAAAGAACGTTGTGATGCGGGTTATGGTGTGAATGCAACAGGTGAGGCAGTTTACTTAGATTTTGCATCTGCGATTCTACGATATGGTAGAGAGCAGGCTTTACTTAAAGGCGAGTCTAGTGCTACCGATGCGCGTTTGAAAGAACTAGGTAAAGAAATCATAAAAGCAAAATACGGTAACCTATTTGACATGTATAAACAAATAGCGGCTGAAAATCCGTACGAAACTCCGATGATGATATACCCAGCAGTTCATTATACGATGGGTGGTGTTTGGGTAGATTATAATCTTATGACTACAATACCGGGTTGTTATGCAATAGGCGAGGCTAATTTCTCTGAACATGGAGCAAATAGATTAGGAGCTTCAGCCTTAATGCAAGGTTTGGCGGATGGCTATTTTGTATTACCATACACCATCGCAGACTATTTATCTCACGATATCCGTACAGGGACAATACCAACTACGTTGCCAGAGTTTGATGCTGCGGAAAAAGAAGTGAAAGAAAGGCTTGAAGGTCTTGTCAATAATAAAGGAATTCATTCAGTAGACTATTACCACAAGCAGTTGGGTAATATTATGTGGAATAAGTGCGGAATGAGCAGAAATGAAAAAGGGCTAAAAGAAGCTATTGAAGAGATTGCCGCACTAAGAGAGGATTTCTGGAAAAATGTAAGTGTTCCAGGTAGTGCATATGAACTAAATCCGGAATTAGAAAAAGCAGGAAGAGTTGCTGATTTCTTAGAATTAGGAGAACTTTTTGCGAAAGATGCCCTAGACAGAAATGAGAGCTGCGGAGGTCATTTTAGAGAAGAATCTGTAGAAGTTGGAGGACCTCAAGATGGTGAAGCCCTTCGTGATGACGAAAACTATGCTTATGTTGCAGCATGGGAGTATAAAGGTAAACCAAGTGAGGCTGTATTGCACAAAGAGCAATTGGAGTTTAACGATATTAAATTGACACAAAGAAGTTATAAGTAAGATGAGCGAAATGAACTTAACACTCAAAATCTGGCGACAAAAAAATGCCGCAGATAAAGGTAAAATGGTAGACTATAAAGTAAATAGTATATCAGAGCATATGTCTTTCTTAGAAATGATGGATGTACTCAATGAGCAGTTAATCAATAGTGGAGATGATCCTGTTGCTTTTGACCACGATTGTAGAGAAGGAATATGCGGTAGTTGCTCTATGTTTATCAACGGAGAAGCACACGGTCCTGTAAAAGGGACTACTACGTGCCAATTACACATGCGTAGCTTCAAGGATGGCGATACTATTTATATTGAGCCGTTTAGAGCAAACGCTTTTCCTGTGATAAAAGACTTGGTTGTAAATAGAAGTTCGTTTGATAGAATTCAGCAGTCAGGAGGATTTATTTCGGTAAATACTAGTGGGAATACCCAAGATGCTAATGCGACTGCAATCCCAAAACACGATGCAGATCTCGCTATGGATGCGGCGGCTTGCATTGGCTGTGGAGCATGTGTAGCAACGTGTAAAAATAGCAGTGCGATGCTTTTTGTAGGCGCTAAAATTTCGCAATATG
>DGBH01000068.1:0-4093 GCA_002384205.1 Bacteroidetes bacterium UBA4009
GATTTTTTAGCTTCCAATAAAAATATTAGAGCGGAACTTAGTAAAAGGCCAGAAACGTTTGATGAAGCTAATGCATTTTTAACCTCCTGCCAAGGAGCTACGTTTAAAGTAGGAGATGTTAAGGTACAACCGGGTAAGCGCACCCCCGCGGCACCATTTACTACTTCTACCCTTCAGCAAGAAGCAAGTAGAAAGTTAGGCTTCAATGTGTCAAAAACAATGTTGCTAGCCCAGCGATTGTATGAAAACGGACACATAACCTATATGAGAACAGATTCTGTAAATTTGTCAGAATTTGCCTTGGCAAGTGCTAAAGATACCATTACTAAAGACTATGGTTCGGAATACAGCCATACCCGTAAATACGCTACTAAAAGTGCCAGCGCTCAAGAAGCACACGAGGCAATAAGACCTACAGATTTTAATATAAGTGATGCGGGAGATGATGATGGTCAACACCGCTTGTACCAATTAATATGGAAACGTTCTATCGCTTCTCAAATGACAGATGCACAATTAGAACGTACTACCATTGATATAGAAAATAATAAGAATACAGAAGTTTTTAAAGCCAAAGGTGAGGTGATCAAATTTGACGGTTTCTTGAAAGTTTATTTGGAAGGAACAGATGATGAAGACGATGATGAGCAAAGTGGATTGCTACCTAAAGTAACTGTCGGAGAAATTCTCCCAGTAGAAGAAATTACGGCTACACAACGATACACAAGACCCGCACCACGGTATACGGAAGCAAGTTTGGTTAAAAGACTAGAAGAGCTAGGAATAGGTAGACCAAGTACGTATGCACCAACTATCAGTACGGTTCAAAAACGAGGTTATGTGGTAAAGGATGATATCGAAGGCAAGACAAGAAAATATGAATTATTGTCGCTTAAAAATGATGTAATCAAGGTAGAAACATTTTCTGAAAATTATGGTGCAGACAAGAATAAGATGCATCCAAGTGATATTGGGAAAGTAGTAACCGAGTTTCTAGTAGAGCATTTTGCAGATATCATGGATTATGGGTTTACAGCATCCGTAGAAAAGGAATTTGATGAGATTGCCAATGGTGTTGTTAACTGGTCAAAAATGATCGATGATTTTTACAAGCCTTTTAGTAAGGAAGTAGAAAAAACCATGGAAAATGCCGAAAGAGCGACAGGCGAAAGAGCCTTAGGAGTTGACCCTAAATCAGGTAAGCCTATGATAGCGCGTATTGGTAGATTTGGACCTATGGTGCAAATTGGCGAACAGGATGATGAAGAAAAGCCGCAATTTGCTAGTTTAAGCAAGGGGCAAAATATTGATAGCATAACCCTTGAGGAAGCGCTAGATTTATTCAAAATGCCAAGAGCCTTAGGCGATTTCGAAGAAAAGGTAGTAAAAGCAAATATTGGACGATTTGGTCCTTATATTCAGCATCTAAAAATGTTCGTTTCCATTCCAAAAGAAGAAGATGTAATGGAAATAAACTTAGAGAGAGCTATTGAATTAATCCTTGCCAAAAGAGAATCGGATGCGAATAAGCTTATCAAAAAATTTGAGGAAGATGCCAATACGCAGATATTAAATGGTAGATGGGGGCCCTATATCAAATCAGGGAAAGAAAATTTTAAACTCCCTAAGGATCTAGAAGATCCTGCAAAACTGACCTTCGAAGAGGTTACTCATATTATGGCTAATCAGCCTGCTAAAGGACGAAAACCGCCTGCAAAGAAAAAATAGAAGAATCTCAATTGCTTAGAATTTTTTTTTTATAAATTAAACAGTTGCATTCAGCGGGCGTTTAAGGCGTTTTTAAGATACCCGTACACTATACTTTACACTATTAGTAGTGGTCCTATTTTGCTTTTGCTTTCGTTTTTTATCTTTGATTTGGTATTAAGATGATGAACGAGAAAGAATTCCAATCCATGCTGTATTTACTAGACGACTCAGACGAGCGTGTAGTGGAACACGTAGAAAATCAAATAACACTGATGGGTATGGATGCGCTTCCTTTCTTAGAAAAATATTGGTCTGATGAGGCTAATGTAGTGGTACAAGAACGGATGGTCTTGCTTATTAAAAAGATAAACCAGCAATTATTGTTACAAAGCTTGCGTATTTGGGAGGCTACCGAAACACAAGATTTACTCGAAGGCGTTCTCATCATAGATCAAATTGCAAATCCAAATCTGGATAGACAATTAATAGAAAACCAAATTGATAAAATTAAACTGGATGCGTGGTTAGAACTTAATTATGATCTCACTTCATTTGAAAAGGTTAAAATATTAAATCAAATATTATTTGACGCACATGGTTTTTGTGGTGATACAGAGAGCTACCACAGCAGTAAAAATTCATTTATATCTTCCGTTTTAGAACGGAAAAAAGGCAATCCGATTTCTTTGTCTGTCTTATATATAATAATTGCGCAGCGTCTTAACATCCCAATATTTGGGGTTAATTTACCGCAACATTTTATTTTAGGATATGTAAATGAATTTGATTGGATGCCTTTACTCCAATTTAATGACGCTTCATCGTTATTGGACGGCTCAGGGAGCGAAATAATGTTTTATATCAATCCCTTTAATAAAGGTCTTATTTTTAATAGGGATAACATTATTAAATTTTTGCAGCAATTAAAAATAGAGCCAAGCGACGAATACTTCAAAGCGTGTAGTAACAAAGATATTTTGGTGAGAATTTTAAGAAACTTAGAAACGTCTTATGCAACTGAAAATAATACGAGTAAATTAGAATTGGTATCTCAGCTCGTTGCTATTTTGGTAAGTGATAAACAAGCCTAACGTATCAAAAAAAAAGCATACAATTAGATAAAATAATAAAGGCTCTACCATAGGTAGAGCCTTTACTTTATATAGACTGAGTAGCAGGCGTTAAGCCAAAACTACTACTTTATTGTTTAGTATTTCTACTATTCCACCGGTTACATCAAATGTTTCTTCGCCAGCAGCAGTACGAACCACTACTTTTCCTTTATCCAAACTGGATATAAGCGGAGCGTGATTAGCCAGTGCTTCAAAGGAGCCCCCACTGCCGGGCAATTTCACCGAAACCGCCTCGCCAGAGAATAGCACCTTGTCTGGTGTTATTACTTCTACGATCATTATTCAGCCTCTTTTAGAAGTTTCTCTCCTTTTTCAATAGCCTCTTCGATGCCACCTACTAAGTTAAATGCAGCCTCAGGATATTGGTCAACTTCTCCATCCATAATCATGTTAAATCCTTTGATGGTGTCTTGTATATCAACTAGGCATCCTTTTAATCCGGTAAACTGCTCTGCAACGTGGAAAGGTTGAGATAAGAAACGTTGTACACGTCTTGCTCTAGTAACCACTAGCTTATCTTCTTCACTTAACTCGTCCATACCCAAGATAGCAATGATGTCTTGAAGTTCTTTGTATCTCTGCAATAATTCTTTTACACGTTGAGCGGTGTTATAATGTTCTGCGCCTACTACATCAGGAGTAAGAATTCTAGAAGTAGAATCCAAAGGATCTACCGCAGGATAAATACCCAAAGAAGCTATCTGACGAGAAAGTACTGTTGTAGCATCTAAGTGAGCAAATGTGGTTGCTGGAGCAGGGTCAGTTAAATCGTCGGCAGGTACATAAACTGCTTGTACGGATGTAATAGAACCTCTGTTTGTAGAAGTAATACGCTCTTGCATTACACCCATTTCTGAAGCAAGTGTTGGCTGATAACCCACCGCTGATGGCATACGACCTAATAGCGCCGAAACCTCAGATCCTGCTTGTGTAAATCTAAAAATATTATCTACGAAGAATAGAATATCTCTACCGCCAGATTGCTCATCTCCATCACGGAAATACTCTGCGATAGAAAGCCCTGTTAAAGCCACACGAGCTCTTGCTCCTGGAGGCTCATTCATTTGTCCAAAAACAAGTGTCGCTTGAGATTCTGCTAATTCTTTTTTATCTACTTTAGTTAAGTCCCATCCACCTTCTTCCATAGATTCAGTGAATTCTTTTCCGTATTTGATTACGCCAGACTCTATCATCTCTCGAAGAAGGTCATTTCCTTCACGCGTACGCTCACCTACACCTGCAAATACAGA
>DGBH01000068.1:4183-4783 GCA_002384205.1 Bacteroidetes bacterium UBA4009
TCAATTACTTTGATACCAGTAAACAATGGCTCAGCCGCTGTACTTAAGTTTTCATATTTTGGTGCTTCTTGGTGAATAGATCTTCCGTTAGTTCTATCTAACTCATCTATCCCATCTATCGCATCACCTACCACGTTAAGAAGTCTTCCTTTTAAAGCCTCTCCTACGGGTACCATTATTGGGTTACCAGAGTCTGTTACGATGGCACCTCTTACCAAACCTTCTGTAGAATCCATTGAAATGGCTCTTATAGTATTTTGACCTAAGTGAGATTGAACCTCGAGAACTACCTTAGATCCGTCATCTTTCATAACGGTAAGTGAGTTGTAGATTTTTGGAAGAGAAGATCCCTCTTGGTCGAACGCTACGTCCACCACTGGGCCTATGATTTGTGATATTTTTCCTGTGTTTGCCATGTGTATTCGGCTATTTAATTTTAAGTACTGCAAATGTACAATTTGCGACTATGTAGAGCTGTTCTAAATAAGTTTATTTTAGTGTTTTGTCCTTTAACCTTATCGGACTAAATGGGTGCTTGGGCATACAAAACTGTTAATGGCTGGATTGTCCCATTATCTTGGCCTTATACATCTGCACTAC
>DGBH01000068.1:4906-17989 GCA_002384205.1 Bacteroidetes bacterium UBA4009
TAAGGTGCTATTGCTGCTATTTTATCGTGTGAAAAACCAGAAGCATATGCCTCGGTATATAACTCAATGCGATCGGCACCGCATGCCAAAGCTGCCTCTACTTGCGATACTTCAGGGTCTAGAAAAACGGAAACACGAATATTTTGCTCCTTAAATTGCTTGATAATGGGCGTTAGGTATTCTCTCTCTTTAATGCAATCCCATCCTGCATTACTTGTAATAGCGTCAGGCTTGTCAGGAACCAATGTAACTTGATGGGGCTGTATGTTAAGCACCATTTCTATGAAGTCATCACTCGGATAGCCTTCAATGTTATATTCCGTTTTAACTACTTTTTTTAAGTCATACGCATCTCTAAATGTAATATGTCTTTGGTCTGGTCTAGGATGTACCGTAATGCCTTCTGCACCAAAATTTTCAATGTCGATAGCCGCTTGTACTACATTCGGGGTGTTTCCTCCTCGTGCATTACGAAGAGTTGCTATTTTATTAATATTAACGCTCAGTTTTGTCATGGTATAAGGTATCTTATTTGAAGGGTGAATGTTTGTTTTATATTACTATTTATCTCATCTAATCCAGATCCGGTTGCAAAATTATCCATTAAATTGTCCAATGGGATATCCAATTGGTTTATAGCGTATCTAAACCAAATATCTATTCCTTTTTTTACGGTGTAACGGGTCATAAGATAATACCGAAGACCTGAATAGCCGTTTGTGAATAGGGGATAGTCATAGAGCGGGACTTGTTCAAAACTATAAATTCGATTATTGAAATTTTCTATGTTGCTGAACGCTATTCTTCCACTCAATTGAAGCTTACTTTTCATGGGCTTGTAAATAAAGTCTTGGTAAATCATGCTTCCATAGGAACTAGAATTTGGTGTAGCAAAGATACTCGACTCTATTCTACTCCTGAGCTCTATGCCTTTATTAAGGGTGTAATTAAAATGAAAACGATGTCGTTGCGTAGTAGTGAATTGAAGCAAACTTGTTTGTGAAGCAGCGTATGAGCGTTGTTTTGTTTCTGTTCTGTATCGATAGTACGCTTGAAATACTTTATTGGGTTTATATTGGATCTCACTCCAAAAGTCAGAGCCTGAGCTTGGCGCATCTGTGGCAGACCTTAGCCATGGATTTTGAAATAAGTCATAGTAACCCAATAAAGTAAATTGTCGTGATAATTTAGATTCAAATCCAACATATAATCCGTTTTCATTTGCGGTAGTGCCGCTCTCTCCAAAACCGTTACTCTGCAAAGAGATGAAACTTTTACCGTAATTTCGGTAAACTAAGCAAATATCCAGCGGCTTCCCTAAGCTGATTAAGGCCCCATGCACTTGTGCGAAGCTATTTTGATAACTACTCAGACTTATTTCCCCAAAAAGGTTAAGATTACGATAAAGAAAATCATAATAAATGCCGTTTTTAAGGTATTGATTCCCTCTAAAATTAAATCGATTGTAGACCTGAGGTATTGGTTCTAACGGTTGATTTAGTCTTCTCAGGTAACTCACTGCTCCAACTCTCCCAAAAGGAAGACTATACTCGGTAAATATCCCCGTTTGAAAGTCTCTAATAGCATCTTTATCATTTAATTCAGAAGGAGTTCGGTGCAATCCTCCATCTTCTTGAATGTTGGTTGTTGAAATGAGTTGTCCTAAACCATCCAAGTCAGAGGAATCTAGACCGTAAACACCATTGCCGTCTAATCGTTTATAGGAAACAAAGGCTCCTACAGTGGTGCGGTTAAATTGATAAGTGGTTGCTATCCCTCTTAAAAATGCATTCTCTCGTAAAGATCGGTATGCTCCAAAACCATTGAAATTACGTTTTGCATTGGTAATGATGCTTGACTTACCAAAGGCTATTCCTGTATTTAGCGTAAGTCCTTGTCCAAAATTGGCTTGATAATCGCCGAGTTGTAGTGACTTAAGTCTACCCATGTTTTTAAGGGAGAAGTAACAGGAGAAATAATCGTAACCCAGAGGATTATTCCCATCTAGGAATGATTCATAAGCATCTTTTTCCATATTAATGCCATAAGAAACGAGACGGTTATAGTCAAAACGATAACGAAAATTAGAGTATACGCCAGAACCAAGATAATGATTTACAGAGAGGTCTGTTAAGGTGTCTGTTATAAGCGATCCTTTTTTTCTCGGAGAACTTGTTTCCGTTAGGGTTAAAAACTGGTGAGAACCTTGTTTCCATATTTCTCGTACATCGCCTATTTTTAGGGTCAGGGTTTTTAAACCAATAAAAGGAATTATATTTCTAATGTCCTCAGTACCAAAACTGGGTAAAACTTGAAGTTCATAAACACATAGAAAGTCTCCAAATGTTTTGCGGTGGTCTAGTATTTCTGATACTTGAAAACTAGAAAAAAAAGGAACAGCTAGCAGTTCACTGGCAGTTGCTTTGTTTAAGTCAAGTGGATTTTGAAGGTAAATAACAAGGTCACTTGTGAATTGTTGGATGTCTACTTCGTCTGCAGTGTTCTCCATATATCGCTCAATAAATTGATTAATGAACTCGTTTTCTGTTTGGGCATTCAGCCTCGTAAGACTAGCGACAATAAGTATAATTAAGCCTTTAAAACGCATGGCCTAAATTAAGGGATGGTGAAAATCCAAGTTGATTATGATACGAAGCGGCAATATCTATTTTTAGATTGCTGGACTTCCATCCGAAACCCAATGCAACCAGCTGATTTAGTCCAAATCCCCCTCTCAAGGTGTAGTGCTCTTTTGATAACTCAATTCCGGCATTAATAGCTAATTTTCGATCTGTAGCTTGTATAGCATCAGCATATAATTGTATGTTTTGTCCGAGTTTATAATTGGTGCCTAGTTTAAGAACACTGCCCATACGTTCTTTTGGAATACGCGTCAACTCACTTCTGTTGGGATTGAAAATTTGAGTGCCAATAGTTAACTTTTTATTCACCTTAAAATAAAGACCTGCATTAAAAGTTAAGGTGTTACGTTTTTGATAATAAGCATCTTTTGATGAAAAGTGATGATAATTAAGGGCTACACCTGCGGAGATATCTTTGTTAAGTTTTCTGGCAACGGCAACTTGCGCTTTTTGCTGCGTAAGCGATGCCAAAGGTGATACTTGGTAGGATAAACCTATTGAAGTGTTCTTTATCGAATGATGGTATACAGCCATAAGATTAGAATAATCAGATATACCAAATCTATTGGCCGCATTTAAGGAGAATTCCTTTTTAGAGAAGGCGAGAGCCGCTACATTATTCTCAATAGCAAACGCGTTTAAATAGGTAGCCGATGCGCCACCTAGTGAAAGTGTAATAGCATTATTAGCCGAAGGGAAATCAGCCATACATAAATTAGTTAATACACTCAGTAATATAAATGTGCCAATTTTACACATGAAGCAACTGAAATTAGGGTTTTTAGAGTTCTCGTTTTAGTTGCGTTAAGAAGGCTTTGATACGCTCTAATTTTTCGATGAGTTCTACATTAGCATCTACAATCTTAGAATCTGTTTTCAATTTGTCCTTAGCGCCCTGCAAGGTATATCCGTTTTCTTTAACTAAATAATAAATTTTTCTAATTTCATCGATATCTTTAGAGCTGTAGAATCGAGTGCCTTTTGGATTGCGTCTGGGTTTTATACTCAGGAATTCACTTTCCCAATAGCGTAATAATGATGCAGTGACATCAAAATGTGCAGAGACTTCAGAAATGCTATAGAATAATTTGCCCTCTTTTAAGGCCATTAGTCAAATGACTGATTTGGGTTAGAAGATAATTTTAAGATCTCCTCGTATTGTTCGCTGCTAATGTCGTTATAGAAATAACCTACAGGATTCACTTCTACTCCGTTTTTAGCAACTTCATAATGGAGGTGAGCTCCAGTAGACTTTCCTGTGCTGCCTACAAGACCTATCAGTTGACCACGGGTAACTTTTTGTCCTGGTCTAACATTGATGCGACTCATATGGCCGTATAATGTGGTGTAGCCGTAACCATGATTAATGATCACATGTGTTCCGTAACCCCATCTTGCATATTCTACTTTTTTAATTACACCATCACCTGTTGCATATATTTTGGTGCCTTTTGGAGCAGTGAAATCAATACCTTTATGCATTTTACGGGTCCTGTAAATAGGGTCAATTCTGTAACCAAATCCTGAAGCTATGCGTCGTAGTTTTTTGTTAGGTATAGGTTGAATGGCAGGTATAGAAGCAAGCATTTTACTTTTGTTCTGAGCCATCTTGATTAATTTTTTGTATGAATCTTCTTGCACTTTATACTGTGCAGACATGTCGTCTAACTTTTTATGAAGTTCCTTAAAGCGTGCTCCATTTTTTATTCCGTCTAGTGAAGTGTATTTATCTACTCCCCCAGTACCCGCTTTTCTAATATCCTCAGAAACAGGTTCGGCTCCAAAAATTTCTCTGTATACGTGATCGTCTTTTGAGGCTAAATCATCTAAACGATTTTGCATCTCTATCGACTTTTTTTCAAGAAGCTGCACGTGGAGCTTGAAATCGGCATTCTCTCGTTGAAGCTCTTCGGTGTCTTGACCACTTAATGCGTAGGAAGCACTGATTGTTCCGATTACAACTGCTAATGAAACTACTCCTAAAACCTTCGCGGCAATAGCCCAAAAATTAGTCGAAACTCTTTCGTATTCAAGAGTTTCTTTATTAAATCTAAATTTCGCTTTTGTCATTGTATTTTTGCCGTTTTAAAAGCAAGCAAATATAATTTTTTTGTACCAATAACAAAAGACCCGATCAAGACACGATGACCGCAGCAGACGTTAGACGACAATTCCTTGAATTTTTTAGACAAAAAGGCCATAAAATAGTAGAATCTGCTCCAATTGTGGTAAAAGACGATCCTACATTGATGTTTACCAATGCGGGAATGAACCAATTTAAGGACATTTTTTTAGGCGATAAAATGGCAATAAATAAACGCGTAGTAGATACACAAAAATGCCTAAGAGTAAGCGGTAAACATAATGACTTAGAGGAAGTAGGTGTAGATACTTACCATCATACTATGTTTGAAATGCTTGGTAACTGGTCATTCGGGGACTATTTTAAGGAAGATGCCATAAACTGGGCATGGGAGTTACTTACAGAGGTTTATAAGTTAGATAAAAACAGATTATATGTATCTGTTTTTGAGGGTGATAGCAGTGAGGGATTAGAATTAGATAGTGAGGCTAAAGATTTATGGCTTAAACATGTTACTGAAGACAGAATTATCCTAGGGAATAAAAAAGATAATTTCTGGGAAATGGGCGAAACAGGCCCTTGTGGTCCTTGCTCAGAAATACACGTTGACTTGCGTTCTGATGCAGAAAGAACCGCGATAGATGGCGCAACCTTAGTTAATGCAGATCACGACCAAGTCATAGAAATTTGGAATTTGGTGTTTATGCAGTTTAACCGTAAGGCCGACGGGAGCTTAGTTAATCTGCCTTCAAAACACGTTGACACCGGAATGGGTTTTGAACGACTAGTAAGAGCTGTCAATGGCCAAAAATCAAATTATGACTCTGATCTTTTTATGGATACCATCCAAGAATTAGAAAAGATAAGCGGTAAAAAATATGGTAAAGATGAGCAGATAGATATTGCCTTTAGAGTCATCGCTGATCACCTTAGAGCCGTATCGTTTGCTATTGCAGATGGTCAATTACCTGATAATAATGGAGCTGGGTATGTTATTCGACGAATCCTTAGAAGATCGGTACGATATGGGTATAGTTTTTTAGGCTTGGAAAAACCATTTATGAAGGACTTAGTTCCTGCATTTGTGACCAAATTTCAGGATGTATTTCCTGGTTTGTCAGAGCAAAAAGACTTCCTTGTTAAGGTAGTGGAGCAAGAAGAAAAATCGTTTTTAAATACATTAAACAAGGGTCTGAAACTGTTCGATGATTACTCTTCAAAGGGAACTAAGAATGTAAGTGGTAAAAATGCGTTTGAGTTATATGATACATTTGGATTCCCCATAGATTTAACACAACTTCTAGCCAAAGAAAATGATGTAGAAGTAGATTTAGAAGGGTTTAAAGAGGCCCTTCTACAGCAAAAAAATAGAAGTCGTGCAGATGCTAAAAAGGAATCGGGTGATTGGATAATATTAGCGGAAGACGAACGCGAAGAGTTTGTAGGGTATGACTATTTAGAAACGGATGTGAAAATAACTCGCTATAGAGAGGTTTTAGTTAAAGGTAAAAAGCAATATCATTTGGTACTTAACCTTACTCCTTTTTATGCTGAAAGCGGGGGGCAAGTGGGCGATAAGGGCATGCTTATCGGTAAATTAAATGATGAAAAAATTAATATTATAGATACCCAAAAAGAAAATCAACTAAGTATACAAATCACAGAGCAATTACCCTCTAATCTTAACCAACCGTTCCTTGCAAAAGTGAACATGGAAAAAAGAACAGATACTACCCAAAATCACAGTGCAACTCATTTGCTACAAGCGGCGTTAAGAGAGGTTTTAGGCGACCATGTAGCACAAAAAGGTTCTTTGGTAAATGAGAAAAATTTACGATTTGACTTTTCGCATTTTCAAAAAGTAGAAAAGGCAGAAATTCTTCAAATAGAAAATATAGTAAATGCTAAAATCAGAGAAGCTATTGCCTTAGATGAAGCTAGAAATGTTCCTTTTGAAGAGGCTACTAAAGGCGGTGCTATGGCGTTATTTGGTGAAAAATATGGTGATACGGTTCGGGTAATTACTTTTGGAAAGGATTATTCTGTTGAACTTTGCGGTGGTTGTCATGTGAGTAATACCGCTCAAATAGGGAGCTTTAAAATAGTGCACGAAGGAGCGGTAGCCGCCGGAGTAAGGCGAATTGAAGCTATAACAGGAGCTAAAGCCGATGCTTATATAAAGGAAAAATTATCGCTTATTGACCAGATAAGTGCAGAAATGGGCAATCAGCAAGATCTGTTGAAAGCCGTTCAGACACTTCAAAAAGAAAATGCTGAACTAAGACTAAAATTAGCATCATTTGAAAACGCTCAACTAGGTAATATAAAAGAGGAGTTGTTGAAATCAATGAAGTCTTCAAATGGCGTTAACAGTATCGTCCAAATTATTCAAGTAGGCAATACAGGTCAAGCAAAAGACTTAGCTTTTCAGCTAAAAGAAGAAGTTGAAAACCTCTTCTGTGTATTGTTAGCCAATATTGATAACAAGCCCAGTATTAGCATTATGATAAGCGATAATCTGATTAATGAAAAGGGCTATAACGCAGGGAACCTAATAAGGGAATGGGCCAAAGAAGTAAAAGGCGGCGGTGGCGGTCAGCCCTTTTTTGCACAAGCGGGAGGGACAGATGTAAGCGGATTGCCTATGGTAAAAAAACTTGCAGAGGCATTTATCTCCTAGTCTAAATCTATATTACAGGATCATACATCATTACCTTGGAATAGTTGAAATGACAACGATAGGATCGTAAATATACAGTCTTACGGATATCAAACTAAACCTTATTTTTGTAGAGCTTTAAACATGTTAAAAAACGATAAATACGAAGTAATAGTAGGCTTAGAGATTCATTCTCAATTACTTACAAAATCTAAAGCTTTTTGTTCCGATAAAGTTGCTTTTGGAGAGCCTGCCAATACATTGGTAAGTCCGATAAGTTTAGGGCATCCAGGCACCTTGCCTGTTCATAACAAAGAAGCTGTTAATATGGCTATTATGCTGGGTCTAGCCTGTGATTGCGATATAACAAAATACAATACATACGACCGAAAAAACTATTTTTATGCGGACTTACCTAAAGGATATCAAATAACACAACTAGGAACTCCTATTTGTCTAAATGGTAAAGTGGAAATCACCTTAGCTGATGGCCACACTAAAGTGATAAATCTAACCCGTATTCATATGGAAGAAGATACAGGAAAAGGGCTTCACGATTTGGATGTAGAAAATACCTTGATGGATTACAATAGAGCGGGTACACCATTAGTAGAAATCGTGACCGAACCTGATTTTAGAAGTGGAGACGAGGCTTATGCATTTCTTTCTGAAATACGAAAACTAGTGAGGTATTTAGGTGTTTGTGATGGGAATATGGAAGAGGGAAGCCTTCGTTGCGACGCGAATGTTTCAATTAGAGCTATTGGAACAACAGCATTTGGCACTAAAGTGGAAGTGAAAAATATGAATTCTATGACGAATGTAAAAAAAGCCATAGAGTATGAATTTGAACGTCAATGTAAGATGGCTGATGCTGGAGAAGAAATACATTCAGAGACACGAAATTTTGACGCGCTCAAAGGAACTACATTTAGCATGCGAAGTAAAGAATTGGTGAATGATTACCGTTTCTTTCCAGAGCCAGACTTACCACCACTGGTGGTTAGCGAAGAATGGATAGCGCATGTAAAATTAGCAATGCCAGCCTTGCCTAAAGAGTTATACAATAAGTTTAATACTGAAATGGGTTTGGGGGAGTATGATGCATCTATTCTGACTGAAAGTAGAGAGATAGCAGAGTACTTTTTAGCTATATGCGAGCATACGCAAAATTATAAAGCTGCGGCCAATTGGACGATGGGTGCAGTTAAAAATTGGGTGAACAGTAACGCTTCTCATATTCTTGTTTTTCCTATAAGTGCTGCAACTATTGCTGAGCTTATTTCGTCTATAGACAGCGGTGTGATTAATTTTAGTATAGCAGAGCAGAAAGTTTTCTCTGCATTATTGATTAATCCTTCTCAAAAAGTTAGTGAGATAATTGCTGATCAAAATCTAGCTTTGATGGATGATGACGAAGCACTGCAAGCATGGGTGAATGAAGTGTTAGCTGAGTTACCAGATAAGG
Organism: Bacteroidetes bacterium UBA4009; assembly: GCA_002384205.1. Classification (GTDB taxonomy): domain Bacteria; phylum Bacteroidota; class Bacteroidia; order NS11-12g; family UBA9320; genus UBA9320. The sequence goes on from DGBH01000068.1 coordinate 13,759, forward strand.
TTGCAGAATATCGTTCAGGTAAAACAAATCTTATGGGATTATTTATTGGTCAAGTGAAAAAGAAATCGAGTGGTAAAGCAGACCCAAAAAAGACAAATGAATTGCTAACAAAGGCGTTAGTATAAACGGAACGACAATTGCATATCTAAAGAATAGAATAAAAATGAAAAAAATAAACATACGCAACATAGTTCTTGCCTTTGGCATTGTAGGCTTATCCATAGCCTTCGTATTTGCAGATGAGCTGGCAGAAAACGGGAAAGGGTATACCATCTCTGCTCAAACCAATCTTGAAGCCAATTCGCTGGTTATACTAAGTAAGATTACAGATACCAGATTAGAAAATATAGATACGGTTATTATTTCTGAGAATGGAGTATTTAACTTCGAAGGAATGGCTTCCGATGAGAGCATATTGTACTATATTACCTTTGGCACTACGCAGCCTCCAGGCATTCCTATAGTCCTAGAAAATGGTGCTAAGGTAAATATGAACATAACCAAAGATGTTTCGTACAATCTAGAAATGACTGGGGGAAAGTACAATAGTCACATGGTTAAACTTTTTAAAATCTATACGGGCTACGAGAATAAAATGGCTGCATTCAATAGTGAAGTAGCTAAAATTGACCCGGCTTCCGCCACTGAGGAATTAAGAGAGGAGACAACTGCTCGCTACAATATGTTGATGCAAAGTAGATCAACGGATATTCAGAGTTTCGTTGCAAATGAGGAGGCTTCCCCAGCGACTTATTTTGCAATTAAGTATTTGTTCAATCAACCTGAACCAAAATTAGTTATCCTAGGGAGCAAAGTAATGTCTTCACAATTACCTAATTCTACCTATACTTTAAATTTGGTAACCTTGGCAAATAGCTATGGGCCGACAATAGAAGGCGCAATGGCTCCTGAAATTAATCTTAAAACTCCAGAGGGAGAAACACTTGCACTGTCATCACTTAGAGGCAAGGTAGTCCTTATAGATTTTTGGGCGAGCTGGTGTGGTCCATGCAGAAAAGAAAATCCGAATGTGAAAATAATTTACGATAAGTATAAAGATAAAGGATTTGAAATATATGGTGTTTCGTTGGATAACAATGGTGACCAATGGAAGGCCGCTATAGCAAAGGATGGACTAGGTTGGAAACATGTAAGTGACCTAGGCGGATGGAAATCTAGTGCTGCCCAATTGTATCAAGTTCATTCTATTCCGCAGACTTTTTTATTGGATAAAGAAGGACGAATTGTAAAATCAGGTTTTAGAAGTCATGAGCTAGAAACCTTATTGCAGGATTTACTAGACTAGTACATTGTATAAAGCTCTTTTATTAGGATTACTAAGTATAGTGTCAGCATGCACTAAGGTCTCAGAAGAAAATGAGTTGGCCACTCCAATAGCTCATTTTTCAGCCGAAAAAAAAGCACTTTATCAATCGTGGCGTAACACGCAATGTTACTATGAGGAGAGACCTTTCGGTATATTCTTAGTGAATAGAAACGACACGATGCAAGAAGAATTTATAAAGACCAATGGAATGCTTGTAGAGTTTGATATTGAATGGCAAACGGATACTACATATATTTTGTCATTTAAACGATTAATAGAGAATCCACAGGGCACAAGCTTGCCAGATGGCTTGGATACTCTAGTGCGCAAATGCTCGATGAAACAAGTCGGACAAACAAGCTACTTGGAAGCTGCCACTAGTAACATGACGGCACATACGGATACAATTTATACTACCTACCATAGGCCAGACAAAAAGCTTGGTCCTGTGATGTCAAGATAAATTTAAATTTAGCTTAACTTTGGCATAATGATAGGGTGGTGTAGATGCTCTAGGGTTGCAAAAAAATATAATGGTTCAAAAAATACTCATAGTAGATGACGAAAGTGACATCGTAGAACTTCTAAAGTACAATTTAGAAAAAGAAGGTTATAAATGTTACTCTGCAGAAAATGGAGCTGAGGCGGTGCTAAAAGCCAAGGATAAAAAACCTGATTTGATTCTTTTGGACATTATGATGCCTGTTATGGATGGAATTGAAGCGTGTCGCCAAATTCGTTTAGAAGAGTCTCTAAAGGGAGTTTTTATTGCATTTTTAACCGCTCGTGCAGAAGAATACTCTGAAATTGCTGGCTTTGAAGTAGGAGCAGATGACTACATTACAAAACCTATAAAACCCCGAGTATTAATAAGTAGGGTAAAGGCCATACTTAGTCGCACAAAAAATGAAGCCAAGGCAGATACCATAACAGTAGGAGATTTGGAGATCGATCGGAATACATTTAATGTTACCTTACGTGGCAATAAGCTTGTTCTGCCAAAAAAAGAATTCGAATTGCTCTACTTACTAGCATCTAAACCAGATAAGGTTTATACCAGAGAGTCTATTCTAAATAAAGTATGGGGTATGGATGTAAGTGTGGTGGACCGTACCATTGATGTGCATATTCGTAAAATACGTGAAAAAATAGGCGATGACCGTATTCAAACAATTAAAGGAGTAGGATATAAATTTGTAGTTTGAGTCAAAACACGAGCCCTACGTTCATTGCCTTTGTGGCAAGCCTTGTTGCAGCCTTCTTGTCTTCATTAGGACTAGGAATTCTTACATTGAATATTGCTGCTGTTATAATTAATTTTATAGCGGTTTTAGTCGTATGCTATCTAGTGTTTAGTTACTTACTTAAAGCCTTTATACATGATCGTATTAAATTAATTTATAAAAACATATACAGGTTCAAGACGGAAAGCGGCAAGGGTTACGGCGTCCTAGACGAAAAAGAAAGGGATCCCATAGGTGCCGTAGGTAAAGAGGTGGTGGAGTGGATGATTGAGAGTCGCAAGGAAGTTAAAGAACTTAAGCAACAAGAGAATTTTAGACGAGAGTTTTTAGGAAATGTTTCTCACGAACTAAAAACACCTATTCAAAATATTCAAGGGTATATACACACTCTTTTGGACGGTGCACTCGACGATAAAAAGGTAAATCGTATTTTTTTAAATAAAGCGGCAAAGAGTACAGATAGGCTCGTTGAAATGGTAAATGATCTTACCAGTATTAGCACCTTAGAAGATAGTAGTTCGCTTGACATTAAAGATGTAGATCTGCTAAAGCTTACTCAGGATGTATTCGAAATGGCTGAAGATCAAGCCAAATTAAAAGAAATAACGTTAGCTTTTAATAAAAACAATCCCAAAAGCGTAGTGGTAAAAGCTGACTTAGCCAAAGTGAGACAAGTTTTGGTAAACTTGATTGTAAATGCCATTAAATACGGAAAAAAAGGAGGTAAGGTTACGGTGCGATTTTTCGATATGGATAAGAATATACTTACCGAAATTGCAGATAATGGATTCGGTATAGAAGCTGAACATTTACCTCGACTTTTTGAGCGATTTTACAGAACAGATGCTGGACGTAGCAGAGATCAAGGAGGCACGGGATTAGGATTAGCCATTGTAAAGCACATTATTGAATCGCATAATCAAACCATAAATGTGCGCAGTACCATAGGAGTAGGGAGTACTTTTGCTTTTACCTTAAAAAAAGGATAGAAACGGGTTTCAACCCTTTTTTATTGTAGTTAAAACCCTATGTAATGATGTTCTATCGAGTGAAGTAACCTCTATTAACTATTTTATTTTTAGCACAACACACCTACCTTCGCACAATGAGTCTTTCAGATCAAATATCAGAACAAATGAAAACGGCTATGAAAGCCAAAGATGCCACTACCTTAAGAGGACTGAGAGCAATCAAGTCTGCACTTATGCTGTTAGCCACACAAGAAGGGGGTAAAGCAATTACGGAAGAAGATGAAATGGCTACCTTAGTTAAGATGGCTAAACAACGAAAAGATTCACTTGGCATTTATCAAGAGCAAAATAGACCTGATTTGGCCGTTATAGAAGAAGAAGAACTGGCAATAATAGAGAAATTTCTTCCTGCTCAATTAAATGAGGAAGAGGTTCACACTGAAATAAAATCTATAATAGCCCTAACAGGTTCGGCCGGTATGAAAGATATGGGAAAGGTAATGGGTATGGCCAATGGTAAACTAAAAGGTCGAGCCGATGGTAAGATGATAGCTGATATGGTTAAAGCTTTGTTAGCGTAATAAGTGCACCACCCCTTTGTAGTAATGAACATTTCCTGTGAAGTCAAATGCTTTGATCTGGTATAGGTAGTAACCGGTTTCTGCATCACTGCCCAACCAAGCAGGTTC
>DGBH01000195.1:0-5134 GCA_002384205.1 Bacteroidetes bacterium UBA4009
TCTCTTTCAGACTTTTGCCAAGTATTAACAGATTAGTTATGGCTTCTAACAGTTTGTCCGTTAGTAGTTTTATCTTGGATATGGTTATGGTAGATGAAAAATCTGAAGAAATATTAGTCGTTTCTCCAACAAAGCTTAGCTTGAACACGGTTATAAGTTTAAATGCAGTTAGCTTTTCTTACCCGGATGGAACAAGTGTACTAAATGATATTAACATTGATATACCAAAAGGCAGCTTTATTGGGCTAATTGGTGCCAGCGGTTCAGGGAAATCAACAGCGGTCAACATTTTATCATCTCTGATATTACCGACGAGCGGTTGTATTATGATAGACGGTAAAAAGTTAGAGCCAGGAAATTATGCAGCCTACCGTTTTCTATTTTCATATGTAGAACAAGAGGTGTTCATGCTGAATGACTCTGTGCTTCGTAATGTGGCATTTTTAGATCCAAATCCAGACTTGGATAAGGCAAGGGAATGCATAAAAAAGGTCAATTTAACCACGTGGCTAGATGGATTGCCAAATGGCTGGGATACGAAAGTGGGAGAATTAGGTAATCATATAAGTGGCGGCCAAAAACAGCGAATCGCTATCGCAAGATCGCTATATAAGGATGCGGAAGTTTTTATTTTTGACGAGGTTTCAAATAACCTGGATACTTACTCAAAAGAACAAACTTTAATAGCCATAAGAGAACTAAAGAAAGAAGGAAAAACAGCTATTCTTATTACGCACAAAGAGGATGAATTACAGTTCTGCGATACGGTGTATACACTCAAAAACGGACAGCTTATCCAAGTGTAACAGAAATATCATTTCATTATTTAAAAGTTATTAAACAAAATAAATTACACTGATTTTGTAGTGTTAATTCTTTTTGGGTTTCTATTTTTAGTTACGTCTACTATAAATCTATTGCCAAGCAGTTTTCTGCCTAACAGCGTTGGGAAACGCATTTTGGAACGATTACTTAAGTTAAATGTGGTCCGAAAACTGTGACCATTTATTTGCACATCCATTTTAATTTGATATCTTGTGGTTACAATACCATTTGAACTACGCACTTTTTTAGTTTTAAACAAAGTGGTTGTATGTTCTTTCCCCGTGTATTCTGGGTGGGTTTTATTGAGTAGTATAAAAACCAAAATGTGCTCTCCATCAGGCGTTACTCTTTCTTCACTATAGCAACAGTCTATGGCACTATTGTAAGCGCCAGTATCCGTTTTTGATTTAAGTTTAAATATGCCTACTTGAGGTAAATTTATCTCCTCGTGCATGCCAAGTATATTCAGGGATGATGCGTCCATAACCTATAACCACTTTTTCTTTTTAAAGAATAGAATAATAAAGGTAACCGCTAAAACCATTAATCCAATGATGGCGGGATAGGCCCAAGCTACTTTGGTTTCTGGCATGTACATAAAATTCATTCCATAAAATCCTGCAATAAAGGTAATAGGGATGAAAATAGCAGACATGATGGTGAGTAGTTTTATCATCTCATTCAGGCGATTATTTTGTTGCGCAAAATATAAATCCGACAAAGAGTTTACGTGTTCTAACTGTCTGCTCAGAGAATCTGTAATATGTTTTGCGTTATGTGAGATGGAAGTGAATAGCTTAGTTACAAAACTAGAAATAGCAAAAAATTCAGACGTAATTAGTGCTTCAATTATTTCACTAGAAACGCGTGCGTCTTTATGCACAAGCAGAAGGTCTTTTTTAACGGCATACAAGGAACTTAAGTTGATAGCTTTATCACTACTAGCAATTTCAGCTTCAAGTGCCAATAAGCTGTCTTCAGAACTGTCGCTTATTAGCGTGTATTGGTCTACAATAGAATCACATAGTAGAAATAAAAGGTAGTCAACACTTTTTTTACGGATAGGTCCATAATTGTTTTCCATTCGGGTTCTAATATTTTGAAATACGTCTTCTTCTATTTCTTGTAAGCTAATAATTACGTTCTCACCCAAGATGAAACTTATATGCTCGGCATCATGTAAATCATGTTTTTTCATTTTGAAGGAGCAGAAAAGATGTTTATCCGTTTCCCATACCTTCGATCGTTGTGAAAAATCAACGGCATCTGCCATCAAAAAAGGGTCTATTTCAAAATAGTGCTCAATAGATTTGAGTGTTTGTTTGTCTTCAAGCGGGTATAAATTTAACCAAATATGTTTATCTTTATGCTCAGACAGAGTTTGTTTCAAGCTATCCCAATTTTTTTCTGCACTTCGTTTATAGTGTGTATCGTCATAGATGATACAATCCATATTCATGGTCCCATTATCCTTTTCAAGATTGTATGAAATAGGACTATTAAACAGTTTCTTGTTCCTTTTTCTTGTGCTCATTATTTTTATAAACGATGGTTCGATGTGGGAAAGGTATTTCTATATTAATCGCTTCAAACTCTTTTTTCACGGTATAGAATAGGTCTGTTTTTAAAGCAAATCCTTCTTCTTGGGTATCCGTCCAGATATACGCTCTTAGGGTTATTCCTGAATCTCCCCATTTTATAATTCTAACATCTACAGCAGGCTTATGGTCTTTGGTTTCTGCTAGTGATCTATAATCACGGACAAATGGATGGTTCAATGCGCTTTTCTGAATAATGGCAATGGCGGTATCCATATTGGAGTCATAACTAATACCAAAATGTATTCTATTCATAACCCGTTCGTCTTTAAGATTGGAGTTATGTATTGTTTGGCTACTTATCATGGAGTTAGGTATCACAATGCGTTTATTTTCAAAATCGCGGATTACGGTATGTCTGAGTGTAATATCTTCTACATAACCTTCGTCCAGCTCTCCTACCTTGATTAAATCACCAACCCTAAAAGGTTTAAATATGACTAGGAAAATACCCCCTATAATGTTTGAGAAAGGCCTGTTGAGATGCAAAACCAAGTATTGCAGCAAATATCCCTGCGCCTGCAAATAGTGTTTTTCCAACGTTTTTGAGGGGAGGAATAGTGTAAATAATAGCAATTACCCCAACGGTGTAAATAAGAAAGGAAAGTGTATTGTATAGGAATTTTAGTCCTGTTATTTTAGCATCATCATCCGAGGGGTCACTATAGGTTTTGCGAATACTTCTTTTGATAAGGGCTTTTCCCAGCTGTACTAATAAATAGGAAACTAAGGTGATAATGCCTATCTGAATTAGCTCATTTTGTGATATCCCAGCTACCATCGTATAAGTGCGCTTGCCCAAGTAAATCCACTTCCGAATGCTGCTAAACAGATTAAGTCTCCTTCTTTAACTTTGCCAGCTAACTTAGCTTCCGCCAGCGCTATAGGTATAGAAGCAGCGGTTGTATTGCCGTATTTTTGAATGTTGTTAAACACCTGATCTTCTCTTAAACCCATTTTTTGTTGTACAAATTGAGAAATACGAAGGTTTGCCTGATGGGGTATGAGCAAATCTATATCGGTGCTTTTTAAGTTATTTTGCGTAAGGGCTTCACCGATTACTTGAGGAAATCGGGTAACTGCATGCTTGAAAACAAAAGTTCCGTTCATATAAGGATAAATGGCCTCGTCGTCTTTTCCTGCTCCGTCTATTATTTCAGGGACCCAACGTCGTGTGCTTGGCCCAATTAGCGTAAGCTCTTCTGCAAATTCGCCTTGCGAATGCAAGTGTGTAGATAGGATACCTCTATCAGCGTTTGGACTTTTGGATACAATTGCTGCCCCTGCTCCATCACCAAAAATAACCGTTACTCCGCGTCCTTTGGTGGATTTATCAAGACCGCCGCTATGATATTCAGAGCCCACTACCAGAATGTTTTTATACATGCCTGTTTTGATGTATTGGTCTGCTATAGACAGGGCGTATACAAAACCACTGCATTGATTTCGTACATCTAAGGCACCTATGGTGTCTAGTCCTAAGTCTTTTTGAAGTGTAACACCAGGTCCAGGAAAATAGTAATCCGGACTTAAGGTAGCGAATATGATAAAATCTATTTCAGTTTTATCTATTCCAGCATCAGCAATGGCATTTTTGGATGCTTCAAGAGCCATAGAAGATGTGCTCTCACTGTTATCTTTAATCCAACGTCTTTCATTAATACCCGTCCGCTCAACGATCCACTCGTTGTTGGTGTCCATTATGCTAGCAAGGTCATCATTGGTTACAACATTGCTAGGAACATAATAGCCCATACCTTTTATTATCGCACTATTCATCGGTGCAATTTAATAAGAAAAAATAGAATGCTTTTTAAAAAAATAATGAAGTTTTAGCTCAGCTTACGCGCTACTTCTACCTCACGGAAACCTTCTATAAGGTCATACAGTTCAAGATCATTGTAGTTTTTAATTTGAATACCGCATTCGAAGCCTTTACCTATTTCTTTGGCGTCATCTTTAAATCGCTTCAATGCTTCTATTTCTCCAGTATAAATTACTACGTTGTTACGGATAAGTCTAACCTTATTGCTTCTATACATCTTTCCTTCTGTTTGCATACAGCCGGCTATGGTTCCTACTTTAGTGATTTTGAATACCTCACGTACCTCCGCAGTACCAGTTATTTCCTCTTTTAAGTCTGGAGCTAACATGCCTTCCATGGCAGCTTTAATCTCTTCTATAGCTTGGTATATAATGCTGTATTGCTTTATCTCAACACCTTCATTTTCAGCTAGTTTTTTAGCTGATGGCATTGGCCTAACTTGGAAACCGATTACGATTGCGTCAGAAGCTTTTGCTAAAAGGACGTCATTATCTGTAATTGGTCCTACAGATTTTTGAATAATCTTAACTTCTATCTCTTCGGTAGAAAGTCTGAGTAATGAATCAGAAAGTGCCTCACTACTGCCATCCACGTCTGCTTTAATAATTAATTTAAGCTCTTGGAAATTACCTATAGCGAGTCGTTTACCAATAGTGTCAAGCGTAAGCATAGAAGTAGTTCGTATAGACTGCTCTCTTTGTAACTGCTCTCGTTTATTGGCTATTTCCTTAGCTTGAGCTTCATCAGAAAGTACTTGGAACGTTTCACCTGCTGCAGGTGCCGCAGAGAACCCTAGAATAGACACTGGTGAAGATGGTCCTGCCATTTTCATTGCTTGTCCCCTCTCATTGAACATCGCTTTCACACGTGCAAAATGTTGTCCAGC
>DGBH01000195.1:5295-10484 GCA_002384205.1 Bacteroidetes bacterium UBA4009
CTTACTTTTACAAGTAGTTCTTCAATATTGAGTCCCTTTTTAGCGGAAATTTCTTGGCACTGATACTTGCCTCCCCATTCCTCAACTAATATATTCATGGCAGATAAACCTTCTCTTACTCTGTCAGGGTTTGCGCCATCTTTGTCTATCTTATTGATAGCAAAAACAATAGGAACATTAGCTGCTTGCGCATGGCTAATAGCTTCTTTTGTTTGTGGCATAATGGTATCATCAGCAGCTATTACGATAATAGCGACGTCCGTCACTTTTGCTCCTCTGGCACGCATTGCGGTAAAAGCCTCGTGACCAGGGGTATCTATGAAGGTCATTTTTTGACCAGTTTTCAACTTAACTTCGTAAGCTGCAACGTGTTGCGTTATACCTCCAGCCTCACCAGCGATAACATTTGCTTTTCGAATGTAATCCAATAAAGAAGTCTTACCGTGATCCACGTGACCCATTACCGTAACAATTGGATGTCTCGGTTTCAGATCCTCCTCTTGATCTTCTTCTTGCTCTATCTCAATGGTTTCGTCAGCATCCACAAAGTTTACTTCGTATTCAAATTCTTCAGCAACTATTTGTATCGTTTCAGCATCAAGTCGTTGATTGATGGAAACCATCATACCAAGCGAGAAACAAGCACCAATGATTTCGTTTACATTTACATCCATCATATTCGCAAGGTCATTTGCTGTAACAAACTCTGTTACAGATAGAATCTTACTTTCAACGATATCCTGAAGTTGTTTTTCTTCCCACTTTTTCTTGTGCTCTTCTCTTCTGAATTTCCTTGCTTTTTGTCTAACCTTACCACCATGATTAGGAGCTTGTTTAGACGAAGTCATGGTTGCTAATGTCTTCTTTATTTTATCTTGAATTTCTTTTTGAGAAACTTCAGTTTTTTCGTTACTTGGTCCAGTTCCTGTTGCAGAACGTGTTCCCGGTTTGTCGGGGCGCACTTTATCTGTACTTATCTTTTCGCCACGTATACGTTTACGTTTTTGTTTTGGCTCGTTTGTATCTCTAGTACGCGTTTTCTTAACAGTAGGTTTTATTTCAACTTTACCTAATACCGTTGTTCCTTCCAGCTTAGAGTACTCTGTTTTAATCTCAACAGGTTCGGCGGATTCTGGCGCTTCTGGAGTGCTTAAGATAGGAGTTTCTAAGATAGTTGAATCCTTAGTATCTTCATTTTGTTTAGGCTTACTGGACTTTAAGGAAGATTTATCGGACTCTTTCTTACTCAATTTCGGCTCTTTTTTCTTTGGGGCTTCTAATTTAATATTACCAAGAATCTTTAAGCTTCCCGCTTCTTGTAGTGCTTCTTGAGTAGATTCAGCTGAAGGAGCGATTGGCTTAGGCGTGATAATTTCTTCTTTGGCCACTTCCTGTTTCTCTGCTTTTACCACTACTTCTGACGTTTGGAGCTCTTCAACCACTATTGGTTGAGGAACAACTTGAGGTGTAGTCTGTTCAATAGATGCTTCGTTGACACCACGAACGTCGAACTTGGGTGCGAATTTAGCGGAGGTGTCTTTTACGAAAAAAGTATCTTCTGGTGTAAATTCTTGTTTTGGAGGCTCAACTTTTTTGGTTTCAACAATTTCTGCCGTTTTAGCATCCTTGCGAATATTTATTTCCAGTTGTTGTGATTCCTCCTTAGCTTGCTTATCTTTTTGATAAAAACCTAGCAAGTCTTGATACATAGCTTCATCCAGTTTTGCTGTGATTTTTTGCTCCACTTCAAAACCTTTGTCTGAAAGGTGATCTACGATAGTTTTCCAACTAACATTGAACTCTGTAGCAACCTTATTTACTCTATATGTCTTATTATTATTAGCCATCTATTGCTAAGCAGTGTTCGAAAATAGTACTTTAATGGTTTAAAGTATTATTATTCAAATTCTGCTTCTAGTATTTTCTTAATTTCTTCAATTGTTTCCTTCTCTAACTCAGTGCGCGATACCAAATCTGCATCACTCATATCAAGTACACTTTTGGCGGTATCAAGACCTATGCCTTTTAACTCATCTATGATCCAAGAATCTATTTCATCTACAAATTCATCTAAATCAACGTCCATGTCCTCGTCTTCGTTTGATTCTCTATAAACGTCAATAGTATAACCTACCAACTTACCTGCAAGTTTAATGTTATGTCCTCCCTTACCGATTGCAAGTGACACCTGATCTGCTGGTAAGAATACGTCTGCTTTTCCTGTTTTGTCGTCTAAGGTAATACTTGACACTTTTGCAGGGCTTAAACTTCTTTGTATAAGCAGTTGAATATTAGAGGTGTAGTTAATAACGTCTATGTTTTCGTTTTTCAACTCTCGCACAATGCCGTGTATTCTGCTTCCTTTCATACCTACACAAGCTCCTACTGGATCTATACGGTCATCATAACTTTCTACAGCTACTTTTGCACGTTCTCCAGGCTCTCTTACTATTTTCTTAACGGTAATTAGTCCATCAAGAATTTCAGGAACTTCTAATTCAAATAAACGCTCAAGAAACTCTGGAGCTGTTCTACTCAAGATGATTTTAGGATTTGAATTATACATTTCAACGCGAAGTACCACCGCACGCATGCTGTCTCCTTTTTTGAAGAAATCACGCGGAATCATTTCTCTTTTTGGGAGAATAAGTTCATTTCCTTCGTCATCCAAGATCATGATTTCATTTTTCCAAATTTGGTAAACTTCACCGGTTACAATTTCACCAACTCTATCTTTATATTTTTTGTAGAATTCGTCTTTTTCTAACTCTAGTACTCTAGATAATAGTGTTTGTCTGGCAGTAAGAATAGTTCTACGACCAAACTCAGCCATATCAATTTCCTGTATAGCTTCTTCACCTATTTCATAGTCTGCTTCTATTTTTTTAGCATCTTCTATAGTTATCTCTTTGTTGGGATCTTCTACTTCACCCATGTCCACAATCTCTCTATTCCTGTATATTTCAAGATCACCATTGTCGGTATTAACGATAACGTCAAAATTATCATCAGAACCATATTTTTTTCTAATCATGGTTCTAAATACGTCTTCGAGTACCCTCATCATAGTGGCTCGATCGATGTTTTTGAATTCTTTGAATTCCGAGAAAGATTCTACTAATTGTAAGCTCATTTCTATTTTCGTTTAAAGGATATTTTTACTGTGCTGTTATTTATTTTTACAAACAGTATTGTTTGTGGTTCTGTTTTGTTTTTGCCCATAGCTTTAAGTATGGTTATACTTCCTTCGTTTACTTCTGTTAACTCCCCTTCTATGATTTCATCATCACAAGTTACGATAAGGTCACGACCAATGTGCTGCTTATATTGACGAAGGTCAATAAGCGGTTGATCAGTTCCAGGAGAAGATATTTCATAACGAATGGGTGTTTCGTCTAAATATTCTTCGTCCAGTATTCGTGATACTTTTCGGCTAAGGCGGGTACATAACTTTATATCCACCCCATTATCGCCATCAATGTAAAATCGCATACTCGTTTCAGCTTGGTTAGCATCTATGCCGACCAAAAAACAATTGGTTTCTACCAATTCTTCTTCAATTATCTTAGTTATAAGCTGTTTTAAACTCAAAATTTTTGTAAGAAAAAAAGGGGCTTTAAACCCCTTTCTTTGCTATTTTACTACTGCAAAAGTAACATTATTTTAACAAACACAAAAACATATATAAATACTCACCCGTTTTCCTCTAATTTCGATGCTTAAAATGAAACGTCGAGTAATGGTTAATAAAAGCCCCGTACTATCTCTTATTTTTTTATGGATTGTAATAATAATTCTAGCCAATAGCAGTGGTAGCCCAGGGGGCTATACCGGTTCAAAATCAGACAATGGCACAACTTGTGCAAGCGGCAGCGGTTGTCATACTAGTCCTTCAAGTACTATAACGTCTTCGGATATGATTAGTACAGATATTCCTATTTCTGGCTATATTCCAGGCAAACAATATACTGTTGTAATAAAAGCCGCCAAATCTGGTATCACAAAATTTGGATTTGAAATAACATCGGAAGACAGTTTAGGCAATAGCGAAGGAACTTTTAGCAATTCTTCAGAGGTGAATATAAAATCAAATGGTAAGCGAGTAACGCATAAGTCCTCCAATAATTCAGGTTCAGGGAGCAAGTCATGGACATTTTCTTGGACGGCTCCCGTCAAAGGTTCTGGCAGTATACATTTTTTTGCCGCCGCTTTGGTAGCCAATAATAACGGAAACACATCCGGAGATAACGTTTTAATAGATACCCTTTCAATTGCAGAGGCTAGTATTTCCTCTACCGATTTACTTAATTATGCAAAAATTACAATATATCCCAACCCCACTAGTAAACAATTAACTATTTCAGGCTACACGGGAGCAGCAGACTATACGGCTGTTTTTAATTCTACCGGCAACTTGGTGTTCAAAGAAAACTATTCAACTACCTTAGACATTGCACATTTAGAAGCTGGGGTTTACTACCTTAAAATAGTTTCGGGCTACACTAGCGTAACCCGCAGCTTTATTAAAAAGTAGTTAGCGACATCAACTATGAAAAATCTGAAAGCAGTTACTTATACCTTTTTTAATACGTATACGATGGAGCTGCTTTTCTTGAAAAATAGAATGGAGTTGAGCAGAGATAAAAGTCCAACCACTAAGGTTGCAGGCATAAAGCTAAATGATTTTTTATAGGAAGCGCTTATCAAACAATTATAGAAGGGATCCAATGGCAAATTGTGTTCTTTGACAACTTCAAAACCTCTGTCTTTCGCAAATTTAGTAAATGTCTCTGAGGTAAAATGCCATAAATGTCGGGGTGTATCGTACCCATTCCAGTAGTTACGGTAATATTTTTCTTCTAAGCAAAGGTGATTAGGCATGGCAATAATTAGTATTCCGTCAGCAGTCAGTTTCTGGTTTAGCATGGCAAAATACTCATCGTAACTATATACATGTTCAAAAACGTGCCACATGGTAGCAATGTCAAACTGCTCAGAGATCTCATTATTCAAAAATTGTGAGGGAGAATATGCGGTAATACCGAACTTTTTTTTGCAAAGGGCTACTGCTTTATCGCTTATTTCTACTCCGGCTACGGCTAGTCCATTTTGCTTCATAAAATGAATAAAATAACCAGAACCCGAACCGATGTCAAGTAACCTATTGCCCTTAGCGTGTTTTTTTATTA
>DGBH01000195.1:10735-20625 GCA_002384205.1 Bacteroidetes bacterium UBA4009
ATAAAAAACCTCGTTACTTACTAACCAATCGGTTACGGTAAGTTCATCTTTAGATGATGTACTTCCGCATACGATGCATGCAGAAATTTCTATTTTATTACTCAATGATATATGTAAACTAATAATAGATGGTGCAACTACTTTTTTCTGATGTTACGCAATGTACGATAAAGCAAGGGTGGCATGATATCAATGGCAAGGTTTACCAAGCCATTGTACATTTTCATTGAAGCGGAGTCTACACCTTTTCGTTCTTTAAAAAGCGTAGTGTGGTCCTCTAAGCCATCATTTACTTCTTCTTTAGGTCTGCCGTTTGTGTAATAATATAGTGCTAATGATTTTCTACTTCTGTCTTCTGGGCAATTAAGCTTGTCGGGGTGCCCGTGAAAACTGTAATCTGTAGTAGAAAACATAGCAACACGATTAAAAACAGGTAAAATTTTCGTGCGACTTTCGGTCATATCTGTTTTCCAGAGTTCGAAATGGCCACCGTATTCTTCTTTCCAATCTTTATTTAAGTAAATTAAAAAGTTTAATCTGCGGTCTAAACCCAAAATGCGATGTTTATTGAAATCTGCATGTATTTTTAACATGCCTCCTGGTTTTATTTGATGACAACCTCCTCCTTCAAAATAAGGATCTGCTATTAAGTTGGTTATTCCGGAAAGCTCACTTAAAAACATCAAAAAGGGCTCTGAATTTAGAAAGTGCATTAACAATTTGGTTTTGGGGCCAAATTTTTGCTCACCTCTACTGGCTAGTTTTATTTCATTCGGATTGCTATACTGAATATCGCTCTTATCTCCGAGTTCAGGAAACTCAGATAGCACATCACTTAAAAAATTTTCGTTAAAAAAATCGTCAAAGTATATGCTAGGAAAAGGATCAGCACTTTGATAACTAGAGGCTTGTGATTTAGCAAAATCAATAAGTTCGGCGTAGTTTTTATTCAATATGGTATAATCTCCAATTAACATTTATATCCTATTTATACGGTCAAAAATAATGCCTTTCTGCGCTTCTAAAAAATGAATACATAATTTTTCAAAAACAGAACGTTATAAATCTTTATTTTCGCCGTTTAACAAAAGACGTATCAAACTAGAATGAATAATTTTAAACGTATAAATACCATAGGTGGTTGGTTAACCTTCGTAATTGCATTAGCTGTTTATATACTAACACTCGAACCCTCTGTGAGTTTATGGGATTGTGGTGAATTTATATCGGCATCATACAGACTTCAGGTCGTGCATCCCCCAGGAGCACCTTTATTTTTGATGTTGGGTAGAGTCTTCACCTTATTTGCTGAACCAGGTACAAACGAAGTAGCCATTGCTGTAAATATGCTAAGTGCAGTTGCAAGTGCAGCTACCGTTATGTTTACCTTTTGGATCACAACGCATTTTGCAAAAAAAATACTAAAATTAGACTTAAATACCTCTAGCATAGAGCTAAGTAGTGCTATTGCGATTTTGGGCTCTGGACTAGTAGCTGCTTTGTCAGTTACTTTCATGGATACTTTCTGGTTTAGCGCTGTAGAGGCTGAGGTTTATGCCGCTTCATCTTGCTTTATGGCTTTGGCATTTTGGGCTATTTTGAAATGGGAACGTGTGAAAGATGAGCCAACATCAGACCGATGGATTGTATTTATCGCGTATGTAATAGGTTTAGGTATTGGTCTCCACTTATTAAACTTATTAGTAGTTCCTGCCATCATACTTTATTATTTCATTAATAAATTTGGCGTTTCTACTAGCAATATACTTAAAGCTACCGCTATTGGTCTTGGTTCTATCGCTCTTTTGCAGTGGGTGGTTATTCCAAAAACCCCAGAAGTAGCGGCTTTCTTTGACAGAATTTTTGTAAATAGTTTTGGCTTACCATTTAATTCTGGAGTATTGTTTTTCTTATTACTAATAGTATTGGCTATTGTTTTCGGATTAAAATACACTATTAAGAACAATAAGCCAATGGCTAATTTAGTGATTTTATGCTATGCGTTTATTATGCTTGGCTTCTCCTCATACTCTATGGTTGTTATCCGATCTATTGCAGGTCCAGCCATAAACATGAATGATCCTCAAGATGCTCAAAGTTTGTTGAGCTATATTAATCGTGAACAATATGGGTCTAGACCATTAGTTAGCGGACCCTATTGGAATGCACAACCTACCGGAATAATTGAGACTGGGAAAAACTATAGGAGAGGTGATGGAGAATATATTGTAACCGGGGAAAAGCAAGAATATGAGTTTGATTCAAGAAGCACTACTTTTTTGCCTAGAATGGGTGATATGTCAGAAAAATCTGATTACTATCCTATCTGGTGCGATATGGATGATATGTTTTATAGCATTAGAAGCTTAGAGCAAAAGGTTCAGCAAGATCCTACTAACACAGAATTACAAGAACAATTAAAAACTGCAAAAGCAACTAAGCCTAGTTTTGGAAACAACATGACTTTTATGTTTAGATATCAGTTAGGTTGGATGTATTGGAGATATTTCATGTGGAATTTTGTAGGTCGTCAAAATGATCTTCAGAACGTAACGGGAAATAGCCAACAAGGAAATTGGATTTCCGGGATAGCCGATTTTGACGAATGGAGGTTGCGCGCACCGCAACAAGTTACGAGTCAGATGGAATATAATAAAGCTAGAAATGTATATTACTTCTTGCCCCTTATTTTGGGAATTTTAGGCATGATCGTCATGTTTAAAAGAGCTAAAATGGATTTCTATGCGGTGTTGGTAATGTTTGTATTTACCGGCATTCTGGTTGTTATATACCTAAATCAGCCTCCTATGGAGCCACGTGAAAGAGACTACACTAACGTAGGATCTTATCAAGTCTTCTGTATCTGGATTGGTCTAAGCGTACTTTTCTTAGTAGACTTAGTGAAAAATAAAAAAGCTAAAACAATAACTGCCGTGGCTGCCACTGCAATAGCGTTATTAGCAGCACCATTTCTAATGGGTTCTCAAAACTGGGATGATCATGATAGATCAGACAGGTATTTGGGTATATCCTTTGCAAAGAATTACCTAGAAAGTTGCGAAAAAAATGCAATTCTATTCACCAATGGTGATAACGACACGTATCCTTTATGGTACGCGCAAAACGTAGAAGGAATTAGAACAGATATACGAATTATAAATTTAAGTCTTTTGCCTACAGAGTGGTACAGTAGCGCCTTGAGAAAAAAAGTATTTGACTCTGAACCGTTACCTATGTCTATACCCGCAGAGAGTATAGTGGCAGGAAAACGGGATTATGTGAGATATATGGATAACCGTACATTAGACCAAAATCAGTTTTATCCATTAGATCAAGTTTTAGGCTTTATGACGGATGATAGCAAGACAGAATTTGTAACCAGCAGAGATGAACGTGAAAACTACTTCCCTGTAAAGAACTTCAGCATAGAAGTAGACAAAGATGCTGTTATTAAAACCGGTTATCTTCCAGCAGGAGATTATGATAAAATTGTAGATAAAATGCGATGGAATATAGGAAAAAATGCTCTGCATAAAGGAGATATTACAGTGCTTGACATTATAGCAACAAATGCAAAAAATGGCTGGACGAGACCTATCTATTGGACAACTACTACGGGTTCTGAAGTATATATGAATATGGATAAATACTTACGACATAATGGTCTAACCTATCAATTGCTCCCAGTAGAAAGACAACCAAATATGCGTGGTATGGATGACATGGATAAGCTCTATAATACATTAATGAACGTGTATGTTTGGGGTAACATGGACAAAGGAACTTTATATTTAGACGACAAGGCTCAGTTAGTCCCACAAAACCTTCGTCAGTTATTTGTATCTGTTGCCGATTATCATTCAAGAACTGGAAGATTAGATTCTGCTTCTAATATGATTGATAAGTGCTTCGCATCTATGCCAGAAAGTTTATTACCAATGGATCTTAGGTTAAAAGCAGCAAGTGCCGATATTTATTATAGATGTAGTCAAATAGAAAAAGGAGATAAATATTTATCGGAAGTAGGAGATGCCGCTTTTGAAGAGGTGCAATATTATAATAAGTTTAAAACCAAAGGTATTCAAAGTGTAGAAGGTGATAAGCGTGATAATGTTGAGATACTGCGTAACGTAGCTGCTGCAGCAAGAGCATATAAACGTGACGCGTTAGCTAAGAAATACGAAGACTTATATACTCAAGTAAATATAGCCTACTAATAGGCATTTCGGATGAGTAAAGAAGGTATAATTATTGGTTACCATGCAGTAGAGGAATTACTGCAAAGTGGAGTAACCATAGGAAAAGTATATATTAATGCAAAAGCCGATAGGCACAAAATTGGCGCTCTTCGACTTTTAGCCAAAGAGAGCGACACGCCATTTCAGATGGTGCCTGTTGAGAAACTGAATAGAATAACGCGTGCTAACCATCAAGGCGTAATAGCTGTAAAAAGTCCTATTGACTTTGTGCCACTTGAAGAAACTGTTACACGAATGTTTGAAGAAGGGAAACCGCCAAAGATACTCATAGCAGATGGTGTTCAAGATATACGCAATATAGGCGCTATTGCACGATCTTGTGTAGCGTTTGGGGTAGACCTGATGATAGTGGGTGTAAAGGCAAATGCTGAAATAGGTGAAGGAGCTATAAAATCAAGTGCTGGTGCACTTTTAAAATTACCGGTAGCACGAGTAAGTAGTTTATCTAACACACTTACGTATTTACAAAGCTGGGGTCTAAAACAAATAGCAGCGAGTGAAAAATCGGAGAGCTTTTTGGAGTTATCATCTTTTTCAGGATTAGACTCTTGGGTACTTTGGATGGGAAATGAAGATAAAGGACTCAGCAGAGAACGACTGTCAGAAATGGATGCCATTGTAAGAATAAAAATGCGAGAAAGTGTCGACTCTTTGAATGTTTCGGTAGCTGCAGGGATTTTACTTCATGCACTATATTCCAAGTAGTCAGCGGTTTAGGCGCGTTAATATTTTATTCAAAAAATTGTTTTAAATTTTTATTTTCGCAATCAAATTAATGGGCAGTTTATTTGCCTCTAAATGTTTAACCAAAATAAAAATTAAACAAAATGTATTGGACTTTAGAATTAGCATCTTATTTGGATGACGCTCCTTGGCCTGCAACTAAGGATGAACTTATTGACTTTGCGATTAGAACTGGTGCACCTCTAGAAGTAGTGGAAAATCTACAAGAACTTGAAGACGACGGCGAACCTTTTGAGACAATAGAAGAAATTTGGTCTGAGTATCCGTCAACAGACGATTACTTCTTTAACCAAGACGAATTGTAAAAAGACGCACTTTTCAATAAAGGAATGAAACTAAAAGCCCCGCTACAAGTGTAACGGGGCTTTTTTATTTAAGTTGATTTCTTGTTATTCATTTGCATGTAAACTCCAGTTTTTTAGAACTATGAGTACTTAAAACGCCATTCCTATCTCAAAACTTAAGCTTCTTATTATTCCACCATTTCCTGTTTTAGGATAATACCCTACAAAATTGACATCGTTATTAGCATTTATAAGGGCGAGTTTTCCGCCGATTTGAAGGGATACAGTTTCGCCTTTTATATGATAGTACGATGCTACCCCAATGTCATAATTTTTGAAACCAATATCATTTATTTCCGGTTTTTTCTTAGCTCCAATAAATAGAGATGATAGTCCCAGATAAGAAGCGTAGGGCCCCAGGGAAACAGCCTTGTTACTATTGGGTATATTGTAAAGAGGGAGAATGCTTACGTCTATATAAAATGTAGCAATACGCGAATAGCCGGTATCTCCATTTTTAAATTTAGAACCACGAAAACTGCCAACCGCTTCCGTATACAAGCTCCAGGTTTTCTCTGGGTTAAAAATAAGATAAGGACCTGCAGTGTAGCCAAATTTAGGTCGAGGGGCTTGTAACTCTGAACCTAGTAATGTGGAGATATTAATATTGGTTTTGATACCTACTTTATGAGGAAATTCTGCCTTTTGCTGTGCAATAACAGAGGTGAAGAAACATAGTAGGGGTATAAAAATATGGTATCTCATTCTATTTTTTTTCCTTGGAGGGCTTTTGCTATATTTTTATCCATCGCTTTTTCTGCAAATTCACGACTGTACATATTTAGAGATTCCATATGCGTAATAATAGCATCTCTGTTTTTAGCATCGATGGCATTTTGAATAGCACGAATATACCCGTTAATAATATCAATGTTTTCAACTAAAAGTAGATCTGTGTGATCTCGCATAAACTTTTGAGTGGCATAAATAAGTTGTTCAGCTTCTGTTTTAGACTCTACAAACGATCGCATATCTATGTCAGATTGAGCATGAAGTATGCTATTGCTTAACATATTTTTTATTTCATCGTCTGTCAAGCCATATTGGGGCGTCATCTCCACCGTTTGTTTAACTCCTGATCGTGTTTCTTCGGCACTTACTTGCAAGATTCCATCTGCATTCAACATAAACGTCATTGCGATCTTAGGTAATCCTGCAGGCATTGCTGGGATACCCTTAAGTATGAACTCACCCAACTTTCTGTTATCGGCAACAAGCTCACGCTCACCTTGATATATGTTTATTAGCAGGTTTACTTGCCCATCAACAGAAGTAGTGTATTCTTTACGCAGCTTAGTGGGTATTTTAGTATTTCTAGGTATAAGTACGTCCATTAGTCCTCCCAATGTTTCTATACCTAAAGATAAGGGCGTAACATCTAAAAGCAGCATGTCTTTTCTGTTGCCTGCTAAAATATCTGCTTCAATGGCTGCACCAAGTGCAACTACTTCATCAGGGTTTAGGGTGTCGTTTATTTTAGCGGAGTAAAAAAAATGATGTATAGCATTTTTTACTGCGGGAATGCGTGTGCTGCCGCCAACGAGTACGATCTCATCTATGTCCGTAGCTTTTAGCTCAGCATCTCTAAGTGCGCTTTGGCAACAATCCATGGTTTTACGTAACAGAGGAATAAGTAGCTCATTAAGTTGCACACGAGATAAGAATAACTCGATTTGCTTTTCGCCCAGGTCTATATAGGTTGAAGAAGTTTCTAGGGAGCTTAGTTCTTTTTTTGCCTTCTCTGCTGTAAGTCGTAATAATTGATTTTCACTCGAATTATTTGGGTCTAATTGGTTTTTAGTTAACCAGAATTCTACAATTTTCTTATCAATATCATCACCACCTAAGTAAGTATCCCCGTTGGTGGACAATACTTCAAAAATGCCGGCGTGTATATTTAATATAGAAATATCAAATGTTCCACCACCCAGGTCATATACGGCGACGGTTTTAGGCTCGTCCGTATTTTGACCAATACCATAGGCTAAACTAGCTGCAGTTGGCTCGTTTATAATGCGAAGCACGTCTAGACCGGCTAGTTTTCCAGCATCTCTTGTTGCTTGTCGTTGAGAGTCGTTAAAATAGGCAGGAACCGTTATAACCACTTTGCTTACAGTTGAACCTAGTTTATTTTCTGCTACTGTTTTTAATTCTTTTAGGATGTAAGAAGAAAGCTCAACAGGTGAGTAGCTTTTGTTACCTATTCTAACTTTAACAAGCTTATCTTCTTCGTCAATTATGGTATAATTAAGCTTATGATTGTGATTTTCTAAGTCTTGATAGCTTTTTCCTAGTAGTCTTTTTATAGAGTAAATAGTATTTTCTGGTTCCTCCACGAGCATTTCTATTGCCTTTTTACCTACTTGAATTTGCTCACCAAAATATAAAGCACTTGGGATTATACTGTCATCATCTTTGGTAATGCAATAAGGTTGTCTATCCGATTCTCTTACCGTGGCTATTAGACTGTTAGTTGTGCCAAGGTCGATGCCTATAACTGTGTTATCTTTTGCAACTGTTCCGGATGTAAGATTTATGGATATTTTAGCCATGAGCGCAAAGGTACCTAATCTAATATCAAGGTTTTAACAATTACATAGTTAAATTTGTCTTTGATGAAGAAGAATTACTACGAGTTACAGCAATATAACAACGTAATTCTCTTTGATGGTGTATGTAACCTGTGCAATGTATCGGTTGATTTTATTATTGCCCGAGAACGTGGAAATAATTTACACTTTGCATCATTACAAAGTGCTTTGGGCAAATCAGTTTTAGAAGGAATGTCCGAGGATACTCAATTAGATAGTATTTTTTTCTGTAAGGATGGACGTTTATTTAGCGAGTCCGAAGCGGTTTTGCAAATTTGTTATTTTATGAAACGGCCTTGGAGATGGCTTGTGATATTTCGAATCATTCCCGTAAAACAAAGAGATAAGGTTTATCAATGGGTATCCAGAAATCGCTATAGATGGTTTGGTAAAAGGGATATATGTAGAACAACTAACCTGGTCGAGAACGAAAAAATATTAAGCAAGTTTATTAGCTAATTGACCGCACGCTGCGTCAATATCTTTTCCTCTACTTCTGCGTATATTTACAATCACCTTATTTTTTTCGAGATAGTCGGCAAATCGTTGAATTTTTTCAGCTGAGCTAGATTTAAATTCTGCTAAATCAATAGGGTTGTATTCTATTAAGTTGATTTTACACTTAATTTGACGGGCAAAGGAAACAAGTTCTTCTGCTTCAAATGGGTCGTCGTTTATGTCGTTTATAACGCAATACTCCAAGGTAACTCTAGTCCCTGTTTTGTCGTAGAAATAATTTATTGCCTCAATCAAGTCCTCCAAGGAGTTGCTATCATTGATAGGCATAATCTTACTTCTTTTTTCATTATTTGCAGAGTGCAGAGATAAAGCTAAATTAAATCTAGCACCGTCATCGCCTAATTTCATAATCATTTTGGCGACACCAGCTGTAGAGAGTGTAATTCGCTGAGGTGACATCCCTAAGCCGTCAGTAGCCGTAATTCGTTCTATACCACTCATTACATTGGTGTAATTAAGCAAAGGCTCTCCCATACCCATAAGCACGATATTACTAAGATTTATACCATATTCTTTTTCAGCTTCTGCTCTAAGAATAGCCACCTGATCATACATCTCGTCTGCGCGTAGGTTTCGTTCTCTTTTCATAAAACCAGTTGCACAAAAAGTGCAACTTAAGCTACATCCTACTTGCGATGAAATGCATGCCGTAACACGTTCAGATGTTGGTATGAGTACTCCTTCTACTAAAAAGCCGTCATTTAATCTAAAGGCGTATTTAATAGTTCCATCTGTGCTCTTTTGTGAATTGGCTATGGTCATTGCCAAAATCGCATAACTTTCATTGAGTTTAGCTCTAAAATCAAGCGATAAGTTGGTCATCTCATCAAAAGATCTAGCGCTTTTTTGCCACAACCATTCCCAAAGTTGGTTAGCTCTAAACTTTTTTTCACCCATTGCCTCGCATGCGGTTAAAAGCTCATCTTTGGAAAGTGAACGAATATCAATCACGGGGCAAAGGTAATGAAGATAAGTAGGACAAATAGATTAAATAGCAACCTTACAGACCTATTAATATTCAATTCCTGCTATGGTTAGCTTTTTAGTAGTATGCGGTTCGCATCTTCCTATTATTTTAGCTTCTATATTAAAACTGTTTGAAATAGTAATAAGCTCTTGGGCAATATTTTTGTCGCAGTAAATTTCAAGACGATGACCCATATTAAAGACTTCATACATTTCCTTGAGTGATGTGCCCGTGGTTTCATATATGGTTTTAAACAAAGGAGGCATATCTATTAAATTATCTTTAATAATGTGGAGCGGTTTATCCAAGAATTTCATCACTTTGGTTTGTGCTCCTCCGGTACAATGAATTATTCCATGAATGGCATTTTTTAATTCATCGTTTTCTACAATTTTATTTAAGATAGGTGCATACGTTCTAGTAGGACTAAGAAGTGCTTTACCAATGTCAAGCGGTGTTCCTTCTA
>DGBH01000195.1:20771-22714 GCA_002384205.1 Bacteroidetes bacterium UBA4009
AATGAAGCAAATCCAACTATTACGTCGTCATCTTGAATATCAATTTCAAGAATTTCACTTCTTTTTGGTCTGCAAGCAACTGTACTATCCACTATTAGTGTTTTTACTAAGTCTCCAACATCCGCAGTTTCGCCACCGGTAAATTTGATTTTCACACCAAACTCAGCCATCGTATCTATACAATCTTCAAACCCGTCTATTATCTCCTTAATTACTTCTCCAGGTATAAGGTGTTTGTTTCTACCTATGGTATTAGAAAGTAAAAATGGTCCTGTCGCACCGGTGCAAATAATATCATCAAGATTCATAACTAATGCATCTTGAGCTACACCGCGCCATACGCTTATGTCCCCGGTTTCTTTCCAATATAGGTATGCTAATGATGACTTAGTACCTGCTCCATCAGCGTGCATAATGTTGCAGTATTCCTTATCGCCTCCAATATAATCTTCTACAATTTTGCAGAAAGCATTAGGAAAGATACCCTTATCTATATTCGTAATAGCCTTGTGTACGTCTTCTTTTTGTGACGACACTCCTCTTTTTTCGTATCTGCTCAATGATTTGTTTTATTCTTCCGATTCTTTTAAAAGCCAGATTTTACCGTCTTTAATTTCAAAATCTACGTAATCCTTTTCAAAAGTGCTAAATCCTAACATCAATTCATTTGTTTCAATCATTTTACATTTCACATTAGTGAAGACTTTGTCGTCTATCTTCAATTCTTTTAGTGTAAATGATGTTCCAAAAATCTTAGTTCCATCTGCTAGTTTTATTTTTTCACCAGAATCTTTAAAGTCAGTAGCGCTTATTGCGCCGGCGCTAATCAACTGCTCTACCATTTCTTGCGGTATTAAAGTTCTTCTCTCGCTACCGTCATAGTTAAACTTGATTTTCTTACGTCCAATATAACCGTAAACACTGTAGTTTCCCTCACCTCTACCCGATGCTAAAGAAATAAAATCGTATTTAGCAGCCAGTTCTTCAAATTCTTTTTTAACCAAAAGAATACTATCGTTAATAGCTTGAACTCTTAAGAAGCTATCAATATCACCTTTAGTAGCAGTCAGGAATTGACGCTGTTGGTCTAACAAGTATGGGCTATAAATGGAGCCTTTACCATTAAGAGCTGCATCATTACGTTGTACATAATCTACACCAATAGATAATACATCAAAGTTACAGTTCACTACTTTTACGGTAGTACGTCTGTTTTTTTGATGTTCGTCTTCGCTACAATTAGATTTGAGATTATCTTCACAAGCACAATTATTAACTAATTGTGACTCACCATATCCTCTGGCTTCCAGCCTAAATGGATTAATTTTTCCTTTTTCTATGATGTATCTTATCGCAGAATTAGCTCTTCTTTGTGACAGATCTAAGTTGTAGTCGTAATCTGCTCTACAATCTGTATGTGAACCAAGTTCCACAGCCATCTTAGGATATTTCTGTAAAGTCTTGATAAGATCATCTAAGATAGGCATGGCGTCATCTCTAATAAAGTCCTCTGCAAGATCATAGTAAATAGGAAGCACAAATACGTCATTACATGTATTTTTCATACAGAAATCTTTAATGTGTTGGCAATCTAAAGAGTTTTCAACCCCCATCGTACTTACATACTGTGGTTTTGCGTCGTAGTAGTAAGCATCTCTTTTGGACACTTCTAAGGTATACTCTCTGTTTATTCCTATTTCAGTTTCGTAATATCCTTTGCTATCAGTTCGGAGTCTAATTTTGCTAGAGTCTATGTTATTGCTGAGAACAACAATAGCGTCCACAATAGCAGTTCCGCTATCACAATCTGTTACTTGTCCCTTTACTTTACAATTTATAGGCTCCATAGTGAATGCCCATATATCATCTTGATTTTTATCTCTGTTTGTAGTAAAGTAACCATTCTCTTTGGTTGCATCTATTATAATACCAAAATCGTCACC
>DGBH01000195.1:22964-28134 GCA_002384205.1 Bacteroidetes bacterium UBA4009
GGCTCACTCCAAGTTTTACCTCTTTTTACGTAAGTAACCATCCATATATCTTTGGTTCTCTCTAAGGCGCCAGTATCCCCATATCCTCCTGGTCTGTCAGAAGCAAAGTACATGGTATTGTCATCGGCACTTAGTGTAGGATGGCCGTATGTCCAGTTAATATTTCCTTCGCCACTGCAAAAACTTAATGGTTCAGGATTCATAACCCAACCTTTTCCTGCTTTTCTAGCTTCGTATATCTTGCATTTTGGTGCTTGACCTTTTACTCCGTTACATTGCGTAACATACATTTTAGTCATTCTGTTATTAAAAGTTATAGCCCCGTCGTTATAGTCTGTATTTAACTCTTCTACTAAGACAGGAGCTTCCCATTTGTCAGATTTTCCTCTCGCTGAGCTTTTGTTGACAATCCATACATCGGTATGGAATCGCAGTGTTCTAGCGTATACCCCTTTATCTGCACCGCCTTCTCTGTCTGAAGTAAACATTATGGTTGAATTTTTTCTGTCTGCCCATACTGGCGAGAAGTCATCTGCTGCTTTATCGTTAGCAACTTTAAATGTCTCTACTTGATACCTTGATTTTTGTTCTTTCCAAACTAAAGCTGATTCACAGCCTTTTATCATGGTTTCGGTGCGTTCGTCACTTGGCGCCTCTTTCTGATATTTTTTGAATGATTCTATGGCTTGCTGATACTCGCCTAGTTCCTTTTGTGTTTGTCCCAATCGGAATAAGACTTGCGGATCTTTAGCGCCGTAACTTAAAGATTTAGCATATAGTTTTAATGCCTTCTTTGGTTGATGATTAAAACGATAACATTCAGCCCCTCTGAATGCCGCATTTTGTCTTTCCTCCTTTGTCAAGGAGGAATTACTTGCCAATTGGTCGTACATATCAGCGGCAATAGCATATTGCTTGATAAGCATAGCATCATCAGCTTTCTTCAGCGTAACGCTGTTACATGCTGTAAGTAAGCCAATTACAACAAAAAATGCAACGGATTTGATTGGGTTTATATTTTTCAGATTCATCGTATAAATAAGAACGTCAAAAATCAAAAATTATATGCCCAAAACCAAATTTATATTTCAGGCAATAAAAAACCTCTTCTGCACCTGTATTTAGTGAAGAAGAGGTCTAAGGTCAATTAAGCTGAGAAGGCTTTATTTTAGGAATAGAAGTTCACGATATTTGGGTAGTTGCCACATTTTATCGTCAACCAATTGCTCTAGTTTATCTGCATGGTAGCGAATGTCGTCGAAGGACTCCTTTACTGTTTTGTGATATGCTATCGCTATTTTTTGAGAATCAGATTCAAGATTAGCTACTCTTCTAGCCTCAACCATTGCATCTGTTTTTGCTTTAGCTTGATCAATATGTTCTGCGATTTCTGCTATGAGATGAAGTTGTGCTACACCTCCATTAAGACCAGAATCTTTCATAGCTTTTACGTTTTGAGCAAGCAATGTTAAGTATTCTATAGCGGGAGGAAGAATAAATGTGTAGACTAAGTCACCTAAAACTCTGCCTTCGATTTGAATTTTCTTAATGTATTCTTCTAACATTATTTCAAAACGTGCATGCAATTCCTCTTTAGTGAAAATACCGTTTTTTACGAAAGTTGCTTCTGCTTGCTCACTGACATAGGCTTTTAACGCTTCTGCAGTGTTTTTGATATTGCTTAAGCCACGTTTAGCAGCTTCCGAAGCCCACTCTTCACTGTAATTGTTGCCTTCAAAAAGAATTGATTGAGCGCTTCGTAAAACTTGTTTCAGCTCAGATACTATAGCTGCTTTTTGGTCCGTTCCATTTTCTATGGCGCGGTCTACTGCCTGTTTGAAGAGAATTAATTGATTAGCAACAGCACTATTTAGTGCTGTCATGGGTTGTGCAGAGTTTGCAGATGATCCAACTGCTCTAAGCTCAAACTTGTTGCCAGTAAATGCAAATGGAGACGTCCTGTTTCTGTCCGTATTATCTCTAAATATTTCTGGAATAGTATCTATGTGAATAGATTTTCTATCGTCCTTATCACTTGCCGTGCTATCACTTAAAAATGCATTCAAAACATCGGTAAGTTTAGAACCTATAAATGCAGATATAATGGCTGGAGGCGCCTCATTAGCTCCTAGTCTATGATCATTTGAAGCGGAAGCAATGCTCGCTCTTATGATATCAGCATTGTCATGTAAAGCTTTAATGGTATTAATAAAAATAGTCAAAAAGAGTAAATTAGAATTAGGGTCACTTCCTGGTGAAAGAAGATTAGTGCCTGTATTCGTAATTAACGACCAGTTATTGTGTTTGCCTGATCCGTTTATACCCGCGAATGGTTTCTCATGAAATAGTACACGGAAATGATGTTTATGTGCCAAATGGTCCATTAAATCCATCAATAATTGATTGTGATCTACTGCAAGATTTACATCTTCAAACATTGGCGCGCACTCATATTGTCCTGGAGCAACTTCGTTGTGTCTTGTTTTTAAAGGAATACCAAGTTTAGCGGCTTCTATTTCCACCTCATACATATAGTTAAAAACCCTGTCAGGAATGGCGCCAAAATAATGATCATCCATTTGTTGGCCTTTAGCAGGAGCGTGGCCCACTAGAGTTCTGCCACACATCATTAAGTCTGGACGTGCATTAAACATAGCTTCATCTACTAAAAAGTATTCTTGTTCTATACCCAATGATGCTTTAACAGAGGTTACTTTCTTTAAGAAGTATTTGCAAATTTCCGTTGCTGCTTGATCTACAAGTTTAATTGATTTAAGAAGAGGAGCTTTATAATCCAGCGCTTCTCCATTGTATGAAACGAAAACGGTTGGGATGCATAACGTTTTACCTGTACTATTTTCATGAATAAATGCTGGCGATGAAGGGTCCCACGCCGTATACCCTCTTGCCTCAAAAGTGTTTCTTAGTCCACCATTTGGTAAACTTGACGCATCTGGTTCTTGTTGTACTAACGATCCGGCTGAAAATTTCTCAACTGCTTTACCTCCACTAGGTTCCCAGAAAGAGTCATGTTTTTCTGCGGTAGAACCTGTAAGTGGTTGAAACCAATGAGAGTAGTGGGTCGCTCCTTTGCTCAATGCCCATTGCTTCATCCCAGAGGCTACGTGCTCTGCCATTTTACGATTGATGGTTTTACCTTCGGTTACAGATTTTGTAACCGATTCATAAGCCTCTTTACTTAAGAAATCTCGCATCGCAAGATCATCAAATACATTAGAATTATAAAGCTTAGTGAACGAAACATTTCCTTTGTGTGAAAATGTGTTTTTTCTATTTGAAACGGTTTTTACTGCTTGGTGACGCATATTTTACTCTATTTTGAGTGCAAAAATAATATTTTACACTAAATAGCCTAAAATTCAATGGGTTATTGGTCGTAAAAAATAAAAAAGGAATTACAGGCCGCCTATTTTTAGTTTTTCGGCATTTTCTGCCATTTTTAATGCATTGATTACTTCCATGATATCGCCATTCATTACTCCGTTAAGATTATAAAGCGTAAGATTGATACGGTGATCGGTCACTCTTCCTTGTGGGTAGTTGTAGGTTCGTATTTTGGCAGAGCGATCTCCTGTGCTTACCATGGTTTTACGCTGTGCCGCAATATCACCATTGCGTTTTACGAGTTCGATATCGTATAACTTAGCACGAATCATATTCATAGCTAACTCCCTATTGGCTAATTGAGACCTTGCTTGCTGGCATACTACTACTATTCCGCTTGGCTTGTGAGTTAGCTGTACTTTGGTTTCTACCTTATTTACATTCTGCCCACCAGCACCGCCTGAACGACTGGTTTGCATATCAATGTCGGCAGGGTTTATTTGTAAATCAATTTCTTCTACTTCTGGCAGTACCGCAACCGTAGCAGCAGATGTATGCACGCGACCTTGCGTTTCGGTTTCGGGTACGCGCTGTACTCGGTGCACGCCTGCTTCAAATTTTAAGGTTCCAAATATCTCATTTCCCTCCACTTTAATGATAACCTCTTTAAAGCCCCCAGCAGTACCTTCAGTCACATCCATTATTTCGTGTTTCCAACCTTGGGTGTCAAAAAATTTGGTATACATGCGATAAAGGTCACCAGCAAAGATGCTTGCTTCATCCCCACCTGCTCCAGCGCGTATTTCGACCATCGCATTTTTATCGTCTTCCGGATCTTTAGGGATTAAAAGCAGTTTTATCTCTTCCTCCAGAGGACCTTGTTTCCCATTTAAAGCTTCAAATTCCTCTTTGGCCATCTCCTTCATTTCAGGATCATTGCTGTTTTCTAATATTTCTTTGGCTTCTGCCAAATTTCCAAGAAGATTTTTATATTCAAAATAGCGTTCAACCAGTTGTTTTAGGTCGCTATATTCTTTAGTAAGCTTTGTGAATTGCTTCATGTCAGAAGCTATCTCAGGACTGCTAAGTAATAATTCTACTTCTTTAAATCGTGCGTGTATTCCCTCTAATGTTTCGAGCATGGCTTATTAAGCCGCAAAAATACCTTTTACTCGCTGAGGTAAGAAATTATTTTGTTTTGGTTAAGGTAGTAAAGTTTTCTATTGGCTGAAGAAAAAAAGGTGGATTCTGGTAATTTTACGAATAGATCAATAGGGTTTCTACTAAGCATAGGGTACAGCATTAGGCTATTTTTAAAGGATAAATAAAAACCTCCCGGATAACTTTCGGCTTCGTTTATTCCGGATAAGTAATATGTAGTATTGTAGGTAGCATACATATCAAATTCATAAATACCAACCAATGAGTCTGCAACGTAAACCATATTGCCAAATTCCCACACTTTGAATGTGTTCAAATCGCTGCCGAAAACATTGTTTAAATAAGGCGACTCGGCTAAGACCTCTCCTTTTTTATTGATTTTTATTAATTTGAATTGAGATAGATCCATAATCCAAATTTGATTATCAAATGATCTGGCGACACATGCAACATTGTTATAGAAGTAGTCATTTAATCGTAGCTCACCTCTGAGATTTAACATATTATCATAAAACACAATAATGTTCTGATCTTTGTGAAAAGTATAAATTTCGAATGGGTTACTACAATCAATAGATGTTAGTGGACCATAGGATTTAATACTCACGTTGGTGAGCAGTTTGCCTTCACTTGAATATTTAAAAAGAGTTAAGGATTGGTCTGC
>DGBH01000124.1 GCA_002384205.1 Bacteroidetes bacterium UBA4009
TTCACTTTACGCCACAACACAGGAGACAACTGAAACCCAACTAATCTATCTAAAACCCTACGTGCTTGTTGCGCATTGACTAGATTTTCATCAATCATTCGAGGATTATCAATCGCGTTTAAAATAGCCGTTTTGGTAATCTCGTGAAATACAATACGTTTGGTATTGCTTGCCTTTAAATTTAGCACTTCTGACAAGTGCCAAGAAATAGCTTCTCCCTCGCGGTCCTCGTCCGATGCTAACCACACCATATCAGACTCCTTAGCTAATTTTTTTAGCTCGGCTACTATTTTCTTTTTATCTGGAGATATAATATAATTTGGCAAATAGCCTTTTTCTATATCTATAGCTCCATCACCTTTAGCTAGGTCACGTATATGACCGAAACTAGATTTAACTGTAAAATCTTTGCCTAAATATTTTTCTATGGTTTTGGCTTTGGCGGGGGACTCTACTATAACTAGGTTTTTTGACATTATTTGCTGATTATCAATTTTTTAGACCAACTTTTACCATCTGTATTCACACGAACTGCATATACGCCATTGGTAAGTTCAGTTGTATTTATGTACGGACTGCTTGGATCTAAATTTTGCTGCAAAAGTAATCTACCTGTGATATCTACAATAGAAACCACTGCATCATTTGCATTTGCTATCAATTTTATATAAATAGAATTTTGCGCAGGATTGGGTATTAAGGCAAAATTATGGTCGTTTTGATAACTGGGAACGGATAGCGCATAAGAGCCTATATTTATATTATCAAAAAACACAGAATTCCCAGACTTGCTGATTACATCAAACTTAAGAATTAGATTAGTGCTACTTGCAAAAGCAGACAAATCTAATTCAGTTGCACCCCATTCTGAAGCATTGGTTGGCACCCAATTAGGAGAAATGGCAGATGTAGCCAAGTTATCTCCATTTACTACCTTAAGATTTTTCCAAGTTAAGCCACAATCAGTAGATGTCCAAATTTGAAGTACCTCTGACGTAATATTATCTCTTCTTGCGTAAGCCCACTTATAATGCAGTGAAACTGGTCCTGTATGCGTAGTCATATCAACTGGAGGCATAATAGCTGAAAAGCGCTGAGAAGCAGGACCATTAGCATCTGTTTTCAATTCTAAACACTCACTGCTACTAAATCCTCTTTGTGTATTTCGTTTCCATCCATAATTATTATAATCCGTTTGCAAACTCCAATTGCTGGTTGATGCCGCAGCAGAAAAATCTTGACCATACGGCGCTTTATTTACCGCATCTTCGGGAAGTACATTTATAAAGAGTGCTTTTGTCACCTTATTAGATCCGAAGGAATTACCCGCTTCTAGCTCTACTTTATATACCCCTGGCGTATTGTAAACCACAGTAGGGTCGGTAAAAGTAGAAACCGATGGTGTTCCGCCTTCAAATGTCCAAACTCTATCTGTTATTGTACCATTATAGCTTAAATCCTTATAATTAATGCTACCGCCTACACATATTGTTTGACTTGGCGAGTCATACCAAAAATCTGCAATTGGAGCACAACTAGGAGTCGTATTAATTCCTGTTGCTGTGGCTGTTGCTAAAGATATATTGGTAGCTCTACCCAGAGAGGTACTACCTAAGAATCCATCTACACGCGTTTTTTGACCTGTCGAAAACATATTCATGCAAGCTCCATTAGCGTAGTCCATAAAATTTTCAACGTTATCTATTTCGTTTGGATTATCGTTTGAACATGTATTTGGATTGCTACTCGCCGTACAGCCATATGATGGCGAAGAAACAGGAGGAGTATCACTTACTCTATCATTTTGACTGCTACAGCCTCCTTGAAAGGGATGATACAACCCCAACCAATGTCCTATTTCGTGCGTCAGCGTTCGGCCTGCATCTCCAACATTTGCTGTGCCAATGGTACCCACTCTATCATGTATCAAGACTACTCCATCCGTGGCTGCGTTGTCGCCTGGAAATTGGGCATACCCTAAAATTGTACCTGTAGTACTAGAGCTTACAATTTTGGTCACCACCCAAATATTTAAGTATTTATTCCTATCCCAAGGCTTTACGGCATCCTTTACTTCTTCATTATTATCTTCAAAATCTTCATAGGTATTCACAGGATCATATGTTCTTGTGATGCCTTCTGTACAAGAGCCATCTGGAGCGATACGTGCTAACTTGAACTCTAAACCCATATTCGCCGCTCTGCTTGTGAAAAAACTTCGGGTTTTAGACTTATCACTATTCAAACGCTGAAAATCTTCGTTCAAGATACGAAGCTGATCTTCTATTTGTGCTTTTGATATGTTTTCAGGACCGTAAGAGTGCACCACATGAAAGACTACAGGTATCACGCTCGTAGCTTTTTTTGTTTTTGGATCAATAGATGTTTCAAACTCGAAATCTAGATTACGTTCGATATAATCAGCAAAGCTTTCTCCATTCTGAAGCTTATTTTTCAATAATCTTCTATTGTATTCATCCGTTCCGCATTGTGCAGTAACCGTTTGTGAGACTATAAGAGTTATGAATAGATAAAGTATTTTTTTCATTTTTTTTATTGTTGCAAATAGAACTTTAATCTCAAACTTTTTACCTCAATTAAAGACATTTTATAGTAATGATTGAAGTTTGGTTGAATTATAAATAAAGAGTTACTAAATTTCTTCTACATTTTCTGTTTCAGAAACAATTACACTTACGGCAGCGTCTCCTGTAACATTTACTACCGTACGGCACATATCCAGTATTCTATCTACCGGAAGAATAATCGCAATCCATGCAGGATTTAGACCTACACTCTCTAGTACCACAATCATAAGAACCAACCCCGCACTTGGAACAGCTGCAGCTCCTATGCTTGCCAAAGTAGCTGTGAGTACTATCACCATTTGTTGCGTGAAATCCAAATCTATCATATGAAACTGTGCAAGTGCTACAACAGCTACTGCTTGATAAAGACTTGTGCCATCCATATTGACCGTTGCTCCTATCGGCAATACAAAGCTCGTAATGCTCTTAGGTACTTTCAAATTATCATGTACACAATCCATGGTTACTGGCAATGTAGCCATACTGCTACTGGTAGAGAATGCCGTAAGTTGTGCTTCACTCATTCCTTTAATAAATGTGCCGAACTTCATACCTTTGGCAAATAGATGTATCAATAACGGATACAAGCCAAATGCAACCGCTACTAATGCTGCAACTAATACCCAAGAATAATTCATCAAGAAGACCAATTGTTCTTGTAACTTAACTAAATCCTTACCTGCTGAAGCGACTAAACTACCTGCCATAAGGGCAAAGACAAAAAAAGGCATTATCTTAATGACGGCGTTTATCATTCCTATAAAAACTTCATTAAGTCCGTTGACGAGTTTAGCCACAGGCTTCCTATCCTTTTTTCGTATCTGCATTAGGATTACTCCGAAGAAAATGGAAAAGAAAATTACTTGAAGCATATTAGCAGAGAGCAAAGCATTAAAAATATTGCTTGGAAAAACATCTACTATCTTATCGAGAGGGCCTCTGTTTTTTTCTGTTAGCGCCTTATTTAACTTGTCTGCCGCAGTTTCATCCATTTCTTGAATAGAAAGGCGATTGCGTACCGATGCTACTAATTCTGCATTTTCTGGCTTACTTATTTCATGTACATTATCGAGCTGAGGCACATTTGGGTGTTCACTTCTCCAAAGCTCGTATTCTACCCGTTTTTCTAGCCTAGATGCATCCGACGGGAAATTCCCTGGCTTTATTATATTAACAAATAAGAGTCCTATGAGTATCGCTGTGACGGTCGTTGCTAAATAAATACTCAACGTTTTTATCCCTACACGTCCTAATTGTCGTATGTTTTTAAGACTACTGATTCCTGAAATAATGGAAAAGAGTACCATCGGAACAGCTATAAGTTTAAGCACATTAATAAATATGGTGCCAAATGGAGCAATATAGTCTGCCGTAAATTGCACCCAACCTTGTTGAACAGCAACCACAGAATATAGGATTCCAAGTACCAGCGCAATAATTACCTGCCAATGCAAGGCTATCTTTTTCATAGGGTCAAATCAACGTATTTTTTTTCAATAAACAGACAAATGACAAAATGTAACTCGCCTGAGTATTTATATTTTTTAACTAAGTAGTGTAAAGCTAAACTACAGTACAGTCAACGTTATATCTAAAAAAGAATAGTATGTAAACTACTAATTCTTGCTAATTCAAAAAACGAACTACATCATTGACCACGCTGATATCACGCAGTTTATGACCTAAACCATTCGTAGTAATTAGTTCACTATTTGGCCATAATTGATTCACTCGAACTGCATGTGCATATGGCGCTTCTTCATCTCCAGTATCATGTATAATAAGTGCCTGTGACGTTTGCGAAGGGGCAAATCGTATGGTAGAGTAATAACTTGGGTCTAATCCTGCATATTCTGCAAAATAGGATTCCAAATTTGCCTTAACACGCGGCAATGTTTTCAATACACGCGCATACTCATCCACAAACTCAGTTGCCTCTCCTGGGGTACCCATTAACGCCACCTTTTTTACGGCTAATTCTGGCTTTTCATAAAATAAACACATGGTGGCAAATGCACCCAAACTATGAGCTAAAATATAGGTGACCGAATAGGTTTCTAATAATAATTCTATTAGTCTAGCGTAGATAGGAACGTTGAATATTTTACCTTCAGATTTGCCGTGAGCCGGCGCATCAACAGCTATAATGGTAAATTTTTCTTTATCAAAAACTTCCACAAACCTTTTCCAACGATAACTTTGACTCTGCCAGCCATGTAAACATAAAATAGTTTGCGGACCACTACCCCACGAAAAACAAGCAATTTTCTTTCCTTCAAACTGAATAAAAGACTGTTTACTGGTTTCTAAAAACTTAGCTTGAGCTGGTTTTAACTTGACCGGAAAAGGGTAGCAAAACAATAAGAATGCGTGCCTCCCTCCTATCTTTTTAGAGATGAGGTTAATAAAATTAAGGTACGCTCCGAGGAGAAGAATAATGGCTTTTTGCATTCGGAGTGCAATGTTAATGCTAAAAAGGAATGGAATATATATTAATCAGATGAAGTTTAAGGATTAAGATCCTAAAACCCAGTATCCCCAAGAATATTATTTTAGAGAAGTAACACTAAGCACAAATTTCTTAAAAACTTCTCACTTTATAAAAGAAAATCACCAATCACCAAAGCCGCTAATGTCTCTACAATTGGAACTGCTCTGGGCACTACACAAGGGTCATGGCGTCCTGTTGCTTCGAGGCTTATTTCCTCTCCTGATTTTGTAATGGTTTTTTGCTCCATACCAATGGTAGCCGTTGGTTTAAATGCCACTCTAAATACAATGTTCATTCCATTGCTAATGCCGCCTTGAATGCCTCCTGAATTATTTGTATCCGTAATTGGTTTTCCATTCTCACTATAGAAAGCATCATTTACT
The DNA here is from genome assembly GCA_002384205.1 of Bacteroidetes bacterium UBA4009. Classification (GTDB taxonomy): domain Bacteria; phylum Bacteroidota; class Bacteroidia; order NS11-12g; family UBA9320; genus UBA9320. Next base: position 5,463 of record DGBH01000124.1, read on the forward strand.
TCTGAGCCTCGCATACTACTCATTTCAAAGCCGCCTCCTATTTCAAAACCCTTAACCGCATTAATGCTCATCATGGCATGTGCTAACGCCGAACTTAATTTATCAAACACAGGGTTACCTAGTCCTGCTGGCACACCTTTAATTACACATTCTATTACGCCACCTAGACTATCTTTATCTGCTTTAGCCTGCTGAATGGCGTCAATCATTTCTTTGGCTATTTTGGCATCAGGACAACGCACCATATTAGATTCTACTATATCTAAGCTATAATACTGAGGCTCGGCTGTTAGCTTAATAGTACTGATTTGTTTTACATACGCTCCAACGCAAATACCCTTCTCTTTAACCAATAGGTCTTGCACTAAGGCCCCCGCTGCCACCCAGCCCGACGTTACTCTGGCGCTGCTGCGACCTCCACCTCGGTAATCTCTCAAACCATACCTTGCTTCATACGTATAGTCGGCATGACTTGGTCGGTAGACTTCCTTAAGATGTGAATAGTCCTTGGGATTTTGATTGGTATTCTTAATCTGAAAATGGATAGGTGCTCCAGTAGTTTTTCCTTCGAAAACACCACTATTGATAATCACTTCATCATTTTCAGTTCGTGGAGTAGATATACTACTTTGACCTGGCTTTCTTCTATCTAATTGATATTGTATGAAGCTTTTGTCTAAGGTGAAGCCCGGGGGGAAGCCATCTAAGACCGCTCCTATCACCTCCCCGTGTGATTCACCATAGCTAGTAAGCCTAATATTCTTTCCTAGGGTATTCAAATTAGGTACGAAGATACACTAGAGTTTTTAGATGGGTCTAACGAGTCCGATACCTCTTCCACTACAAAGCCAACCTTCTTTAAATCTTGCCAAAAATGAGGATATGATTTTTTAACCACCTCTTTATCCTCAATCAAAATAGGCTGCAGCAAGGCCAATGGGGCCACGCACATAGCCATTCTATGATCGCCATAGGTTTCAAAGTACGTTTCTGGCCTAAGATTAAATTCAGTAGCATCTAGCATCCAAATATCTTCTAACTTAGTAAGCTGCACTCCTATTTTAGATAAGTGGCTCTTAAGTGCTTTTTCGCGATCACATTCTTTGTATTTTAAGCTATCTAAACCTTTTAGTTTTGCATTTTTTTTACCTACGGCAGGTATTAACATGGCAAAAGTCATAGCCGAATCTGGAAATTGTGAGTAATTTAAGTCTGATACTACTTCTATGCTGCCCTTTTTCTTTTTAGTGATACGAATACCTCCATTTATTTCTTCAAAAAACATGGCCTTATTGCCTACATCGTAAAGTTTTGTGCGCTCTCTTGACATATTCTCTAACCTTAATCCCGGAAAAAATAAATCTACTTCTTTGGCAAGATGTGCAATACTCAACCAGTAGTAAAAAGAGGTCCAGTCTGGTTCTATCTGAAAGTACTCTCCATCAAACTTCTGTTGCTTGTTTACGCTCAAATACTGACCTTTTATAAACACAGGAAAACCCATTCTTCTTAAGGAGGATATAGTAAGATGCACGTATGAATAAGAAGACATTTTAGTATTTACTTTTAAATTAAACTCACCCTCTATTAGAGGAGCTATGAGTAACAATGCCGATACAAATTGACTGCTTTTTACATTAGTTACATCAATTAACGTAGAACTTGCTACAAGCTTTTTCCCTTTGACCTTTAGAGGAGCGTAACCTTTATTTTCTAAGTATTCTATGTCTGCACCAAAAAGTCGTAAAGCATCTACTAATTCTGCAATTGGTCTTTGATGAAGCCTTTCCGTGCCTTTGATAGTCCATTCTCCGGGTGTTACCGCAGTATAGGCTACTAAAAATCGTAGTGCGGTTCCTGCATCTTCAACATCCATTAGGCTGGATTCTTGTGTTAAAATACGGGCCAATAATTGCGTATCATTTGCCTCCGAAAGATTATCTAAAAACAAACTCGGCTCATATAGTTTTTGTAGCACGAGCAACCTATTACTTATGCTTTTTGAACTTGGCAATTTAACCTCCCCTTTTACAATAGCCGTAGGATGTAAGAGTCTAATCATTTAAGATTTGCTAAAAAATCAAGTCCTTCTTTGATGAGCGAAACCTCCACATACTGATCATGTACGCCCTCGCCAATACTTGCTATCAAAGAGCAGTTTATTCCTTGCTCTGTATTTTTTTTATCTTTAATTAAGTATGGCTTTAATTCCTCATACGTGGGAATGTCATCACTTATCCCACTTACTACTCGTTGTAACACCATGGTTAATTCATGCAGTTCATCTTTGCTTAGACCTACCATCTTGGTACTGATATAAGCCTCCACAATCATACCTAAGGCTACCGAAACCCCATGAGAAAGCGATTCGTTTTCATCATTTATAGTTAGGCTATATGACTCAATTGCGTGACCAATCGTATGCCCAAAATTGAGCCGTTTACGTACACCTTGATCTCTAAAATCTTGATCCACATGATTTTTCTTAATCGCAATAGAATCTAGAATTAGTTGATCTTCTAGATGTTGATTCTCTTGTAGAAAGAGCATTTTTACCTGATCGTAATGTAACCGATCTGCAATAAGGCCGTGCTTAAGCATTTCTACGTACCCATTCACTTTTTCTTTGTATGACAAAGTTTCTAGAAAGCTATCGCAAATGAAGATTTCTTCGGCTTCACTAAAAGAACCAATGTAGTTTTTATACCCCATAAAATTGACTCCATTTTTGCCACCTATTGATGCATCTACCATTGCCAACAGCGTAGTAGGAACTAGCACAGTTTTCATACCTCGCTGAAAACAACCTGCTGCAAAAGCTCCCATATCACAAACCACGCCGCCTCCAAGACAAAGTAAAATTGTTTCTCTAGTTGCGCCAAACTCTGTGAGTTTTTTCCATATAAACTCACAGCTATCTAAATTTTTATATCCTTCTCCATATGGAACAATAAAAGAGGACACTTCCTCCAAAAGAAGAGGATAGCAATAATTCATGGTATGCTCATCAGCCAAAACAATGATGTTGGCTTGATTTTTCTGCACGTAGGTCTGAAGGTTAAATATACCTGTTTTCAACTTTTCAAAGGTATCATAACTATATTTTATTCATTCTATCCTTTTTTGCTTATTTTATAAACAGAATTACTCTTTCACTTCACGTATCAAAAGACAACACTGCCTATACTTACCCATACTATCACCTATTTCTTTCTCCGATAACTTTGATTATAGACAACCCCTCATGTCTTTATTTCACGCAGTTATAAACTACCTGTTTTAACTTGATTCCGTACTTTGACCAAAAAGCTTTGCATTTATGCTCCATTCCGCTGTTACTTTGAACCCATATATGAAGAATTACGTTTGGATCATTATACTTCTATTGGCAGCTGTTGGAGTGTATTATCTGGTTGGCAGCAAAAATGGCGAAGCTCACCTACGCGACGCTAGCAATTTTGCCGTAAATGACGTACGAAAAATAGATCTCATAACCATCAAAGATCGAGAAGGAATGACTATTGTTCTAGAAAAAAAAGAAGGGTCTTGGATACTAAACAAGGAATATAAAGCTAGTCAAGCAGCCATTGACTTATTACTCAATGAAACCATAAGTCAAATACGTATAAAAGGACCCGTGCCTAGCGCAAGCCGTGAAACTGTAATTCGTCGCATGGTGGGCAACTCTAAACATGTTAAAATATACGAAGACGGTGAGTTAATCAGGGATTACTACGTAGGGCCGCCTAACTCAGATCAATCCGGTTCTTTCCTTCATATTGAAGGTTCTAAAACTCCTTATGTAGCCCATGTACTCGGTTTTGACGGCGTATTAGACCCAAAATACAGCACCGATATTCAAGATTGGTACGACCGCACTGTATTTGACTATAAACCAGGTGAAATTGCCAAAATAACCGTTACTAACTATGAAATGCCATCGGAATCTTTTACCCTATCCCGCATTGATAGTACTTACCGAATACAACCTGCAATTAGTCATCTTTCTCAATCAGCAGCCAGAAGTTATTTCTCCCTTTTTACATTCAAAAATTTTGAAGGATTTGCCAATTATCTAACTCCTAAAAGTAAAGATTCTATTGCCAAAGCAGTACCCTATATGACCATTTCTGCGGAACTTACCAATGGCAAGATACAGGAACTCCGACTTCATCGCAAGGGTGGCATTACAGATGGTCAAACATTACTTGACAAGAACGGGAATGCCATTATTCAAGACACCGAACGCTATTTTGCCACTTTTACAGGTTTTAAGCAAATAGTTACCATTCAAGAATACGTTTTTGGTAAATTGATTACCCGACTTAGTTATTTTGACTCCAGTTTTGGTCAAAAACCATAAGTAGCGGCAGCGGTTCTCCATTTTTCTAAGACCGTCAGCATATCATGTGGTAATTCTGAGTCAAACTGCACCCATTCTTTGGTAGTAGGATGTGTAAATCCCAGTGACTTAGCATGTAAACCTTGTCGTGGCATAATACTAAAGCAATTATCTACAAACTGCTTGTACTTGCTAAAAATAACACCTTTTAAAATTCGATTTCCACCATACTTTTCGTCGCTAAAGATAGGATGCCCCAAATGCTTAAGATGCACCCTAATCTGGTGCGTACGCCCTGTTTCTAGGTTGCATTGCACAAGTGATGTGTACACAAAATCCTCTAGAATTTTATAATGAGTAACGGCATGTTTTCCTCTATCCTCACTAGGCTCTGTAACAACAAAGCGTTTTCGGTCATACTCATCTCTACCAATAAACGATTCTACCGTTCCTTGTTTGGGCTCAAAACTACCCCAAGCTAACGCTAAGTAAGTACGCTCAATAGTGTGATCTTTAAACTGCTTACTTAGGTGCGCCATTGCTTCGTCTGTTTTAGCTATAACGAGCAATCCACTGGTATTTTTATCAATACGATGCACCAACCAAGGACGCTTCCCTTTGTGGGCTTCTTTGTCATCAAGTATATAAGCTAGAGCATTAATTAACGTACCGGTTTTATTGCCAAAACCAGGATGCACTACCATGCCTGCGGGTTTATTCACAATCATAATCGCATCATCTTCGTACCGAATATCCAATGGGATATCCTGTGCAATAACCTCTAAATCTTCTGGCTCTTTATCTACGAGTACTTCAATAAAATCACTGGGTTTAACCTTGTAATTAGACTTAACAGCCTTACCATCCACAATAACTTGTTTGCGCTCTATTGCCTCTTGCAGCTTGTTTCTAGAAGCACGCTCTATTCTGTCTACTAAGAATTTATCGATTCGCAAAGGCTCTTGACCTTTGTCAACGGTAAAGGAGTATTTCAAGAAAAGGCCATCTTCCTGTACCTCTATATTTTCCTCTGAATTTATGGGCATTTCTATTCTTTATATTTAACGCAGTCTTAATATACGCGAAACGCCTATTAAGTTTATTTTTGCGGGCCACAAAGGTATTACGAAATTTAAATGATAACACACGAATCGTCTTTAGAGAATTTTACAGAGCAATTTGACTACGTTTTAGAAAACTACTCAGCCCATGGTTTAGACGTAAAAAATTATAACAACATCGTTTTAGGTGGATTAGGCGGCAGCGGTATTGGAGCAGTAATAATCAAAAATTGGTTATTTGACAAATGTCCAATTCCGATAGAAACGGTAGCCGATTACCATTTACCTAATTTTATTTCAGCTAAGACATTGGTAATCCTAAATTCTTATTCAGGAAATACCGAAGAGACCATCAGCCTTTTTCATGAAGCAAAAGAAAAAGGATGTCACATAGTAGTTATTGCAGGAGGCGGAACTATGCAAGCACTTGCCGAGGCTAATAACCTGAAACATTACGGATTAAAAGGTGGATTCCAACCACGTATGACCATTGGCTTAGGTCTTAGTTATCTTGCGCTTATTTTAGGTGAACTTATGGGCGATGACCAGCGCGCCGAACTAGAATCTATAAGAGCCTATTTTGAAGCTGAAATGCCACGTATGCAAGAAAGTGCTCAACGTATTTTTGATTTCTTTAAAAACACCCCAACTAAAAAATTTGTAATCGTAGCCGATAGACAGTTTGCGCCTGTAGCGGTACGTTTCACACAACAATTACAAGAAAACGCAAAACTAGAAGGTTTTGTAAGTGTATTACCCGAAGCAAATCATAACATGATTGAGTCTTATACTCAAAAGCTAGATACTAACTACGTGATGTTATACTCCACCTTAAATCCTAGAGTAGAAGCTCGATTTGATTTCTTGATTTCTCACTTAGAGCTGGAGAACAACAAAGTTTTTCCGTTACACGTACCAGAATTTACACTCCAATCAATGTTTGACATCATTTACAGACTAGACTGGGTGAGTGTTCATTTAGCTAACGAACTAGGTGCAGACCTAATGAATGTGCCCATCATTATGAATCTGAAAGGATTTTTAAGTGATTTGGAACTAGTAGACGGCGAGTAATTGTTTCTTCTAACTCTTATAAAAAATGCCAAGTGAAAGCTTGGCATTTTTTTGTTCTAGTACATTTTGAGTGTAATACATTTGATCAATGTTCCATAAAAGAATATGCATGCTTAGGGCTTTCGCTTTACTAGATACCTAGCGTTAAATAATTATGATTCAGTTCTTTTGTTTGCGTAAATCCTTTAGTTTCTATCTTTTTTTTTAACCTTTTTTACCCTTTGCATTAATAATTGACTAAAATTTGCAGTGAATAAAAAAGTGAGCTTCTACTATACAGATATAAAAAAGTAGACTCTCGTTTAGGTAACAATAATGAACAAATCTCAATTTACCAAAGGTGGCGCTCTTGTAGCCTTAGGTATCGTTTTTGGTGACATAGGCACCTCCCCTCTTTATGTAATGTCAGCCATTACCCATGGCCAACCTTTTTCAGAACAACTCGTTCTTGGCGGTCTTTCTTGTGTACTTTGGACATTAATACTTCTTGCTACAGGAAAATATGTACTACTAGCACTTAATGCTGATAATCATGGAGAAGGAGGAATATTTGCGTTGTACGCCAAGCTAAAAAAACGTGGACCAGCATGGATTATAGTGCCTTCACTCATAGGTTGTGCCACTCTTATGGCAGACGGTTTTATTACACCCGCTATATCCATTTCGTCAGCAATTGAAGGGCTTAACGTAAAAATGCCCAACCTGCCCACCATTCCTATTGTTATAGCCATTATATCTGGTCTTTTCTTTATACAAAAATTTGGCACAGAGTCTATCGGCAAATACTTTGGCCCTGTCATGATTGTGTGGTTTACACTCATTGCAGGTTTAGGTTTACGTCAGATCATGATAGAACCAAGTGTACTTATAGCACTAAGCCCTTACTACGCTTTCACCTTTTTAATTAGTTACCCAGGCGCAATTTGGATTATGGGTGCCGTTTTCTTATGTACTACGGGAGCCGAAGCAATGTACTCTGATCTTGGCCATATAGGTAAGAAAAATATACGCGCATCATGGATATATGTAATCATTTGTCTATTCCTTAGCTACTTAGGACAAGGTGCTTTTTTACTTAACACGCAAGCAAATCATACTAGCGTATTTTATTCTCACGTGCCAGATGCACTATTACCTTATGTCATTTTCATAGCGACATTAGCAGCTATTATTGCTAGTCAGGCACTTATCACTGGTGTATTTACGCTAGTAAGCGAGGCTATAAAATTGAAACTATGGACCAACCTAGCGATTAAATACCCTGCCACCGAAAAAGGACAAGTATATGTTCCTGCTATCAACTCTTTACTATTTGTAGGTTGTCTTTTAGTTGTTGCTATTTTTAAACGTTCTGCCGACATGGAAGGTGCTTATGGTTTAGCTATTTCGATAGATATGTTGATGACCAGTTTGCTACTATTTACGCTCTTTTTTGTGGGAGTTAAGAAAAAAACAAAGTGGTGGATATTATTATCTATTCTAGTTTTTGTGAATATTGAGCTGATTTTCTTAGTTTCTAACTTATCTAAATTTGCCCACGGAGGCTGGTTTCCACTGGCTGTTTCGGTGCTTATTTTTGGATTATTATACTTGTACTACAAAGCACGTCAACTACGAGGCAAATACGAAGATTTCACAACTGCGGACAAACTAGTCCCTATTTTAAGCGACATACAACAAGATAAAACCCTCCCGTACGATTATACCAACCTGGTTTATTTTACGCGTTCGTCATTTTCCAAAAACATTGAGAAGGCTATCTTACATTCAATAACTATTTTCAGACCAAAGAAAGCAAGATTTTATTGGTTACTGAATATTAATACCACGGATAACCCAAGGGGAATCAGTTACAAAGTAGAGGAGTTATCTAAGAATTCATCCTATTTCATTAACGTATGTTATGGTTTTAAAGAAGAACATCACATAGAATACTTAATGCGGAAAATATATGCCGATTTAGGCTTATCTGAACTAGAAGACAGTGTAGTTTTTAAAACCAAAGAATACAAGCGTTTTGAGCCAGACTTTAAATTCATAGTACTCAACACTCGACTTTCTGCTTTAAATCGTTTATCGGTGATTAACAGCATGGCTGTGCGTACTTATAGAGCGATTAAATCAGTAGGATTGTCTTCTCAATCTGATTTTGGCTTACATCCAAGTGTTTACAGTCAAGAATTTTTCCCATTGGTATTAGGACGTACCATTAGCCAAAAAATAAAAAAAGACGGCGAAGATTAAGTTTCAAGACATTCTTAGGAGATACCTCTTTTATACTTTTAGCAGGTATTCGTATATCAAGCTAAGTCAATTCTAATTACATAAGTAATAGTACATATCTAGCTGTATAGTCCTTCTACTTTCGGTTATATTAAGTAGAACATGCCCATGAAGAGTATGTTAGAAACACTTACAACACCTTTTTTATCACTCAAGGCATTAATACCCTTTGCTGAAAAACTCTCTAGAATTACGGATGTTTAAGAACTAATTTCTCGTGCTATCAACTTGCTTTTAACGCCTTACCATAAAAAAAGGTCAACTCTACGGAGTTGACCTTTTTTTATGGTA
>DGBH01000065.1:0-5262 GCA_002384205.1 Bacteroidetes bacterium UBA4009
GAAAAGACAGCGTAAATATTCTGCAAACAGAATTGCCGTTTCAACAGGTATCTGCAGATTTACTTGTTTTATTGGTAAGGTGTTACGTAGATGTTATGTTACCCTCTAACTAATATTCTTTTAGACTGAGGTCGAGACTTTTTACGGAATGAGTTAACGCTCCTACTGAAATATAATCAACACCTGTTTCTGCATAGCTGCGGATGGTCTCACGGGTAATTCCCCCGCTGGCTTCTGTCTCGCATATTCCGTTTACTAATTTTACGGCTTCTGTCATAAGTTCAGGAGTAAAATTATCAAACATGATTCGATCTACTAGACCTGTATGTAAAGCTTCCTTAATTTCTTCTAAGTTGCGGGTCTCTACCTCGATTTTGAGACTTTTATTCTTGGTAGTAAGATATTTTTTGGTGCGCATAACCCCATTGGTAATACTCCCAGCATAATCGTTATGATTATCTTTGAGCATAACCATATCCCATAAAGCAAATCGGTGATTTACACCACCACCAACGGTTACTGCGTATTTCTCAAAAGTACGAAGACCTGGAGTGGTTTTACGTGTATCTAAGAGACGTGCATTTGTGCCTAGTAGCAGTTGTACAAGCTCATGCGTTATAGTTGCTACTCCACTCATGCGTTGCATGAAGTTGAGCATAAGCCGTTCTGCTTGCAAAATACTGTGCACGCTACCATGCACGGTAAATACTACGTCTCCTGGTTTTACTTCACTTCCCTCTTCTAGTAGTTGATTAAATTTTACGTCTTCATCTATAAGATGCATAATATATTTTGCAACAGAAATGCCGCAAATGATACCATTGTCTTTTACCAAAAGTCGTGCATTACCTTCTGTTCCAGCGTGTATAGCACCATGACTACTGTGGTCTCCGTCACCGATATCTTCCGTGATGGCAAGATCTATGAGTTGTGATACAAGAGGGTCGTTAAAATCCATCGGTCAAAGTTAAGCAATGAATAATATAATAAGTGGATAATAGAACAGCAGAAAGGTATATTTTCGAAGTGTGGTACATATTTTATCTAAAGAATTTTCATTGGTTAGTGAGTTTTTACGTGAGCTTAGAGATAAGGAGATTCAGCAAGATCGAGCACGATTTCGTAAAAACATAGAACGTATCGGACAAATTGCTGCATACGAAATTAGTAAAGAAATGAATTATGATTTACACTTTACAAATACCCCGTTGGGAATTGCACAAGTTAAAAAGCTAAATGAACAACCTGTTATAGCTACAATACTACGAGCTGGATTGCCCTTGCAAAAAGGCATCTCTGATATGTTTGATCAAGCAGATTTGGCCTACATTTCGGCTTACCGAAAGCACACCAACGATACCGAATTTGAAATTGTGTTGGAATATTTTGCAACACCTGACATAAACGATAGAATAATAATTTTATGTGACCCGATGCTTGCTACAGGCCAAAGTTTGGTGCAAACCTACCAGGCAATACGTAAGCGAGGGATACCCAAAAAAGTGTATTTAGTCTCTGTAATTGGTAGTAAACAGGGTGTAGATTATGTCACTAAACATATTCCGAATGCAGATTTGTGGATCGGGGTTATCGATGACAAATTAGATGCAAATGGCTATATACTGCCTGGTTTGGGAGATGCAGGTGACTTATCGTTTGGGGTGAAGTCCTAGATTATTTAGATGCATTTCCAGTAGGTATTCCACTAAATATGCCAATGCGCTTTATTCCCCCCTTTAATCCTTTATTTCGCGTAGTATTTAATTAAAAACCCGGATGCCTAAAAACCTTTTCTTTGACCTAGATCATACTATTTGGGATTTTGATACCAACGCGAATGAAACGTTGAGAGAATTGTATGATTTGTACAAAGTACAGTTTATTTCAAGTAGAAATGTGGATGATTTTATAGGAATATACACACGTGTCAATCATGATTTATGGGCGCTATATAGGCAACATAGGGTAACCAAAGAACAGCTCAGGGAGAGAAGATTTAGGGATACCTTTAGAGAAATGGATGTTGATGAGGAAGAAATTCCGTTAGGTGTAGAGGCTAAGTATATAGCGATATGTCCTACCAAAACGGCATTGTTGCCAGGTGCAAGAGAGGCGCTTGATTACCTAGCCGGCAAGTATGATTTGCATCTTATTACCAATGGTTTTGCGGAGTCTCAACGAACAAAGCTTCGTTGTTCAGACTTAGAGAAATACTTCAAGACGCTCACTATTTCAGAGGAAGTAGGAGCTCAAAAACCGCATCCGTTAGTGTTTGAAACAGCGTTGAAAAATGCAGGAAGTGATTTAAAAACAAGTCATTACGTAGGAGATAATTTAGAAGCAGATGTAAAGGGAGCAATTCAAAGCGGTTGGCATGCATACTGGCTTACCGATGACCCGAGTGCCTTTTCAAATGAAAAGTGTACTCCTATTTCATCGATGCTTGATCTTAAAGATCTATTTTAATACTATAAAAAAGTAGCTGTGTATTTTTGGTCAAACCCTGTTTAGTCGCTTGAATTTGCGCCTTCTTTATTCATCATTTCCCAAAGCTTATCTTTAAGTTGGATTATGTTTTTACCTGAAACGGATGATATGAAAACTACTTCACAGTCTACGTCTATCTCTGCTCTAAGCGCGGCTTCTAATTCATCATCGATCATATCACTTTTAGTTATGGCAAGTACTCTGTCCTTAAACATTAGTTCCTCGTTAAAACTATTCAGTTCGTTTAACAATATGCCGTATTCTTTGGTGATGTCTTCACTATCTGCAGGTATCATAAAAAGAAGAGCTGCATTACGCTCGATGTGGCGTAAAAATCGTATTCCCAATCCTTTTCCTTCGCTGGCACCTTCTATAATACCTGGGATGTCTGCCATTACAAATGATTTGTATTGACGATATTGTACTATTCCTAAATTCGGTACGAGTGTAGTAAACGGGTAATCTGCTATTTCTGGTTTAGCTGCAGAGACTACCGATAGCAAGGTTGATTTTCCTGCATTAGGAAATCCTACTAAACCTACATCTGCCAGTACTTTTAGCTCTAAAATAAACCACTCTTCTTTGCCTGGTTCACCTGGCTGGGCGTATTTAGGAGTTTGATTGGTAGCACTTTTAAAATTAGCATTGCCTAATCCACCCTTGCCGCCTTTTAGTAATACGATTTCTTGACCGTCTTGGGTAATTTCACCCAGTACTTCAAATGTTTCAGGATGCTTCGCAACGGTACCTAAAGGTACTTCTACTATTTGATTTTTGCCGCTTTTACCGGTTTGATGTTTTTTCTTGCCTGGGGCACCGTCTTCACAGTACACGTGTCGTTTAAACTTGAGGTGAAGTAAGGTCCAAAACTGAGCATTACCGCGCAGAATAATGGATCCACCTGCTCCGCCGTCACCGCCATCGGGTCCACCTTTAGCGTTTAGGTTATCTCTAAAGTAACTGTGACTTCCTGGGCCTCCTTTGCCACTTTTGCCGCATATTTTTACGTAGTCTATAAAGTTTTGGTTACTCATGGTTCAGGTGTTTTTAAGTTTGGTGTTTTGGCTTAAGCAAAGGAATTGATAGCCTTTGTAAGTCTATCAAAGATTTCTTCTTCTGAACCCATTCCGAGTACGCCTACATATTTACCTTGCTCGTTGTAAAAAGCCGCAAGTGGAGAAGTCTCGTTTTGATATACTTTAAATCGATTGCGAATAGTGTCCTCATCTTGATCATCTATCCTTCCGCTGGTTTTACCTCGCTCTATCAGTCTTTTTACCAGTTCATTTTCTTCAACTTCTAAAGCAAGCATCATGGTAATAGAAGAGTCTTTTTCGGCAAGCATAGTGGCTAAAGCATTGCCTTGTGCTATGGTTCTTGGGAAACCGTCAAAAATAAATCCGTTTTCATTCCAATTTCGGTCGATAAAGTCATTTACCATATTATTGGTTACCTCATCAGGAACGAGTTCTCCCTGGTCAATATAGCTTTTGGCTAAGATACCAAGTTCTGTTTCATTTTTTATATTGTATCTAAAAACGTCACCTGTAGAAAGGTGAGTCAAATGGTACTGTTCTATTAGCTTAGCACTTTGAGTACCTTTTCCTGCCCCTGGAGGGCCAAATAAAATAATGTTCAGCATTGGCTTAAATATTGGAATGCAAAGGTAGGATAAACTGATATTTAGTCACTATTACTTTGTTAGATAGGTTAAGATAGTTTTTGAGGATTTCGGGATAACCTTATTTTTTCATCTTAAAAATGATTTCACTTGCAGGGAATAAGTAAGATAAATAAAATTCATAAAACTCTTGCGTGCCAGTTGATGCATTGAATAGCGGTTGTAGGATTCTTTTTTTCCATAGGTTTAATACCTGATTATTTCCATCTCTGAACACTATTGTACGTTCAAAAACATTGAAGTTAATGTTATTATAAAACGTGGGAACTTTCCTTTTTAGTGGTTTATCATTGTTGCCATTGCTTAAGTAATCAAAGGTATAAAGCCCAAAAAAACGTTTATGCGTATAGTCGGAGTAGTAATGTGGATTAACCCAATACGGAACAATGACATGGTTTTCGCCTCCCACTTTCAACACACGATAAATTTCTGAAATCAATGGTTCAAAATTTTCGATATGCTCCATAAAGTGCCTAGAAGTAACCTTATCAACTGAGTTGTCTTCTAAAAAGGGTAAGCCTTTCTCAAGGTCAGTTACATAATGAACTCCCTCTAATGGTAATGAGTCTATTCCAATGATATTTGGATTCGGATTGGGACCGCAACCCAGGTCAATGGTCACAAAATCTCTTTTAATTATCTCGTTAATTAACGCTTCTCTTGTCCATGGACTTGTCATATCTCTAGTTTTTTATAAATTGTATTAATCTTGATGCATTTACATCGTAACTGTATGTAGTCTCAACGGTCTTCCTGCCGTTTGTTCCCGTTTGAATTGCCTCTTCTTTATGCGATAGTAGTAGATTAAAATAATCTAACCATTGCGAGGTTTCTTGAGCCAAGTAACCGTTAATCCCATGCTGTATAATTAAGGTATTCGTTCCTACTGCATCTGCTATTACCGGAATACCGTAAGACATGTACAGCAATAATTTATAGCCTCCTTTCATGGTTTCCCATTCGGTATTGTCCAATGGCATTATGCCCACGTCGGTGTTGCTAAGCAAGGTACGCTCATTCTCAATGCTCCAATCGTGGTAAACGCAATTAACTCCGTTTAGTCGAATTGTCGCCCCCATGATGTGCATCTGCAC
>DGBH01000065.1:5559-5717 GCA_002384205.1 Bacteroidetes bacterium UBA4009
GATCCAATCCAAGAAATATGAATGCATTGGTCATTTAGTAGTTTTCTATTTCCAGCTATGTTTGGTAAGAAAACAGAAGAAGGGATAACTAGAATGGGTGTATCAATATCTTTAAATCTCTCCGCTAAAAAGGGTGTAGAAACAACAATTTTATCAAA
>DGBH01000166.1:0-448 GCA_002384205.1 Bacteroidetes bacterium UBA4009
GTCGCAGTCATTTTTGCAGCAACAAGTTTTGTAAACTTTTGTCCGCTTTACAGTATGTTGGGAATAAATACATGTCAAACCAAATGATTTCTGAAAAACTACACATCGCCAATATAAAGTGCAACGGTTGCGCTTCGAGTATTACTGCCAAGATCAATGAGATGGAAGGTGTTTACACGACAGAAGTAAACATAGAGGAGGGGACTATAGACGTAGATTATAATGAGGACAACGTGAGAGAGCACATAATTACCAAATTAAGTGCAATGGGTTATCCAGAAGCTACTGCTGAAAATGGTTTACTTATGAAGGCTAAGAGTTATGCGAATTGCATGATAGGTAAGGTGAGTTAGTGATTTAGCTCACAGTCGAAAAAATAAAAACAACAACAATTAAGAAAAATGACAATACAAGAATTATTAAAAAATGGAGCGCAAGTAGTAGATGT
>DGBH01000166.1:636-11910 GCA_002384205.1 Bacteroidetes bacterium UBA4009
AGCGGAGGCAGAAGTGGTCAAGCGACAGGCTTTTTACAAAGCCAAGGAATTGAGTGTTTTAACGGCGGTGGCTGGATGGACGTTGATTATGCAATGAGTCAAACGTCTTCGTAGATTTAATTTTTTTATAGTTAGAGCCTCCTAAGCACGATGAATGCTGGGAGGCTTTTTTATTTTTGCCGCACCAAACCCTTGGTTAATCCTGCAAGCAATAGGATAAAAGAGATTGTACCGCAACCAATTATAAAGAAGAAATCTGGTCTCGGCCAATGCATTTCTTTAAATACAACGCCAATCATTAAAAGTACCAAGCCTACAATTCCTCCTTTTTGTATAAAAGGTATCTCAGATTTACCCAAATAGGTGGGCATGGCAATATGATAACCCACATAAATCACAATTAATCCAACAATGGCAAAAGAGTTGGATATACCAACCTCCGCCGTGCTTAAAATAAGGAGAAAGACCAGAAAACCCATCGGAAATAGGATGCGAGAATCTTTGTCAGGAACCAATGCAGCATAGCCTAAGTATGCTCCAATATGCAACCAAAATAAGCCGATATTTACCTCGCCTAATCCTGGCCAACGCATCACTTTAAACAGGTAGGCCATAACTAAGGTGGCTAGTGAAATGTAAATAAGACTGACTAAAAACTTTTTCATAACTTAATTTAATAGTGTGGTTAGTTTACTAGCCTCTTCCTTCACATTTTTATTCTCGTAAATTACACCATACACAAAGTCGAGTATTGGCATAGATACACCTAGTTCTTCATTGAGTTGATGTATACTATCGGTAGCATAATATCCTTCTGCAATCATTTGCATTTCCATAAGGGCAGATTTTGTCGAGTAGCCTTTGCCTAACATAGCACCTAGCGTTCGGTTACGGCTGTATTGCGAGTATCCTGTTACCAATAAATCACCAAGATACGCAGATTTGTTCGTGTCTCGCTTGATGGGGTAATATGCTTTAATGAATTTTTTTATTTCGCGAATGGCATTACTCATAAGTACCGCTTGAAAATTATCTCCATATCCTAAGCTATGGCACATTCCTGCTGCGATAGCGTATACATTTTTGAGTACCGCGGTAATCTCTGTCCCGTAAATATCATCGGTTTGGGTCACGCGTATGAAGGAGCAACTTAGTGCTTCGGCTATTTTCTCACGTTGTTTTCTACTTTTGCTTGCTACGGTTAGGTAGCTAAGTTTCTCTTGTGCAACTTCTTCAGCGTGGCAAGGTCCTGTTATTACCAAGAAGTTTTTAGTTTTAACCCCTTTCACATTGATCAGGTAATCGGCTATGATTTGCTTGGTATGCGGAATAACTCCTTTAATAGCCGAAATGACAGTCTTGTCTTTAAATTTTGCTGCATCAATAGGATCAAGTAAATCAAACACAAAAGCAGAAGGGGTTACCAGCAGGATATGATCATTTTGATCTATGAGTTCTTCTGCATGGGTACTTACGTGCAGTCTTTTCAGGTCAAATTTTACCGAGCGTAAATATTTGGGATTGCAGCCATTGGTGTTAATAGCAACAGCCATATCAGCACTGCGTACCCACCAATCTACGTGCATAAGGGGGTCTTCCAGCAAAATTTTTACCAGTGCAGTACCCCAACTACCGCTTCCCATGACTAGGATTTTATTCATCAGGGTCAAAGCAACATCTTTTTTTTCATTTTCGGGTGCTATTTTCCTATCAAAAAGTAGAATTACCTCTTAAATTTGAATCAATCAATGAATCCAAAAGTAGACGAGTTTATCCTAAATGCGAGTAGATGGCAACCTGAGATTAAGGCTTTACGCACTATTTTACTGGATTGTCAATTGCAAGAAGAGCTTAAATGGAGACAGCCGTGTTACACCTTTCAAGGCGTTAACTTGGCTATAATTGCCAGTTTTAAATCACACTGTGCTTTGTCGTTTTTAAAAGGGACTCTATTACAAGATGCCAACCAACTCCTGGTTTCACCCGGCGAAAATTCACAATCGGTCAGGTATCTCAGTTTTACCAACGTGGCAGAAATTAGGGAGTTAGAAGCTACCCTAAAATCCTATGTTTTTGAAGCAATAGAAATAGAAAAGGCTGGAATCAAGGTGGTCAAGACAAAAAGTGAACATGTACGTTATTGTGAAGAGTTACACGTAAAACTTGCAGAAGATAGTAAATTTAGCAAGGCATTTGAGGCTCTCACTCCGGGAAGGAAAAGAGGTTACACCCTGTTTTTTGAAGCAGCCAAGCAAACTAAAACCCGTGAATCACGGATAGAACAGTATCGTCATCGCATACTGATGGGTAAGGGAATAAATGACTGTGTATGCGGTTTGTCTAAACGAATGCCCAATTGCGATGGGTCACACAAGTTTGCGTAAACCTACTAATTGTAAGTTCTTAGACCACAAATGGTAGTTTAGCCACTACCGCTTTAATGCTCTTGTTGCGCACTTGTACGTATATTTCAGAACCGGGTTTAGCAAATTCAGGAGTTACATAACCCATGCCTATTGCTTTATCTAGCGTTGGACTTTGTGTTCCGCTGGTTACTTCGCCTATCACGTTTCCGTTTGCATCTACAAGCTCATAGTGTTGTCTTGGGATACCGCGTTCTACCATTTCAAAACCTACTAGTTTTCGGCGTGCACCATTGGTTTTGATGTTTTGGTGATGCGCTTGATTTACAAAAGGTTCATCAAATTTGGTAATCCAACCTAATCCTGCTTCTATAGGAGAAGTAGTGTCATTTATATCATTGCCATATAAGCAATAGCCTTTTTCTAATCTTAACGTATCTCTAGATGCAAGTCCGCAAGGTATAATGTCAAATTCCTTACCTGCTTCCATTATGACATCCCAAAGCGTATTGGCGTCTGTATTCCAAACATATATTTCGAATCCACCTGAACCGGTATATCCTGTATTGCTTATCACTACGTCGTCGCAACCGCCAAGGCTGCCCGCATCAAAATGATAAAATTCGATAGCAGATAAATCTATATCGGTAAGTTTTTGCAATAATTTAAGAGCGTTTGGCCCTTGCACTGCAAGTAGCGAAATGTCATCAGACTGATCTTCTAGCTCACAATCAAAGCCCTTAGACTCTTTTTGTGTCATGATCCAATCCCAATCTTTGGCGATGTTACTTGCATTTACTACCAAGGTATAATCTTTGGCAGACCATCGATAAACGATAAGATCATCTACAATGCCGCCTTCATTATTAGGCATGCAATTATACTGTGCTTGCATGTCTACCATCTTAAGTATGCTGTTAGAACAAATCCATGATACGAGTGCTTCTGCATCGTTTCCTTTCACACTAAACTCACCCATATGACTAACGTCAAACATGCCCACGCTGTTACGTACCGCATGATGCTCTGGAGCAAGACCTGTATATTGTAATGGCATATCGTATCCGGCAAAAGGAACCATTTTGGCGCCAAGAGAAACGTGTTTATCGTAAAGTGCAGTTTGTTTTAAGGCATTTAATTCTATAGACATACTGCAAAGTAAATTCAAGAGTTGAATTAAATTTTAATTGATATTTAAAAATGATGGTTAAAATGAGAATTTGTACTACCACTATGAATAAAAACGCCCACCACAGCCCTTTATGTTAGATTCCGCGCATTAAATTAAAAATTATTCCAAATTGGATTAAGCTAATTTTAAGGGATCGAGGTTAGACTACATTGACTTCCATTTCAAGTGTTATTTGGAAGGTTTCCCATACATCTTCTTGTATGTCTTGAGCCAGTTTCAATACATCTTTTCCTTTAGCATATCCGTAATTTACGAGCACGAGTGCTTGCTTAGCATGGCAGCCCGTATAGCCAACACGACGACCTTTCCATCCGAGTTTTTCAATAAGCCATCCAGCGGGTACCTTCACTAATGTGTCACTTACCGGAAAGCTCTTGATATCTTCAAATTCATATTTAAGCATATTGAGGTGTGCTCTATGAATGATTGGATTTTTGAAAAAACTACCACTGTTGCCTAACTCGGCAGGATCGGGTAATTTACTTTGGCGTATCTCAATTACAGCATTGCTCACATCCCGTAGGGTAGGAGTGGTAATAGAATGCTCCACTAGCCATGCTTCTATGTCACCGTAACTGGTATTGAGGATATGGTTTCTTTTAGTTAGTTGTAACCCAATAGTGGTAATGAAATACTTGCCTTTTGCATGTTTTTTAAATATACTTTCTCGGTAGCCAAATTCACATTCCTTGTTTGTAAATCGTTCCAGTTGTAAGGTGGTTAAATTTAGTGCTTCTACATAGGTCAGCACATCCTTGGTTTCTTTGCCATACGCTCCAATATTTTGCATAGGTGCTGCACCTACTGAGCCAGGTATTAAGCTCATGTTTTCCAATCCACCGTATCCTTTTTCGATACAATGTAAAACAAGTTCGTGCCAGTTTTCACCACTGGCAATGGCAAGTTCTATAGTATCATCATCTTCCTTTACTGCACAAATACCTTTGGTTTGGTTGATGATAACAGTGCCGTTTACATCCTGCGTAAAAAGTACGTTGCTTCCTCCTCCTAAGAACAGACAATTTTGAAGATTTGGAACAGTATCCAACTGCTTTAGGTCTGTCAAAAAAATAACTTCTTTAGCAGACACCTCTATTCCGAAGGTATTGTAATTTTTTAGTGATAAATTGGTGTTTGGTGCACTCACATTGCAATAGTAATTAGTCAGTTTAAATTTAATTTGTATTTTTCCCAACAAATAAACATTTTATGAAAAAAACCGCTTTTTTACTAATCAGTATAGTCACATTAGCTGTGGCTTGCAAGGATGACGATATAGTTATTACTGATCAACCACAATCTATCTGCGATAGTTTGGATATTACCTATACTTCCTATATTAAACCACTATTAGATGATGCGGGTTGCTCAGGAAGCTACTGCCATGGTGCGGGAGCTGGCGGTTTTACTATTGCAGATTATGCTACCACCAAGGCAACAGCATCTGACGTTAAGTTTTTAAAGTCAATAAAGCACGAATTGGGCGCAAGTGCAATGCCCAAAAATGGCAATAAACTAAGCAACGAGCAAATCACCCGCATAGAATGTTGGGTACAAAATGGATTCAAGGAGTAAAAAACGAAGCGGATACCTAAATCGGCTTTAGGGCAACCGTCATTTCTCGTTTACCGTTGGCACCTTCAGGATTTTCGATTATGAATCCTACTGCTTTTAGGTCTCGCTTAAGTTGACCAGCTGCGGAGTACGTAGATAACACGCCTCCTGGTTTTGTCGCCTTGAACAATTTGGCAAAGAGTGTTTCATTCCAAAGTTCGGGTTGCTTTTTGGGTGCAAAGGCATCAAAATAGATTGCATCATACGCTTCATTTTCGAGGGCTACGTATTCTAATTTTTGATTGGTCTTATGCAGTATAAAATGACTATTTATCGCTACTTTTTGTTCCCATTCAGCCTGATGTATTTCATTAAAAAGAGTCTCGTCTCCCTGTAATTTACCATAACCTATTTGCGCTATGAGCTCAAACGGTACCTGAAAAGGTTCAAGCGTATGATAAAACACCTTTCTCTCGGATTCCATAGCGTGTTGTGCAGTGAGTAACGCGTTTAGGCCTGTTCCAAATCCCACTTCTAAGATACGTATATTGCCTGTAGTGCGGTCCATGCCTTCTTGAAGAAAAACATGCTTAGCTTCTGATATTGCCCCATTTCTACTGTGATACGTCTCATCCATACTGGGTATGTATATGGTGTATTCTCCAGAAGTAGTTTGTTGCAATTCCATGGTTGCAAAGGTATTTATTTTGGCATCAAGAGAGGTTAATTACAACTTTTGATATGAATACTCGAAAATGATTTTAACTGAAATAAGTCGAGTTTTCTGCAGGCTAAGAGATCGAATAAATAATGCATTCTTAATTCTAATTGTATTTTCTTTTAATATTGCACTTGTATGAACCCGAAAGTTTTGTCCATTATTATTCCTGTTTATAACGAAGAGAAAACCATACACCTCATTCTGAACAAGATAAAACAAGTGGAACTTATCGGCGGCCTTGAAAAAGAGGTGGTAATGGTCAATGATTTTTCGAGCGATAATTCGTGGGTGCGACTACAAGCCTATCAAGCGCAAAATCAAGATATAAAAATATCACTTTTTAATCATGCTGTGAATAAGGGGAAAGGGGCCGCTTTGCATACCGGGATTAAGGAGGCAACAGGTGATTTGGTTATTATTCAAGATGCCGATTTAGAGTACGACCCATTGGAGTACAACGAGCTGTTGAAACCTATACTCGACGGACATGCTGATGTGGTATACGGATCTCGATTTATGGGAGGCAAACCACATCGTATATTGTTCTTTTGGCACAGCATCGGAAACGGAATTCTCACGCTAATGAGTAACATAATGACCAATCTGAATCTGACCGATATGGAAACCTGTTATAAACTCTTTAGGGCAGACATCATCAAAGGCTTACATCTAAAAGAAAATCGTTTTGGTTTTGAGCCCGAAGTAACAGCCAAGATCGCTCGAATACCCGGAATTCGTATCTATGAAATTGGGATATCCTACTATGGACGTACTTATGAAGATGGCAAAAAAATTGGATGGAAGGATGGTCTTCGAGCCATATATTGTATTTTAAAGTATAATATATGGGCAACTAAATAAGCGTAAAACTAAAATAGCTTTATTACTTGGGTGCTAGTCCAGATTTGTAGGTGGCCAAACATAACTCTCTGGCCGTTTTATGATCCACAATTTCCTTTGGATAAGCATTAGTACCCCATTCCGGGATCCACTTTTTAATGTACTCATGCTTCGAGTCAAAACGCTCAATTTGGGTGTACGGATTAAAAATACGGAAATACGGTGCAGCATCAACGCCACTTCCTGCTGCCCATTGCCAACCACCGTTATTACTTGCTAAATCAAAATCGAGTAGTTTTTGAGCAAAATAAGCTTCCCCCCAACGCCAGTTTAGTAACAAATGCTTGGTTAAAAAACTGGCTACGACCATACGCACCCTATTATGCATAAAACCAGTAGCATTCAGTTCTCGCATTCCTGCATCTACCAAGCCATAACCTGTCATCCCTTCACACCATGCTTTAAAATGTTCTTCATTGGTACTCCAGTGAATCTGGTCATACTGTGGTTTAAAACTACCCTCTACCGTATGCGGAAAATGATGTAGGATGTGTACATAAAAATCTCGCCAAATAAGTTCGTTAAGCCATTTTTCACTCGTTTTTTTCCCTTTAGCTGCTTTATCTCTAATGCTCACGGTGCCAAATCTCAAATGCAAGGAAAGTCTAGATGTGCCTGCAATAGCAGGAAAGTCACGATTTGCTTCGTAATTTTTGATAACGCTCAGTGTAGTGGTCTTCGGTGGGAATGCAATCTTACTTTTCTTGAATCCCATTTCTTCTAGCGTTATGAGCGGAGTAGGAGCACGGTGATTAAAAGAGTTGAAGTATTTTTCTGTAGGATATGGTTTTAGTTGATAGGGTGTTAACGTAGCTTTCCATTTACGACTATACGGCGTAAAAACCACATAAGGAGTATCGTCATCTTTGAGTACTTCATCCATTTCAAATAGAACATGATCCTTGTACGTGTTGAATGAAATAGGGTGTTTTAGCAAAATAGTAGATACCTCCGTATCTCGTTTTTTGGCATAGGGCTCGTAGTCACGATTTGTATAAACCGCGCTCGGTTGTAATTCTTCTAGTATAGACGGCCATAGCTCTACTGGATTGCCATAATACACCAACAAATCACTCCCTAAGGCTTGTAATTCTTGCTTCAGTCGACTAAGCTCTTGATGAATAAAGGTAACTCGAGCATCAGATTTATCTTCCAGTTTATTTAGTATTTCCGTATCAAAAATGAAGATAGGTTGAACCGGGATGCCGCTTTTAAGTGCGTAATAAAGTGCTGCATTATCGGCTAAACGCAAGTCTCGTTTAAACCAATGTATCGCTAAATTCATAAAGCGTTAAGTGCGTCTTTAAGGTTATGGTATTTATGAAGCTTGAATTGGGCCATCTTAGTCGAAGTGATGCGATAGCTATTAAGCAGCGTAGCCGACGCTTCACCCAATAGCCATTTTAAAAGAAAAGCAGGAATAGAAGGGAGAATTACGCTTCGATTTTCGTTTTTGGCTATGGCTGAAATAAAATCATCCATCATAAAGGCATTTTCACCCACCACATTATACACATCTGCAGGTATTTCTTTTTTGACCAAGGCCAGAATAAATTCATTTAACTCATCTCTGTGTGTATAGTTGGCCCACATCTTACCTTTGCCAAAGGCAGATGCGGCATAAAATTTAGCCAAAAGAGCTAAGCTTTTGTATACACCCCCAGCTCTACTCAAATAAAGTCCGATGCGTATCACGCTTCTTTCTATGCTAGGATTAAGTTCTAACGATGGTTTTTCCCAAGCCACACATAAATGAGCCATAAAATCGTTGCCCGCAGGAGTGGCTTCAGTGATGATAGTATCCTTACAATCCCCATAATATCCCATGGCACTGCCTTGTATATACTGCGTAACCTTTGTTTTATTACTGTTTAAATAGTGGGTTAATAATTGAGAAGAGTCTACACGCGAGCGGGTAAGCTCTTTTTTGCGTTTGGTGGTCCATCGGCCACCAATGATCAGACTGCCGGCAAGATTGATTACGGTAGTTATGCCGTCAAATGATTTTGGGTCAATATAGTTTTTGGCGAGATCCCAATGATAAAGATAGTTTGCCTCATTGGTACTCCCTCGGGTTAGTATGTTTACTTGGTGTCCTTGCGCTCTTAAGTACTTTGTTAATTCAGAACCTATAAGACCAGAACCTCCTGCTATTAATATACCCATATATGCTTAACACTATCCTTTTTTAAATGTTTGTAGATAGTTGGCTCAAAGTAAATTAATTTTTTGTTTTTGGGGAGTAAATCACTTCAAATATCCTGCTTAAAAAAGCATCGACCCTCTGCTTTTAAAGTTATTGTGCGCTAAAATGGATGATTCGTTTCTTATACTTTTTGATAAGTTAAATTTTAGCACCTTTGCATCGTGAACGGAACCACCCTAAGAATAAGAGGATATCATTGTGATGCATATGGACACGTAAATAATGCTCGTTATTTAGAGCTTCTAGAAGAGGCGCGTTGGGAGTTTTTAGAGCCTGCCCTTCACGAAAAGTTTTTTGAAAGTAGAAACCTGCTTTTTATTGTGGTGAATATCAATATTTCCTACAAAAAGTCATTGGTTCCTAACCAAGATGTGCTCATCAAAATTACGAATGTAGTTTACTATAATAAGAGTATGGTTGTAACCCAAGAAATTAGAGATTTGGCTTCAGATATCCTATGCAGCAGTGCCGAAGTAACTTTTGTATTGCTTAATTCAACTACGGGAAAACCAGAAACAATATCGGAAGAAATCATTGCTAAGTTTGACGCATTAGAGGCATTAACCCATGTTTAAGAAAATAGCAAAATGGCTTTTTGAAGTAGTGTGGGGTTGGAAAGTAGTAGGTCCCGTTCCTACTATTCCAAAATACTTAATAGTTGTGGCACCACATACCAGTAATTGGGATTTTTTGATTGGAGTGCTCTTTCGCCGCTACACCGAAGGTTTTGATCCGAAATACTTGGCAAAAAAAGAATTGTTCATTTGGCCTCTTGGCTATTTCTTCAGAGGTCTAGGTGGCTTCCCGGTGGAACGTAGTAAGAACACCAATTTTGTAGATTCACTGGTAAACGTATACAACACCAACGACGCGTTTGTAACAACCATAACCCCAGAAGGAATGCGTAAATACAATCAAAAATGGAAAACCGGTTTTTACCACATTGCCAAAAAAGCGAATATCCCATTAGTAACCGTTGCCTTTGATTATGGTACTAAGCGAGTGGTATTTGATGAACCGTTTTATATAACGCAAGAAGTAGATAAAACCGTTATTGAGTTAAAAAAGTATTTCAGTCAATTTAAAGGAAAACACCCAGCTTACGGACCCCAATGGCCAGAATGAAAATAGATATGCCCAAGGAATGGCATTTTAGCATTACAATGAAGGTACGCGTTACCGATTTAAATTACGGTAATCATCTCGCCAATCAGCAGTTTTTAGCGTTTGCACAAGAGGCGCGAATGGCCTATTTCGCACAATACGGTTTTACGGAATTAGACTTTGGAGGAACCTCACTTATTCAAGCAGATGCCGCTATTACCTATAAAGGAGAGGGGCACCTAAACGATGAAGTGCAGATAGAAGTAGCCGCTCAAACAGAAGGTGGATCTTCATTTAACATCTTTTATAAATTCACCAATCTCACTAAAAATAAACCCATGGCAGAAATTAGAACGGCCCTCGTTTGTTTTGATTATACCAAAGGAAAACCGGTAGCGCTTGGCGAAAAAGTGCTTGCATCTGGTTTATTTAAGTAAAATATACTTTTGGACATGCCGTTATTCAGTATAAGGAACAGGTAATGGACGTTTTCTATGACGCTTTAGCGGAGAGGATGACTTTAATATTTTTACATTAAATGGAGCTAAATAACTATTATTGCCAGCTATAATGTGGCTTAGTTTTTTTTCCAATATTCTAATTTTTGTGGTGGGAGCGGCAGTGTATTTTATTCATAAACCAAAGCTTGCACATGACTTTGCGTGGTTTTTAACTACTACGGCTTTGTCTGCACTAATAGGTGCTTTTGGCCATTTGGAAATTTTACCTCTTCAAACACAAGCTATTTTATTGTTTTGTTCAAGAGTTATTAATCTGATTAGTTTTTACTTTTTTGCCCGAGGTAGCTTACATCTCTTTGGATGGCTAGATAGAGGGCAGATTAAGCATATACACAATGCAATCTTGGTGCTCGCTAGTTTATGGTTGGTTTACCTCAATGTGCTCTATCCAGGAACGAAACTTGGATTTAGACCCGTGATGACATACGGTATTATTCAAATGTTGCTGATAAGCGGATTTTTATTTGTTAAAAATCTAAAGCAAAATATATCGGCACATAAAACCATACTTAATGGGATAGGAATCATATTGGTTTCTGCCGTTGTTTTTAACGGTATTCCACCAGGATTAGGCCTGAAACCTAGTGATATAAGCCACGTTTTAATAGCGCAATCACTTTTTGTCTTGTCAAAAGGATTTGTAAAATTATAATGAGAATAAAAATAGTTCTACTTCTTATCAGCTTTTGGAGTATCCAGGCATTTGGACAGCA